>CALBUD010000040.1 GCA_937968065.1 Candidatus Iainarchaeum sp. | reverse complement strand
ATTAATATATAATATATATTTATGAAACAAATAGTTTAAAAAGTATAAGTTTATTTTTTATTAAAATAATTAATAAATAATTTCTATTTTAGGTTTTTCAAGATTAAATAAATCAGTATAATAAATATATGCTCCAGCATTTAAAAAAGTTATTTTATCTCCTATCTTTGGAAGATTTTCTTCTTTAAAATAAACTTTATATCTAAAAATATCTTCTGATGCTGGAGTTAATCCTTTTATTGTGTATGCTTTTCCTTGTTCTTTATCCTCTTCTCCTTTAACTAAAAGTTTAATGTGAGTTATAAGAGTATCCATTGAACAATTAAATAAAGAAGCATCAACAAAAATAGTATCATCTACAATATTTTTAATTGTTGTTTCTAAAACTCCTGAAGGAGCTGCAATTGATCTTCCAGGTTCTGTTATTAATTTTATATTTTGGTTATTTAAAAATTCTTTTAATTCTTTTATATTTTTATAAATAACATCTATTGATTTTGGATTAATATTTTTATAAACAACAGGAAGCCCTCCACCAATGTCTAAGAAATCTAGATAATCTAAAGTTTCTTTTAATAAAGACGAAGAAATTTCTTCTAAAAGAGACCATTCAGATAAATTTTGTGTTTTTCTATGGAAATGAATACCAATCTTTTCAATAAAAGGATTATCTTTAATTTCTTTTATTAATAGATTTATTTCTTTTGAATAAAAACCATATACAAAAAATTTACCTGTAACTACTGTATACTCTTTAAGTCTCATTCTTAAAAGTAAAGTTATTTTTTTATTTTCTTTTTTAATTTCTTTAAGTAAAAAATCTAAATCATTTTTATTATCAACAATAAATTTATTAATTTTTTCTTTAAAAATAAAAGAGATTTCTTCTTTATCAGGAGAATGAAGCATAAACCATATTCTTTCTTTATCTTCTATATTTTTAATTTCATTTATATGATGTATTAAAAAATTAGAAGAGGTGTTTTCTTCTAAAATATTTGTAATATATGGATTTGACTTTACACTATATGCTACAATATCTGATATTTCATTTATTTTTTTATATTCTTCTAAAACTTTTTTTTTAGAAAAAATAAATTTGGCATTTGATTTCATAATTTTTCAAAAAATTAAATTATATTTTCAAAAGATAAAATATCTAAAGCAGAAACCATAGCTAAAGGAAAAGTTATTGTAACATCTCCAACAACAGTTACAGCATCAGAATTATCTTTTATTTTTCCCCATGATTTTGCTTCATCAGTTGTTGCTCCAGAAAGACTACCTGATCTTGGAGATGCTGTTGTCATGTAAAGTGCATAATCTGCACCACCATTTATTAAAGTAGTTAAAATAACATGATGTTTTGAAACTCCACCACCAAGAGCAATTATTCCTTTTTTTTCATCATGAGATGTTGAAAAAATAATATTTTTAAAATCATTAATTATATCTATCTCAAAATCTTTATGTTCATCTTTAAATAAATAAAGTTGAAAACCAAAAGAACCGTCTGTTATTGCAGGACAAAATATTGGTACATTATTTTTAGCTGCTTGATAAAGAATTGAGGATTCATCATTAAGTCTTAAACCAATCTCTCTTAAAAGTTCTGAAATAGTTAATCTTTTCTTGTCTTTATAAATATCTAAAAGTAAAGTTTTAATTTTTTCTTCTAATTTTTGATATTGATCATTGGTAATTAAAATATTTCCAACTCTGTTTTCTCCTCTTTCATATAATTCTTCATCATTTGAAGAAAAAGAAGATAAAATAAAATTATCACCATCTGCTTTCATAATATCTTCTTCAATTGAACCTACAGTTGTAACAATAACATCACACATTTTTTTTTCAATAATTTGTGCAAAAAAACCTCTAAGACCAGAAGTTACCATGTTTGAAGTAAATGAAAAATAAATTTTAGCACCCTCTTTTTTCATTTTTATAATTAAATCAGAAGCTCTTTTAAGTTCATAACTTTGAAATCCTATATTTCCATAAGCTTTAATTAACTCTGATACTTTTAAATCTTTTTTCCATAAAAAATCTTTTGTATATTCCATATTAAATCATAGTTTTTTTAAATATATATTACTTATTAATATATATTATATAACTATTAAAATTTATAAACTGATTGATAAGATATGAAAAAATGATTAAAGAGAAGTAAAAAAGAATTTGTTTTAGGTGGAGTTTATGGAGGATTTTCAGAATATTTTAATACTGATCCAACAATTGTAAGAATTATATGGGTTATTTTGACATTTATAAGTTTTGGAACCTTTCTACTTTTATATATTATCTTATGGATAATAATGCCACTAAGTAATAAATAAAAAATTAAATTAAAATTGTTAAAGAAAGATTTAATTTTGCTAAAGGATCTTGATAGAATTTTAAAATATCTTGATCTTCTTTTAAACCATTATTATGCATAATTGCTTGAAATTTTAAAAATAGTTTTGTTGTAGCATAAACATCTGCCATTGCTCTATGATAATTATCATTTTTTATATCAAAATAATTACATAAAGAAGATAATCTATAACTTGGTATTGAAGAAACTAATTTTTTTGCAAGATTTAAAGTACATAAATCTTTATTTTCTAAAGGTTTATTATAATATTTAGAATAATTATAATTTAAAAAACCAATATCAAAAATAGAATTATGTGCAACTAAAATATCGTTTTTTATAAATTCTTTAAACTTTGGTAAAACTTCTGAAATTGTTGGTTGTTTTTTAACCATTTGATCTGTAATTCCTGTTATTTGAGTTATTTCAGCCGGTATTTTTATTAAAGGATTTATTAATGTTTCAAATTTTTCAATAATTCTATTTCCTTCAACTCTTAAAGCAGCAATCTCAGTTATTTGATCTTTCTCTCTGTTAAGCCCTGTTGTTTCAATGTCAATTACTGTATATCTTTCAAGCATAAAAAACACCTTTTTTAAAAAAATTAGTTTATATATCTAATGTAAAGCAATATGTTTAAAAAAAGAAGGTTTAAGAAAACAAACTTTTTATGTATATCTACATTAAAGCTCATACATTTAAAATACTATTTACCTTATTTTATATATATGAAACCTGTAATATTTAGAAAATCAAAAATTGGTAAAAATAAATTTGAAAATGTTTTAAAAAAAGATGCAGATATTAAAAATAAAGAAATACAATTACTTTCAGTACCAGGTAAAGGAATACATGATGTTTCTAATAATAGACAAAAAAATCATGTTGGAAAAAACACAGCTAAGCTTGAAAGAATACTTAATGAAAAAATAAAAGAAAATATAAGAAGAAAAATTAGAAATCTTGAAAATAGAGCACAACTTTTGCACACTCACATAACTAAAAGAAATTCTAAAAGAGAAGAATATGGAATTGCTCTTCCTTCTTTATCAGATATTGTTTCTTTTATAAAAGATAGAAAAAGAACAATTAAATATCAAATAATTTCTGTAATTGATCCTAAAAATGGAAGACCTATTGGGTATACAACAATTAGAATTAATAATATCAAAGTTACTCCAGAACAATTTATTGAAAAAATAAATCCTTATTTAAATTCTAAAAATAAAAAAAATGCAGAATATAAAATACATCTTTTTGAAATGCTACCAAGTCTTGGCATGGAAATTGTTTTTACTCCTGAAACAGGTTATAGATTAGATAATAGATTTAATTATATAAGAGAAAAATGAAACCAAAAAAAATAATACCAAGAATAATTCCAAAACCAAAAATTGGAAGAGATAAATATCTTTCAGAAATTGATAGTTTAAAAAAAATTGATATAAATAATCTTAGAAAAATAACTTTTTATAAACATCCTGGAGAAAAAGCAATTAATGTTTCTGGAGATAGATTAAATTCTTTTAGTGTTATAAATAATAAAAGATATGATGTAATTTTTAAAAATATTTTAGAAAAAAGATTATCTAAAAAAAGAACTAAAGATATTAGACAAAAAGGAAGTTTATTTTATTTTAAATTACAAGATTCTTCTAAAAATCCAAAATTTAACAAAGGAAATGCAATTCCTGATCTTTTTCTTTTTATAGATGGTATTTTTAAATATTCTAAAACAAAACATGGATATGAAGTAATTGCAATTGTAAATCCTGAAAAAAAAGTTTTAGGGTATACAACAATAAAGATAAATCATGTTTTTATGAAAAATATAACACAAGAAATTCAAAAATCAATTTCAGAAAATAAAAGCTTGTTAGAAACAAGAAAAAAAATTACAAGGTTTTTAGTGCATAAAGCATCCACTATGGAAGGGAATAAAAAAAATAAAAAAACTGTTTTTAATGTTTTAAATATTTTAAAAAAATTTGGATTTGAAGTTTATTTTACTCCTGAAAATGGATATAGACTTGATAAAAATTTTAATTTTGTTCCAGAAGCAAAATAATTTTTAAAAAATAATAAAAGCTTCTGACGGGAATTGAACCTAAAGTGAAAAGCGTTCTTTTATAACAAGTAGAAATATATATCTATATCCAAGGTAATAGAATGCAAAAATCTTCTTGTTTTTATCAAGTTTTTTAAATTTTATTCAACTATTTTTTAAACCAAATGAATGTTCATAACCAGCAGAGACTATTGTCCAATCACTATCAGTTCCAATTCTTGTGGGAACAAGTTTATCATCAGTTGTGCCATCTCCAAGTTGACCATAAACATTCTCACCCCAAGCATAAAGCTCTCCGTTTCTGATACCTAATGAATGACTTCCACTAGCAGAGATCATTGTCCAATCACTATCAGTTCCGATTCTTGTGGGAACAAGTTCATTATAGGTTGTGCCATCTCCAAGTTGACCATACTGATTATAACCCCAAGCATAAAGCTCTCCGTTTCTAATACCTAATGAATGTTCCTGACCAGCAGATATTACATCTAAATTTAAAAAAAACGTTAATTTCCCATAATAATTTGAACCCCAACCATATAAATAATATTCATATTCTGGAGGAACATAATTTATTAAATCAATATTTTTTAAAGTAATGATTTCATTATTTGTTGTATAAAAAACAATTGTTATTGTTCTTTCTTGAATATCTAAAGAAGATAAATCTAAATTTTGTATACCAGTTAAACCTTCTCTTAAAGTTACTGGAGGATCAATATCTATTATTCCTTCATAACCAAGAACTGAAAATCTATCAACAATTATTGTTTGACTTTTTAAAGAAGCTGGTGGAGAATAAGTAAAGGTTAAAGTTTGTCCTTTAATATCTGGTCTGAAAATAAAACTACTAGCATCAGAAGTTGTAAAACTTGTAACATTTGTTGCATCTTGAAGACCTCCTTGTGTAAAAGCTTTTCCCCAGTTTAAAACAATCATTATTATTGCAACAGCAACAACTATTATTAGAATGGTTGCTACTAATGGAGAGATTGCTTTTCTTTTTTCGTCAACATTTTTTTCTAAAAAAGGTTGAGAGCTTGTTTTTCTTTTTTTATCAAAATCCAAGTTAGTTTTTCTAATCATATAATCTACATTTTTAAATATTTTAAAAATAGCTATAAAACAATAGCTATAAAACAATAGCTATAAATACAGAATAACAAAACATTTAAAAATCCTTTCTGAACTATTTTCAATCAATAATTTAGAAAAATAACTCATCTTTCACAATAATACTTCAACCTATTAAAAAGATCATTATCTATTATAAATCTTTTAAAATTCTCGTCCTTAATACTATTAAAAACATTAACCTCTAAAGCTTTTGTAAATAACACAAGATAATCATCTGTGTTATTATATTCTTGATTAAACTTAGATATTACCTCTTTAAAATCATTAAAATCCTTAATTTTTTTTTATATTATTATCAATAAAAACATCCTCACTCTCTTTAATGTTTTTAATATATTTTTTAATATCTTTTTCTTCTTTTAAAAGATATGGTACCTTAAAATCAACCTTGTAAGTTTAACAGACCTATCATTCTCATTTATCTTATCTATATTAGAATTAATATTAGAAAGTATGACTTCTATAGAAAAAGTATGACTTTTTATAGATTTTCCAAAGATTAAAGGAATCTTTGCAAGAATTTGTTTTTGATACTTTATAGAATAAGATTGCTGTAAACCAACTGTTTAAAGCTCTCCAGACTGAAAACTGCAGACTCCAAACCTGCGTTAGCAAAAGCTTCTGGCAGGAATTGAACCTTGAGTTAAAAGCACTCTTTTTAATCCAATAACCATTTCCATAAAGGTATATATTTAATTATTTTATTATCTACAGTTTCTTCTTTTTCTAAATTATTAGTTATTATTATTCCTTTTTTTAATTTAAACTCTTTTAACCCAGAAAGCAAACCTTTAATTTCTCTTTTTTTAGTCTTAAAATTACTTAAATCATAAGTTACTTGAATTAAAGAAGTCACTTTATTTTTTTCCACAGTCATAAAATCAACTTCATAATCAAGTTTATCTTTCCAAAAATAAATATTTTTACCTCTTCTCTTTAATTCTATAAAAACTAAATTTTCATATAATCTACCTATATTTTCTGAAAAACCAAAAGCCATCTTATTTATAAGTCCAGTATCTATTGCATATATTTTTTTAGCATAAGTTTCTTGCTTTTTTAAAGAATAATCATATTTTGGCAATTCAAATAATAAATATGAGTTTGTTAAATAAGAAATATAGTTTCTAACAGTATCTGAATTACCTAAATTATACATTTTTTTAATTGAATTATAAGAAAATTCTTTAGAAACATTTGAGATTAAAAATAATACTATTTTTTTGAAAGTAGAAACATCATTTAAATTATATCTCAATAAAACATCTTTATTAATTATATCTTCATATATTTCTTCAAGTAAGAAAGTATTATTTTCAACAACCACTTGTGGAAAGCCACCATTTTTTAAATAATTATTTAGTTCTTTTTCTATTTTTATTAAATTTTTTGTAAATCTATAATCTATATCTATTTTTTTATAATTTAAATATTCTTTAAATGAAAAAGGATATAATTCTATATCTAAATGCCTACCAGTTAGATGTGTAGATATTTCTTTACTTAAAAGTTCTGAATTAGATCCCGTTATATAAAATTTATTTCCTGTTTCATATAATCTATTAACAAACTTATCCCAATTTGGTTTTCCTTGTATTTCATCAAAAAAGAAAATATTATTTTTATTGAAATTAGCTAAGAAAACTTCATATATTTTTTGATAATCTTCTATTTGTATATTTGACAATCTTTCATCTGCAAATCTTAAATAATAAAATTTATTTTTATAATATTTATTCATTATCTGTAATAATAAAGTAGATTTACCACACCTTCTAACTCCAGTTATAATTATATTTATTTTTGATTTTATATGAGTATCTAATTCTAAAAGTTTATCTCTAGATAAACCTAAATCCATCTTTTTAAGATCTTCTGACTGATCTAAAATTATTCTTTCTAAATAGCTTTTATCCATATAAATATAGTATATAGGAAAGTATATAAATATATTCCTTTTTACAAAAGGAAAAAAAGTGCTATTTACTCACTGCCAAAGAGTATTTTTTAAAAAGCTTCTGACGGGAATTGAACCTTTTAAAACCTTTATTTTCTTGTCTTTAAAAGATTTATTTTATCTCTTAAAGTAATAGCTGTTTCAAAATCAAGATTATCTGAAGCTTTTCTCATTTCTTTTTCAAGCTCTACAAGCATTCTTGAAATATCTTTTTTAGGAATAGATTTAACATCTTTAATTTCTGTATGTTTTTCTTCAATTGGTTTAACTATTGTCTTAGGATTAATATTATTCTTTTTATTATAAGCAAGTTGTATATTTCTTCTTCTTTCTGTCTCATCAACTGCTTTTTTAATTGAATCTGTAATTCTATCAGCATAAAGAATAACTTTTGAATCTTTATTTCTTGCAGCTCTTCCAATAATTTGTATTAGACTTCTTTGATCTCTTAAAAAACCTTCTTTATCAGCATCTAAAATACCAATTAAACCAACTTCAGGAATATCAAGACCCTCTCTTAAAAGATTAATACCAACAAGACAATCAAATTTTCCTAAACGTAATTCTCTTATAATCTCTGTTCTTTCTAAAGTATTAATCTCTGAATGTAAATATCTTGTTTTTATATTTTGTTCTGCAAAATATTCTGATATTTCTTCAGCAAGTTTTTTTGTTAAAGTTGTTACAAGAGTTCTAAATCCTTTTTTAGTTGTTTCATTAATATTTTTTATTAAATGATTTACTTGTCCTTCTGATTTTTGCAATTCTATTAAAGGATCAACTAAGCATGTTGGTCTAATAATAAGCTCTGATATTTTTTTAGATTTAGAAAGTTCATAATCACCAGGAGTTGCTGAAACAAAAATAACTTTATTCATGAAAATTTTTTCAAATTCTATAAATTTTAAAGGTCTATTATCATATGCTGAAGGAAGACGAAAACCATAATCAATTAAATTTTTTTTTCTTGAAAAATCTCCAGCATACATAGCTCTAAGTTGTGGTAAAGTTTGATGACTTTCATCAATAACTAAAAGAAAATCTTTTGGAAAATAATCAATTAATGTGTATGCTCTTTCTCCTTTCTTTCTTCCATCAAAATGTCTTGAATAATTTTCAATACCAGAACAGTATCCTGCTTCTCTTATCATCTCTAAATCATACATTGTTCTTTGTTTTAATCTTTGTGCTTCTAAAACATTCATTTTTGGCAAAACTTCATTAAGCTCTTTTTCAATAGATTCTAAAGCTTTTTCTTTTGTTGTCTGATCAACAACAAAGTGTTTTGCTGGAAAAACATATAGTTTATTTATTTTTGATAATACTTGACCAGTGATCTTATCAATCTCTGTTATTCTATCTATTTTTTTTCCAAAAAGTTCTATTCTTATAATATTTTGAGAATATCCTAAAATAAGATCAATAACATCTCCTTTAACTCTAAACTTTCCTTGTGAAAGCTCCATATCGTTTCTTTCATATTGTATGTTAACAAGTTTTTCTAAAATATCTTGTCTTAAAATATTTTGTCCAACAAATAATTCAAAACCCATTTCTTTAAATTTTTCTGGATTTCCTAAAGAATAAATACATGAAACAGAAGCAACAACAATAGTGTCTTCTCTTGAAGCAATTGATGCTGTTGCAGAAAGTCTTAATTCTTCTATTTTTTCATTAATTTTTGTGTTTTTTTCAATATATAAATCTCTTTGAGGAACATAGCTTTCTGGTTGATAATAATCATAATATGATACAAAATATTCAACTTTATTATTTGGAAAGAATTCTTTTAGTTCTCTATAAAGCTGTGCTGCTAAGGTTTTGTTATGTGCTAGAACAAGGGTTGGTTTTTGATGTTGTTCTATAATCTTTGAAACAACAAAGGTTTTTCCACTTGCAGTTATACCTTTAAGAGTTTGTAATTTATTTCCTTTTTTTAAAGAGTCTGATAGTTCTTCAATTGCTTTTCCCTGATCTCCTGCTGGAGAAAATTTTGAAACTACTTTGAATTTATTCATATTTTTCTTTTTTTTAATAATACTTATATATATTAGCTACTTTAATTTATATATTTGTTTTGGAAAGAGAGAGGCATCTTGGCCGAGAAGAAAATAGAAAATAAGAAAAAAATTATTAAAAAAATAGTTATAAATAACTATTAAAAAGATATTCTGCTTGTTTCCAATTTACAACATTCCAGAAAGCATCAACATAATCAGCTCTTTTGTTTTGATATTTAAGATAATATGCATGCTCCCAAACATCTAAAGCTAAAATTGGTTTTAAACCTAAAGATATAGCTGAATCTTGATTTTTGGTTTGAATAATTTCTAATTTTCTTTCTTTGTTTAAAACAAGCCATACCCAACCTGATCCAAATAAAGTTAATGCTTTTTCTTTAAATTTTTCTTTAAAATTTTCAAAACTTTCAAAAGAAGCTATAATCTCTTTTTCTAGATTTTCTAATGGTTTTTTTGTAGATGAAGGAGTCATTATATCCCAAAAGAAATTATGATTAAAATACCCACCACCATTATTAATGATTGCTTGTTTTTTATCTTCTGGTAAAAGAGAAAGATCTTTTAAAATTTCAGTAACTGCTTTGTTTTCAAAAGAAGTTCCAGTAATTGCTTTTAAAAAATTATCATAGTAGGCTCTATGATGCTTTGTATGATGTACACTCATTGTTTCTTTATCTATAAATAGCTCTAAAGCATCGTATGAATAAGGAAGTTCTCCAAATTGATTAATATTTTTTTCTTGATCCATAAGTAAATCAACTCCTTTCAAGTTTTATATAATAAGTAATAAAAAGATTAAGTAAATATGATATTAACATCATATATAATATATGAAGAAAAAGGTTTAAAAAGGGTAAGAAAAAAATTATTTTTTCATTAAAAATTTTTTTATTTAATTTTAGTTAAAAAATTTAAATTTTAAAATCTTTTTTTTTAATAAACTTATCTAAATTTATTTTATCTTTGTTTTTATAATGATCAAAAGAATCAGAAATATCTAAATAAGTTAAATTAAGTAAACTGTTTGCTATTTTTTTTGTAATCTTCTTTGATTTAATTAATTTTTTTAAAAAAGAGATTAATTCTTTAACATCTTTTTTTATGGTTTTTTCATTAAAGTCATCAAACTTATAAAACATTTCTTTTAATTTTATAAAATCATTATCAATTTTTACAATTAAATATTTTTTTCCTTTAATATCTTTAAAAAGTTTATGATTTTTCTTTAAAAATAAATAAATTTCTTTATCTATTATGTTTTCAAAAAGGAAATGCATTTTATAATTTAATTTAGAATAAACGAAATGTTTTAAAAAAGAATTTGTTTTTTCTTTTTTTTCTAAAAGATATAATAAATAGAAATAAAGATGAAATAACTTGTTTGAATATACTTTTTTACTTTCAAGATTAATTTTAACTAATCTAAAAAAAGAATCTAAATCATTTTTTAAAAGATATTTTTTAGATTTAAAAATAAACTTATCATCTACAAAGTTAGGTTTTTTATAACATTTTTTCAAAATTAAATTGTTTTTTAAATCTTTAATCATATTTTTTCTTAATTTATAACATTATTATAGAAGATAGAGTTTTTAAAATTTTCTATAAAGTTATAAAATAATTAAAAGGTCCCCTCAACCGAATTTGAACCGATTCTAAAAGGTCTACAGCCCTTTGTGCTACCATTACACCATGAGGGGAGATTTTTTCTTTTTAAAAAAAAACTAAATTTTTTTAAGTTTAACAAGCTTCTTTCTTAAATCATCTGTATCTATAACTATACTTATTAGGTTGTTATTAATAAGCTTTCTTAAATTATTTCTAATACATCTGTTTGATATATTCACTAATTCATTTAATTCAAAAATAGATATAGACTCACGACTAGACAATTCAGTTAATATTTTTTTTGAAGTTTTTGTTAAAGGTTTCTTTGTTGTAAACCCAACACCATTTGTCGCTCATAAATAATTATATAAAGAGAAAAGTATTTAAAGATAAAGAAAGAGGAACTTTTTATTTTTTAAAAAAATTAATATTGTTTAATCTTATCAATGTCAAGTTCCATTAAAACATCATGAACTTTTTCTGTAAGTTCCATGTCTTTTAAAAGATATTTTTCAATTAAGGCATAATCTTTTTTATAACAAAGCTCAGCAACCATAGATCCATCCATATCATCTATTAAAGATACACCAACAGCTTCTCCAAACTCTTTTAAAGTACCTCTGCTCTTTCCATATCTAAAACAAGTTATATATTCTCTTAAATCCATTATTTCTTTTAAACTAAAAGGTTTAATTTTAACTTTATTAATAAAACTTCTAGATATTAAAAAAGACATATCAAAACTTTTAATATTAAAACCAACTATTTTTGAAAAAATATTATTTGTTTTAAAATTAGAATAATATTTCCAAAAATCTTCTAAAATTTTTTTTTCATCTTCTCCCATAAAAATAACAGATTCTTTATCTTTTTCTTTAAGACCAATAGCAATTATCTTAGAATCTATAGGATTAATTAGTTTTTGTTTTTCTTCTTCATCTTTTTCAAAATAAGATCGGAAGAGCACACGTCTGAACTCCAGTCACACAGTGATCTCG
>CALBUD010000039.1 GCA_937968065.1 Candidatus Iainarchaeum sp. | reverse complement strand
TGTGAGATGTTTTTATTAAAAAGACCTAAAAGAAAAGCTGCAAGAATAATTGCAGTAAGAATTATAAGACCTAAGATTATTATCATCTCTATTGAAACTTGAGCTTTTTTATCTTTAATTATTTTTATAAGTTTAATATTCATATAAATTCTCAAAAATGCCTGTTTTTTTAAAAAATATATTGTTTTAAAAATACTATAAAAACAATAATATATACAAACATATAATTTATAAAGGTTATCTTAAAGTTATAAAAAATAGAGAATTAAAATAATTTTGTTTATAAAAAAATTAAATAACTTTTATGAAAATTTCAGAAAAAAAATCATCTTGCCAAACATTTATTTTTTGATCTTGATATAAAAATAAAAGAGGGATAAATAAATTGTTAACAACCTCAAAATTAGAAGACTCTAAAGATAATAGTTTTTTAAAAGTTAAACATCCTTCTTTATCTGCTTTAACTTTAATTGAATCATAAAGATTATTTGTTCTTATATTAATGTCTTCAGTTGCCTTTGGTATTAAAAAATCAATTTCTGTTTTTTCTTGAATTATTTTTTCTAAGTTTTTCTTTGTTGGTTTATTCATAATAGTATCTATTGCTTCAATTAAATCATCTAAAGAAACTTGACCTTCTTTATTTCTTATTGGATTTTCTAAATTTAAAACATTTGATAAAAAATCCTCTTCTGTTGGTATCTTTATCTCTTCTTCAGGTTCTATACTTGTAAGTTTTAAAGTATATGTTTTTATTTTTAAAAGAATACTTGCTGCAAGAAGAGCATTTGCAGGAATTAATAGATTTTCTTCTTTTAACTCTTGAATTTTTTTAAAATAAAGATCTGTTAGATTAATAATATCAATATTCCAGATATCAAAATCATTTGATTTAACAATATCAAAAAGAAGTAATTTCCAGTTTGGTTCATTGATAATATTTACAAGCCTTTCCATAATATAGATAAATGTTAAAAAAGAATAAAAAAGGATAGGTTAGATTTTTTTAAAAGAATAATTATTTTCTTAAAAAAATTAAATATCTAAAACCTTTGCATTAAAGTTTGGAGCTTCAATATCACACAATCTTATTTTTTTACTAGGTCCCTCTATATAAAGAACAGTATCTTTTTCAAAATAGATTGTTATAACATCACACACTAATCTAAATTTAATAGTTTTAGATTTTAGAATTTCGCTATATATAAGATTTATATTTTCTGAAGAAACAATAATATCTATACCTTGTTTTTTTCCTTTAACTTTATTTGAAACTTCATTTAAATCAATTGTTCCAACAACATTAAATTTTAAGATAAATTCTTTAATATTTAGAGAATCAATTAATTTTTTAACAAACTCTTGAGAATTTAAAGTATCTGAAAAAGTATAGTTTCTATAAGATCTATAATTTTCTAAAAGTTGATTTGCATTTTGCATTTCTTTATTAAAAGCATCTATATCGTCTTTAATTTCTAAAACAGCAGTGTTCATTTTTTTAAACAAAGATATAAGCTCTCTTTTTTTTATTTCATCTTCAACTTCTTTTTCTAAATATTTATGTTTATCTACAATTTCTGAAATTTCTTTAAAATTATTTACAAGTTCGTTTAAAATATTATGGAGCGGATTATAAAGATCAAGAACTTTTTTGGTTCTATATAAATTTTTGTTTATAGACTCAAAAGATTTTTTTAACTTTGTATTTACATCACTCATAAAAAAACTCCTAAAATTATTTTTGTAAAATAAAAAACCCCTATATAATATCATAAAGGATATATTTAATAAATTGATTGGTTGTTATGTATATTTTTACTTTCATTTGCTTTTAAATCTTTAAATATAAAGTATGAAGCAATAGCTCCTTGTGAAGTTGAGGTTACAATTTGTTTTAATTCTGTATGATTTGTACAATCTCCAGCTGCAAAAACACCAGAAACATTTGTTCTTTGTTCTTTATCAACTATTATTTCTCCAAAATCATCAAGCCTTATATTTAATTTTTCTAAAAGATCAATATTTGGAACATGTCCAATTTCTATGAAAATTCCATCTAGTATTATTTCTTTATTATCTTTAAGAATTATTTTTTCAAGTTTTTCAGAACCAATTAATTTTGAAATTTCAGAATTATATAAAATTTCTACATTTTTTTGTTTATGTAAAGAATCAAGCCACATAGGTTCTGCTCTTAGAGAAGTTCCTCTATAGATTATATAAACTTTTTTTGCAATATCTGAAAGTAAAAGAGCAGCTGTTACTGCAGCATCAGAACCTCCTATAACTCCAACTATTTTGTCTTTATAGAAAGCTCCATCACAGGTTGCACAATAATGCACACCTTTTCCTAAAAATTTATCTTCATCTTCTATGTTTAAATTTCTTTTTTTTTTTCCAATTGCAAGAAGTATTTTTTTTGCTTTTATTGCTCTTTGATCTGAATTAACAATAAATAAATCATTTTCTTTTTTTATGTCCATAACTTTTTCATAATGAATAGGTATTTTTAAATTTGTTACTTGCTCTGTCATCTTTGACATTAAGTCCATACCAGTAACTTCTAAAAAACCTGGATAATTACAGATTAAATGAGCAGTTGCTGTAACTCCTCCAAAAGAATCTGTAAACATTATTGTTGACATTTTATATCTTCCAGAATAAAGAGCACAAGACATTGCTGCAACTCCTCCTCCAATAATTGCTAAATCATAAACTGTAGTATCATTCATAATTAATCACATTTATAAAAATAGTAATAAATATATTTATGTTAAGAAATCTATAAATAGATATTGTTTTTTTAAAAAGAAATTAAAAAAAAGAAAAAAAAAAGATTTTTTAAAAAAAATCTTTTTACTCACCATCTATATTAAGCTTAAGTTTTGCTTTAAGCTCTCTATATCTGTTTCTGATAGTAACTTCTGTTACACCAGCAACATTTGCAACTTCTTTTTGTGTTCTTCTCTCACCAGTCATTAAAGCAGCAATATAAACTGCTGCTGCAGCAACACCTGTAGGGCCTCTTCCTGAAATAAGACCTGATGCAATTGCTTTTTTAACAATAGTTTTAGCTTTTGCTTCAACTTCTGAAGAAAGAGTTAAAACAGAAACAAATCTTGAGATATAATAACTTGGATCTGTTAAAGGAACAGCAATATCAAGTTCTTTTACAATAAATCTATAGGTTCTTCCAATTTCTTTTTTTGTAAGACCTGAAGCTTCTGCCATTTCATTTAATGTTCTTGGAACATTGTATGTTCTACAAACAGAGTAAAGAACAGCTGCAACAACAGCTTCAATTAATCTTCCTCTTATAAGTCCTTTTTCTACAGTTTTTCTATATAAAAGAGCAGCTGTTTCAACTAAAGGATTTGGAATATTTAAATAAGAAGATATTCTTTTAAGTTCTGTTAAAGCTATTGATAAATTTCTTTGAACTGAGTTTGAAATTGAGGATCTTTTATGCCATTTGATTAATCTATACATTTGAGCTCTTGATTTTGTAGAAAGTTTGTTTCCTCTTAAGTCTCTTCCTGATCTTTCAATCATTGTTTCAAGACCTTTATTTATTTTTGTATATTTCATTGGAGAGCCAGTACCTATATTTTCTTGTTTTTCTGAATTATCAAAAGTTCTCCAATCTTTACCTGTGTCTATTTGATCATCGGTTAAGACTGTGTGACATTTACTACAGATATATTCTCCGGATTTTGAGTCTCTGTAGACCTTTGTGTTTCCACATTCTGGACATTTTACCATGTTATTTGCACCTCTATTCTCTTATTACTTTTTAAAATTAATTTTTGTCTAAAAAAAGTTATTTTACACCATAAACTTATACCATATATTTATAAACCATCTTATAAAAATAAGGAAAACTATATAAATAATATGGTTTTTCTAATATATAAAGGTTTTGGTAAATATGGTTTTGTTGAATAATACAAAAGTTTTGTTTGTGTTGATTAATGATTATGTATAGATTAAAAGTGTTGATAAATAAAGAGTTTTTATAAAAAAAAAGAAAAAAAGTAAAAGAAAAACCCTTTTACTTATAACAATGGTATTTTTCTAAGTTGTCAAGATTATTTATATTAATTCCATCAGGATCTGTTCTAAGAAATTTTTTGTTTATACCTTTAACAGTATGAACCCCAACTGTCAAATTATATTCTTTTCCATTAGAACACTTAACTTTGTATGAAATTCCATTTTCTATTTCTTTAACAGCATCAGATAATAACTTAGTTGTATAATCATTAAATTTAACTTCAACAATATCACCATCTGAATCTTGACAAACTTGTATTATATATCGAGTTATATTAATCACCTTTTAATATTTTAAAAATAGGAGTTAAACTCCTATCATCTAAAAACTACCACAGAATTTTTATGATTTCTACAATTAAATAAAAACCTATAATTCCAACTATGGTAGAATAAATAATTGCTTTTATATTTATCATAGCAGATCCCTCCTTTTACTTTATTTTAGGAATCATAAAATTAGCAAATAAGTAAAAGTTAATTAATTAAACCGAAATCTATTTATATTTAGAAGATTAAAATAGATACCTATTTAAATTATTTGATGTATAACTTATTTATAATTTTATGACTGATAGGACCTAACCTATCAGTTGTATTGCCTAAATTTCCATCACTATTTAATTCATCTATTTTATTAACAATCAATTGTAGTGTATT
>CALBUD010000038.1 GCA_937968065.1 Candidatus Iainarchaeum sp. | reverse complement strand
CTAATTTTAATGAAAATAAACAGGCATTTATTTGTTAAAATTAACAGTTATTTTTTAAGAATATTGCTTTAAAAGCCTTTCGTTTATTTTCTAAAAAAGATAGGTTTTTAAACAAAACTGCTCTTTAATTATCTTACAGAAGACATCAGTATCTAAAAATCTGCCTTTGATTTTTTAAGTAGGTGTAGATATTGGTAGTTTTGAATCTGTTGTCTTTTTTAACATTATTTTTTTGTTAAAAATAAATTAAATAAAAAAACAGGTTCAGTCTTTGTTTTATATAAAAAAACAAAAAAAAAAGGTGAATAAAAAATGAAAAACATAAATACAAAAAAAATCGTAGCTGGTGTAGCTGCGCTTGGATTGTCTGCTTTACTTGCAGGATCTGTAGTTGCTGCTAACGTTGGTGGCGATGATTTCAGTTTGGATATCACAAAGGATTCAATGTTCAATGCAAGTGGTGTTCCTGCTGTAAGTGTTATAGTTGGTTCTATGGCACAACCAATAGATGTTGTTTGGGCAGGTAATATTGCTGCTGCTATTGGTAAAAAAGCATATACCTCAATAGGAGATTCTGTTACAGGTGGAGCTCTTCAAGATGTTACTGTAGATGTTGGTATGCCTAGTTCTTCAGCATCAGTTGCTGTTGGTTCTGGTGACGTTGATGATATCATAGATATTGACATAGATACAGGTGATGCTTTCAATATAGATCTTGATTATTTTAGCTATAATAAGTTATTTGATGGAGATATAAAAGGAAAGCTTGTTGGAGAGACTAGCTATGAAAATAGTATAGTTGAAACTCTTACTCTTAACGGAGAAGCAATGTTTTCTACAGATAGAAAAGTACAAGACTTAATTGCTTTAATCAACACAGGAGAAATAGAATACAGAGCTACTTTTACAGATCCATTAGCTTACAGTGTTGCATCAGCAACTAACACAAACGGTGTTTATTTCGGAACAGGTTCTTCACTTGAAATGTATTTCATGGGTGAAAAATATGATGTACAATCTGTTTCTCAAAATAAAATAACATTAGTTGGTTCTGGTGGAAGACAAGCTTACACAACAGGTTCCACAATCAGTGTAATGGGTTCAAATGATGAAAGCTATTCTGTTGAAATTGGAAATGCATATCAATCTAGTGGAGATTTAGTAATACAACTTAAGTTATTACAAAACGGAACTGTTTTAAGCACACAATTATTTGCTGAAAACGATACTGTTGAATTCCCAGGATATACTCTTGCAGATTCAATCTCAGTTGTACAAGTATACGATGATACAAGTACTGTAAATGTTGATATAGCTGAATTAAGTGTTGGAACTGGTTCTTTACTTGAATTAGAAAATAACAAAGTATTACCAGGTTATAAATCAGGAACTAAGGATTTATGGACAGTTACTTTTGATTACGATGCAAATAACGCAATCAATTATGTTCAAGTTGCAAACAAAGACGCTAGATGGCATAGAGAAGACTTCTCAGTTAATGATGCTGGTCTTGCAGTTGGAGATAAAATCCAATTACCATTAGGTCTTGGTTATATAGAATTCCTTGGTCTTACAACAGAAACACCAGTATCTGAAGTACATTTCGGTGATAACAAAGTTACATGGCATGATGAAAAAGGAAGACTTGTTTCTGTTCCTATGTACGAAGAGAATCTTGATAAATCTACAATAGATGTAGGTGGAAGAGATTATTACTTTGAAGTAGATGGTGGAAATTTAACTGTTTACAAAGGAACTACAGATACAAGTGAGTATATCGCTGCATTCGCACTTCCTAACTATGAAACTCTTGAAACATCATCAGGTGTAGATGTAAATTATTACTTTACTGAAACAAAAGGACTTTCAATGGCATTAGCTGGTACAACACAATATGATATTGGAAAAAGTTCAGGTGCTACATGGGAATTCTTAGGAACTTTCGAATCAGTTGATGGTAATTTAACACAACCTCATTTCGATGGTAATGCAACATCAGGAAGTGATTGGCATACAGTGTTCTTAGTTGTTGAAGATACTGGAGATGAAACATATGTTTTCGTTGATCCATATACCCAAGATATTGCTAGAAGAGGAGATTACGGTAGTTCTACAAAGTATTACGGAGACTTTAGAAAAGTAGTCCATGAATTTACTTTAGATACAGATGACTTCACTAATGGTAACTGGTATTTAGACGACGTTGAAACAGACGATATGGACTGGGCTTATACAAGATTTGGTTCTAAAGTTTCATTCGACAGTTCTAAAGCAATGTTTGAAGTACCTAACTCTATATTATATCTTCAAATGTTCATGGGTGGAGAAATGACTGTATTATCAGAAGATAATTCAGAATCATTTGTTTTCACAGAAACAGGACAAACAGAAACAAAAAGCGGAATCACTGCTAAATTAGTATCAGCAAATGTAACTGGCGGAGCATCAGGAGATGTTATTATTCCAGCTAACTGGAATGCAAATACACAAAGAATCGTGTATTTAGATAACGAATCAATGCTTCCAACAGGTCCCAAAGTAATTGTTGGTGGACACTTAGTTAATGTATTAGCTGAAGGTGTTACAAACGAATACTTAACAGAAACAGGACAATATGTTGTTGGTGCTATGGCAAACGGTAACGTAATTGTTGCTGGTTGGAATGCTGCAGACACAGCTAACGCTGCTAAAGATTTAATAAACGTTATTGAAACTATGTAAGTAGTTTCATAAACTTTTATTTTTTCTTTTTTTTCTTTTTTTTTATTTTTAATAAACTCTATTTATCAATTTCTTTTTTTTAAAATAAACATTACTTTTTTAAATTAATATATCATAATAAATATATATTAAATAAAAAATGAAAAAAAATGTTTATAAAAAATCAAAAAGCACAACTTTCAATTGAACTTGTAATTATTATAGGTATAATTATCATAGGAACAATTATTTTTGCAATTTTTTATTTATCTACAACTTCAAAAAATATAGGGAGAGCAACAGAGGCTTTAGAAAAAGAGGTTGATTCAGGCTCTTCTTTAATAAATAAAGAAAATGTTTCTATTCCTGCACATACTTTAGCTGTTTGTGGAGATGGAATTTTAAGTCCTGGAGAGGCTTGTGATACGAATGGTCCTATTTTTCCATCTGGTACTTCTTGTTCAGGAAATTTAACTTGTAACAACTGCATAGAAATTATTTGCACATAAAAAAAATAAGGTGATATGAGAATATGAGTGAACTAACAATTTTATTATGGTTAATACCTATAATGATCTGGGAAATGATTTGGAAAGGAATTGGTTTATGGAAAGCAGGAAAAAATAATCATCTTTCTTGGTTTATATGTATTTTTATTTTTAATACTTTAGGTATTTTACCAATAATCTATATTTATTTCTTTTCAAAAAACAAAAAGAAAAAAAAATAAATATCTAGGAGGTGAGAAAAAATATGCCAGCAAAAAAACCAATGAAATCTGCAAAAAAATCAATTAAGCCTGTAAAAAAACCAGCTTCTCCTTTAAAACAAAAGGTAAAAGATAAATATACAGCTTCTCTTAAAAAAATAGATAATGTTCTATCAACTTTAAAAGGCATGAAAGCACACGATATCATACAAAAAGAAAGAATAAAAGCTCAAATAAAAATTTTAGAAGAAAAAAAAGTAAAATTAATTAAAAGTTATAAAAAAAAGATAGCTGGAAAATGAAAATATTTTTTAAAAGATAACTTATACTTTTTTAAATATAATTATTTACTATTTAATTATTAATAATTAAAAATATTTATAAAAGGTAATAAAACATGCCAATATTTAAAAAAAAATCAAAAACATTTAAAGAAAAAAGAGAAGCTTTTGGTGTTAAAAGAACAACAAACATTAATGTAAGTGATAGAAAAGGAAATTATCCAATGGAAAAAGCAAATATTTTCTTAAACCCTAAATTACAAAAAATACTAGCAAATTATCAATTAGAAAGAAAAAAAATACAAACTAAAATTTATGAAGTATTTAAGAAAAAACCAAGAAATGAAGTAGAAGCAAGAAAAAGAAAAGAAGATATAGCAAGTTTATCTAAAAAATTAAATGAATTACAAGAAACTAAATCTCTTCTTATCATGAAAACCAATTCTGAAAGAATAAATGCAAGAGCTACAAGACAAGAAGAAATAATCTATAAAAAATTATATGGCATTTTAAATAATAATCAAAAAACAAATCTTACTGGTTTGTCAAGAAATAGTTCAATTGATCCTTCAAAACTTAGAAAATATTATCAAGAATTTTTAAAGTCTTCTGGAAAGAGTTTTTCTGACATCTCTTCAAGTGAAGCATATAAAATTTTAAAAGATTCTCTTATAAAAACTAGTTAAAAGAAACTATTTCTTTAAAAAAAGTTTCTTTTATCTAAATAGTTATTTTCTTTAAGGCTTTTTCTATTTCTATAAGATTTATTTTTCTTTTATTAATTTCTTTTTTTGATAATACTTTACTTTCTATAACTTTTTCATAAAACTCTCTATAGTTAAGCCCTGCAATTTTTGCACCTTCTGATAAAGTTATATCTGTTTTTTCAAGAAGTTCAATTGATTTATTTAATCTATATTCTAAAATTGCTTTATCAATAATGCTTCTTAATAACTCAGATTCACTTATTTTTGTTTCTTTAACCATATAATTTATATTTTTTATAGTTACATCAGATAATCTTATGGTTTTTGTTTTTTTTAATTTATTTTTCATAAATTTCACTCTTCCTTTTTTAAATATTCTTTTCCAACATCTATATATTTTTGTTTTATTTTATTTGTTAAAAGATCTAAATAATTATTCGTGTGATTTAATGTTATTTTTTTTTGTTTATATAAAAAAATTACAAAGTAAACAGAGTTAATGTATTTTACATTGTTTTTATTACAGTACTCTATAACTTCGTTATCATCAGTTCCAATAATTCCTTTTTCTTCTATTGTAAGAAATATACTATATAGTTCTCCAGAATCTTTTTGTAAGTTTTCAATATTTTTTAAATTATTTTCTTTAGGTTCTTTTATTTTAATTATTTTTTTTAATTCTTTATAAACTTCCATATCATAAGTATCATATATTTTAGATTGATTTTCGTTTAATATTTCTTTTTCAACTTTAAATGTAACATATATTTCAAAATACTCTATTAAAAATAGATGTAATTTTAAATTTACAATGTTTATCCAAAAACATGTATCGATGACTAATTTTTGTTTTTTTATTATAGTTGACATAATTATTTATGGTGCAATTATTTTATAAATGTATTCGTTTGTCTTACGTTTTTTATTCCTATACTTTTTTAAAAAAAGAATTTATTCTTCAACAACTCTATTCTCTTTTATTCTTTTAATAATTCTTGGAGCAAAAACTTCATCATACCATTTTTTCCAAATCTCAAAGACTTTTTCATAATCAGTTTTTCCATGTTCTTCAAGATATGCTTCTTTTTCTAAAAGTAGTTTGTTATGAGTATAAACTGTATTTTCAGCTTCTAAAAGCTCTATAACTTCATTTTTGTTTGCAAAATCAACTTGATGTTTTTTTTCTTTAGCTCTAAGATTAATATTATCCCAAATCTCTTCAATTGTCATTCCTGTAAGTTTTGATATTTTTGAAAACAATTCAGAATCTTTTAAAGCATCTTCGTTTAAAACAAGAGTATCTTTTGAAGCATCATATTCCATTAAGTTAAGAATACCTCCTTCAGCATCAGGATCACTATTCCAATGTTTTCTAACTTCTGTTATTTGTACAACTCTTCTATAACTTTTTAAAGAACCTTTAAATCTTATTGGTTTTGTAACCACAATAATATCTGTTGCTTTAAAAGAAGTTGTTGGAACATCTAAGTCATTTACAACTCTATCCCACACAGCATAAGCTGAATCAGCGTGGATTGTTCCCATAACAACATTTCCAGCAGCACCAATTCTCATTGCTTCATATAAAACTTTAGCTTCAACAGATCTTACTTCACCAATAACTAAAGCAGAATCTCCAAGTCTTAAAGCAGTTCTTAAAGCATCTTCTGGTTTCATCTCTGTTGTTGCAAGCTCACCTGTTCCTCCAATAGCAGATCTTGTCTTTAATCGTTGGGCATTAAACCCTATATCTTTCATATACATCACAGGTAGCTCTAAAGTGTCTTCTTGCACTATAATTCTTGCATTTTGTAGAATTTCAAGCATTAAAGCAGTCATTAAAGATGTCTTTCCTGCACCACGAGAGCCTGCAACTAAAAGTGTAGAGTTATTATCTATAAAAAAACTTAACATTCCAGCTGCTAAAGGATTTAATGATTTTACATTTATTAGTTGTGGTAAGGTCCATGGTGTATCTTTATGAAGTCTAAAAGCAAAAGCTGTACCATCTGTTGCAAGAGGTCTTCCAATAACCGCAATTCTTGTGTTTAAATCTGGCATATCAAAATCAAGAACAGGGTGTGCATCATCAAAAGGTCTTCCAGACATTGCTCTTATTTTTCCAACAAAGCTTTCAGCATCTCTTTCTGGATAATGTACGTTTGTTTGACATTGTCCATATTTTGAGTGGACTATGTAGATTGGTTTTGATCCTAAAGGAGAATCAAGATAAACATCTGTTATTTGTTTATCTGAAAGTAATAATTCTAAAACTCCATATCCTATGGTATATCTTGTAACTATTTCTGCAAGTGAATAGATGTCATCAGGTGAGAGTTCTATGTTATATTTTTTTGCAACATCTATAATTGTGCTTCTATATATTCTTTGGAAATATTTTCTTGTACTCTCTCCTGTTGTTAAAGTTACTTTTCCTGGCTTATAATTTGCAACAGTATCTTTTGTTTTTGTTAAAACAAAATAATGATCTGGAGAAAGAGTATATTCTGGTGGATTTATTAAATAAATATTTTCAACTTTTTCTGGATGTCTAAAAATCTGAACAGAGGTGTTTAATACTTGATATTCATCAAGTAGTTCTAAAGCATCCATGTCTTTAAAAGTTATTTTTGAACCTATAAAAGAAGGTTTAATCTCAACATCAAATAAAGTTCTATAAACATTTGTAACTTCTGATAAATCTTTTATTTTTTGAAGTAGTGGTTTTATTTTTTTTATAAATTCTGTTTTATCATACATTTCTTTTAATTTTAATAGATGTTTTGTGTTTTGTGTAAAACAAACTTGACAAGGCTCTCCACTTCTTTCTTGTCCTCTGTTTTTTGTATTTTCTATTTCTTTTAAAAGAGAGATGTATGATGCTATAGGATCATATGCAAGAAGTTCTCTTGCAAATTTTATAATGTTGTTATGTCTTTCAGGATAACATTCATCACAATCTATATCTTTAACATCAAGATGTTCTGAAACCCAGACTGCTCTATTTTCAAATTCTAAAAGTAGATTTACCATTTCTTTTAAATATTTAGTTTGTTCTTCATTATAGTTTCTTTCATAAACTTCAGCTAAGATTATTTCATCTGCATCAACTGACTCAAGTATCTTCATAACATGGAATCTACATCTAGGGTCTTCTGCAATAGAGGTGTTATAAGGGCAGTTTCTACAATCAAAAACTAGTTTTTTTTTATTTCCTTCAGTTGTTACAGCATAATCTCCAACTGTGAAGTTTCCTATTTTCATGTTTTTTCTCTATTTTTATTTAATTATATTATATATAAGATAAATAGCTTTTAAATAGTTTGTTTTTTTTAAAAGACTTTTTTTAATTTCTTACGTTTTTTCGTAAGCTTTTAGATATTTTTCTTACGTTTTTTCGTAAGCTTTTTAAATCTTTAATAATTTAGTTTCTTTGGCCAGAAACAAAGGAACCATTTATTAATATTTTCTATCATTAATTATATTTATATTTAAAAAAACAAGGTGTAATATTTATGGAAATTAACAACTCTTTAGAAATCTTTCAAAGAATAAAAGAAGAAACTGGAAAAAAAGAAGAAGAACTTTTAGAAACTTTAGAAAAAATAAAAGAAAAATATCAAGGTCTATTATCAGAAGTTGGAGCAAACATAATGCTTGCAAAACAACTTGGAGTTAATCTTGATATTAAAAAATCAACTTCTTCAATAGTTAAAATAAAAGATTTAGAAAATATATCAGATACTGCTTCTTTATATGTAAGAATAAAAAACATACCTCTTGAGAGAAATTACACTCAAAAAGATGGGACTAAAGGAAAGGTACAAGGTATTTTTGTTTTTGATGAAACTGGAGAGATTAAACTAAATCTTTGGAATGAACAAACAGATTTAATAAAAGATTTAGATAAAAATTCAAAACTTTTAATAAAAGATGCTTATGTTACAACTTATAATGAAAGAAAAGAACTTTCTTTAAGACAAGGAGGAAGTGTTTTAAAAGATCCTGAAGATTTTCCTTTAATTCCTCCAAGAAAAGAAAATCTTGTAGATATTTCAAACATCTCTCAAACTGAAGATTTAATAGATGTTATTGGAAGAATAACTGTTATTTATAATAAAAATATTTTTAAAGATAAAGAAGATAAAGAAAAAAGTGTTTTAAACTTTGAAGTATCAGATGGTATAAAATCTTTGAAAATGGTTGCTTGGGAACCATTTCCAGACTATATCTTAGAAAATTTTTCAAAAGGAGATTTAATTAAAGCATCAGATGTTAGAGTTAAAGAAGGTTTATATGATCTTGAACTAAATCTTAATTGGTTTTCAACTATTAAAAAAAATCCAAAAACTTCTAAAAAAATACCAACTCTTTCAGATATTCTAGCACTTACTAAATCTTTAGAAGATGGAAAGGTTGAATCTTTAGAAGATGGAAGAAATTATTCTCTTGAAGGTTTAATTGTTTCTATAAATAGAAACAATCTTCGTTTTTTTAAATGTAAAGAATGTAATGAAAAGGTACAAATAATAAATAATGATTTTATTTGTGAAAACTGTTCAAAAGTTGTTGATGTTACAGTTAATCTTTTTGGATCAATTGATATTGATGATGGAACAGGTATTTTAAAAGTTGTTTTCTTTTCAGATATTGCAGAAAAGTTATTTTCTTTAAATAAAGAAGAACTTAAAAAAGAGTTAACTGATGAAGAAAAGTTAACTATTTTTGATAGACTTGAAGATAAATACTTAGGAAAAAAGGTTAAACTTTCAGGAAGAGCAAAACTAAATAATTTTTCTTCAAGAATAGAGTTTTTAGCTGATAGTTTAGAGGTTCTTTAAAAATAACTTTTTTCCATTTTTTATATTTTTCTTTTTTTCCTATAATTTTCTTTTTTCTATATATTTTATATAGTTTTCACATATATAATATATACATATATGGATCCAGTTGAAAAAAAAAGAACTATTAAAAATTTAGGATATTTATCTATTTCTAAAGTTTTAATTTATCTTTTATCAATTATAACAATAACTTTAATTCCAAGATATCTTGGAGTTGTAGGTTATGGTCAACTTAATTTTGTTTTATCATTTATTGGTATTTTTGTGATTTTTGGGGATTTAGGAATAAACACTCTTATCTTTAGAGATGTTTCAAAGAATCCTTCTTTAAGGAATAAATATTTTAATAATCTTTTTTTGCCAAAGCTTCTTTTATTATTTATTGTAAGTCTTTTAATGATAGTTATTTCTTTCTTCTTAGATAAACCTTTGGTTGTTAAGCAAATGATCTTTTTAGGATTGTTTTTTATTCTTTTTCATTTTGGAGCAAATACCATCTCAAAAACCTTAGCATCTCTTCAATTATTTAAGTATCAAGCATATCAAGAGTTTTTATCTAAGTTATTTTACACAGTTTTTGCTCTTTTAGTTATTTATTTTAATCAAGGTCTTTTAGGTATCTTTTTATCTCAAATAATTGCATATTTTATTGTTTTTATCTTTTTAATAATTGTTATAAGAAAATATGTAAAATTAGATTTAAAACTAAATAATTCTTTTTTTATAGAAAAGTTAAAATATTCTTGGCCCTTTGCTTTAGCTGCAATTTTTTCAACAATTTTTTTTAATTTTGATAAACTTTTTATATCTTTAATAAAAGATGATTATCAATTAGGTCTTTATGCTGTAGGTGTTACTTTTGTTGGTTTTTTAATAACTATAATTTCTGTTTTTGGAATTATTTTATTTAATCTTTTATCTAAATATTCTTTTAAAAAAGAATCCCTTCCTATTTTTAATAAATTTTTAAAGATTTCTTTAATTATAGGATTTCCAATATTTTTTGGTGGAATTTTTCTTTCAAAAGACATTATTCTTTTGCTTTTTGGTTCTGAATATGTTTTAGGTTCAATTTCTTTTGCAATTCTTTTATTTTTCTTTTTAGTTCTTTCAGTTAATAATATTTTTACACAATATCTTTATTCTCACAATTTTGAAAAATATATGTTAAAGATAAGAGGTGTTGCAACAGGAATAAACGTAGTTTTAAATTTAATATTTATTCCTTTTTTTGGAATTATTGGGGCTGCTATAACTACTGTAATTTCAGAAATAATAGTTTTTATTTTTAATTATAGAAAAATAAAAACAAAAGTAGGTTTTACTTTTTTTAAGCCTTTTTATAGAATATTACTTTCTTCTATAAT
>CALBUD010000037.1 GCA_937968065.1 Candidatus Iainarchaeum sp. | reverse complement strand
GTTCTTTGATGTATGATAAATTTGACAAGGATGTAAAAAGTTTTATTAAAAATAATAAATATATTTAAGTATGACTCCAAAAAAGAAAAAAAGTTTTGAAGAAAAACTTTATAGTTTATTTATACCCATTACTAGAAACTTACGTTCAGATGATTTCGAAGAAGCTTTAGATCAAGCAGACATAACTGAAGATATTGATTTTTATTTTTCAAAAAAAATATTTTTTGCTGTATTTATTTTTTTATTATTTTTATTATTTGGTTTTGTTGCAAGTATTTTAGTTCCAGAAGTAATTGGTTTAAAGCTAGTAATTATTGCATCTCTATCTATTTTTATTGCATTTATTGGTTATAGTATAGTTAACCCTTATTTATTAATAGGCTCTAAAGTTTCAAACATAAAAAATACTCTTCCTTTAGCAATTATCGGAATGTCAAGTGTTGCAGAATCAGGAGCCCCTCCAATTTCAATTTTTTCAACAAAAACCGTTAAAGATAAAAGTCAATATTTAGATAAAGAATTTTCAAAAATTTTATATTATGTAAATGTTCTAGGTATTTCTCTTTTAGAAGCAATTGATATTGCTGCAAGAAAAACACCTTCTTTTGAACTTAAAAAATTTTTATTAGAATTAAAATCAAGCATAGAAGCAGGTGGTTCTTTACCAGAGTTTATGAAAAAAAAAGCAGAACATGCAAGATTTCAATATAATTTATTATTAAACAACCAAAATCAAAAAGCAGAAACATTTGGTGATATTTATTCTGCAATTGTTGTTGCAGGACCATTATTTTTATTTTCTGGAATTATGCTTCTAGGAATGGTTGGTGGTGGAATTGCAGGGTTAGGTATAGGTACAGTTTTACAAATTGGTGTTTTTCTTTTAGTTCCAATTATTAATATTGGATTTATTGCAATTTTAAACTTAGTTAGTGGTTGATAAAAAATGGATTTAAAAAAAGAATTGGGTATTAATTTATCTGAAAAACAAAGATATTTTGTAGACTATATAGTTTATGGTCTTGTAGGTTCAATAATCTTTTTTGTTTTATTAATGAATACTAAATATTTAATTTTTTCAATATTTCCATTTCTTTTATCAATAGGTCTTGCATCTAGATTATATACTGCAAGAATTAAATCTTATGAAAAAAATTTATATGTTTTTTTAGATGATTTAAAAGATCTTTTACAAAGTGGTATGAATATTGTAACTGCTGTTGAGGTTGCTTCAAAACACGATTATGGTCATCTTAATGTTCCAATAAAAAGAGTTGCTGCACAAATAAAAATAGGAATTCCTTTTGATGTTGCTTTAAATGAAGTTTTTGGCGAAATTGATAGTCCTGTCTTTAAACAAGTTACTCAAATCATCTCAGAAACAAATAAAGTTGGTGGAAATATTATTAAAATATTTGCTTCAATTTCAGATTATGTTAAAACATTAAATGATATGGTTGATGAAAGAAAATCAAAAACTTTTTCTACAGTCTTTTCAAGTTATTTTATGTTCTTTGTTTTTATTGCAATTATTTTAATAATTCAAATAGTCTTTCTTCCAATGTTAGGTTCAAGTACTATTTCCCTAAGTGGAGATGGAGCAGAAGCATCTTCAGGAATGTCTGATGTAAATTTTAATAAATATTTCTTATATTTAATAGTTATTCAAGGTTTATTTGCAGGACCAACAATTGGTTTAATTTCAGAAAACAATGCCATTGCTGGTGTAAGACACTCAATAATTTTAGTTGGTGTTTCAGTACCATTATATGTTTTAGTTTCAGCAATATTTTTGTGATTTTTTAAAAATAAGGTTTGTTTATTTAAGAAGATAGGTTTATATATCTTATAGTTTATATATTAATATAAAATTTAAGAATATAATATAAAATAAAAAGAAAAATTAGGTATGTTTCAAAAAAATAAAAAAAAAGCATTATCTCCATTAATTGCAACAATTCTTTTAGTAGCTGTTGCTTTATCTTTAGCAGGTATATTATATTCTTGGTCTTCTCAAAATTTTAGAGATACAACAACAAGTGTTTCAGAAACATCTTCTGACTGGATTGATTGTAGTAATGTCAATATATATATTGATTCAGGATGTAGTTATAATTCTGAAACAGGGTTTAGTGGTTTGTTTGTTTTTGATAGATCAACAATAACTATTGATCAAAACTTAATTGTAACAGTTATTGCTGCTGATAATCAAATAGCAAGTACTTCAATAAGTCCAAACTTTATTGGAAATGCAATGTCTTTAGATTCATTATTAAATGAAAATGAAGATTTTGATGCTCTTGAAACTCCTTTAAAAAGAGTTCAAGTTCATGTTGTTAATTGTCCTGATAAATTATCATTTGTATCAAGATGTAATTAATAAAAAAGATATTATGAATTAAATAAGGTGATAAAAAATGAAAATGAAAAAAGCAATATCTCCGTTAATAGCAACTATTCTTTTAATTGTTGTTGCAGTTGCGTTAATTGCAATTGTTGTTGCTTGGGGAAAATCATTCACAACTAGTAGTTTAAGTGACACTAGTGATATTGTGAATGCAGAATGTATGGGTTCAGCTGTACAAATAACTAACTGTTCTGTTGATGCAGACGGAAATTTAACATTTTATATAGAAAACATTGGATCTAAAACAATCTCTTCAGGAGATGATTTCTTAGTTCACTTAACAAACCTTACAGATTCTGAAAGTGAATTAAATAGTAATTTAAGTGACTATGGAGCTGATTTTGCTTCTGATTTAACTCCTGGACAAATGCACCAAGTAAGTATTGCTCAAGCAGATCTTCCTGGTACAACAAACCCATCTAGATTTGATGTTAAAATAATTTCCAGTTATTGTCCATCAGATGCAGTTGCTACAAAAACAAATTGTAACTAAATAGAAATAATTGAAATCTTTTTTTAAAAAAAGATTTCTTTTCTTTTTTTAATAATAATAAACTTGTGAAAATTTATGAAAAAAGCAATAAGCCCAATAATTGCAACAATTCTTTTAATTGTGGTTTCTTTAGCATTAATTGCAATTATCTTGTCTTGGGGATCTAATTTTATAACTAAAAATACAACTGAAGCTGATAACGCAATTGATAAAGATTGTACAAATATTTATTTAAGTTTTATTTCTTGTGATTATGATAATTTAGAAAATGAATTCCAAGTAAGTATTGTAAATTCTGGAAAAGTAAATTTTAAACCAGATTATAATTTTAATGTTGTTTTAAAAGATGCAGATAATATAATTGATTTGACAAACATCGATGTTTTAGACTCAAGAGGTCTTTTAATAGGAGAATCTGATTTTTTTGTAATTGAAGATTATGAAGGTAAATCTCCAATAACATTAACTATAAGAAACACTATGTGTCCTATTAATTATTGGGAAACAAGATGTTCTTAAATTCTTTTTATTTTTATTTTTATTATTTTTTGATCCATATCAATAATTGCAATAACATATTCTGCATTAATACTGTTTGCAAGTCTTTCTGATTTGATTATCTGTGACATCTCATCTTTATGTGTTTTTTTAACATCTACAACATATTTGGTGTGTTCGTGTTTTTTAGTTTTTCCTTCATAAATTCTAAAATCAAATCCAAAAATAGCACCATCTTTAATTATATAGCCTTTTTCTTTAAAATCTTTATAAACAATATATTTTTCTTTGAAATTTTTTATTTTTTTTTCAGAATAACTAATAAAGTCTTTTTTTAAAATTATTTTATTATCGAGATATATTTTCATTTTATTTTTTTCAAGAAGAAAAAGCCCTTCAAAAAAATCTATTTCTAAATAATTGTCTTGTTTATTTCCAAATCCTTTGTTTATTAATTGAGATTTTAAATTGTTGCTATAGATTTCAATAAATCTGTTTTTTAAAATTCCTTTCATTTTAATCACATTTATTTGTACACAGTAAACATTTTATTATCAATTCCATAAAATAAACCAATTCTAACTCCTGCATCTATCCATCCATAGGCATATGAGTAAGATGCTAGTGCTCTTGCATAATCTTTTTTATTTTCTAAAAACTTTCCATCAGATAAATAATTTTTAGCCATATCAAGATAATCTTTAGAAACATCTTTTAAAAAAGATTCGTTTTTTATGTTTATTTTTATTGTTTTTATTGCTTTTTCTAGAATTTTTCTATATTTCTCACAATATTTTTTACATTCTATATTCATGTATACTCACTTTTTCAAATTCATTTAAATCTGAGCAAATAATTAGGCTTTGTGGTTTTTCATTTTCAATTAATTTTTTATACTCTTTAAATTTAAATGAAATTATTTTTTGATTTAAAGAACCCATTTTTGAAAATAATATACACCATTTATTTTCTAATATTTTATCAGAGTCTATTTTTTCTAAAATTTCACACGCTTCATAAACAGACATATATCTATTTTCTGAAACTTTTATATCTAGTAAACAAAGAGTGTGTGCATTTATTTTTAAATTATCTATTATAGTTTCATAAAAGCTTTTTGGAAAATAATTTTTTTCAGGATATACAATTGAAACTGTTTTTCCAAATTTATATTCAAATAAACCACAAGAGGCTCTATAGTTAAATATAGAAATTCCTGGAAGGATTTTATAATTTATTTTTCTTTCGTTTAAATCTTCAATTAAAGAATAGTGTGTGGTTGCAGATAAAGGATTTCCAATAACTAAAAGAACTGAATCTTCTTTCAAAAATTCTTTTTCTTGTTCAAGTTCTTTTCTTGAAAGTAATTTAATTTTTTTATTTATTATTTTTTCAAGATCAATAACGTCTCCTTGTGAAAGTATGTTTGTATAATTATCTAAATAAACCATTTCTGATTTTTTAATAGCATTTAAGGCTTCTAAAGTCAATTGTTCTTTAACAAGACCAATACCAACAATATAAAACATTAATAATACACTCCTATTTCAATATATATTTCTTTATTAGAACTATTAATATATCTTATGTTTTGTGAAATTAATCTTGTTTTTTCATGGCTGTTATTAATTTCTATTTTTTTATTATTAATAATAATAAATCCTGATTTATCTTCTAAAAGTAATTGAAATTTTTGTTCTAAAATATTTGAGTTTTCAATTTCAAGTAATTGGGCAGTTATTAAAAGATCTGAAATTCTGTTATTAATTAAAATTTTTTCAATTTCTTTTGTGTTGTCATAGGTTGGCACAAATAAAATCATTGAAAATAAAGCTATAAATGTAAGTGCTATAATTCCGTCAATTGTAAAAATGATTCCTTTATTTTTCACAAAACTCAACCTCTAATATAGTAAATTTGTCTTCAAAAACAGCTGCTCTTTTATATATTTTTTTATTATTTTTATTTTCAATATAAAAAATTATATTTTCATTTATTTTTAATTTACAAAAAATTGAGTAATCTATTTTATCAATGTTTTTAATTTCTATTTTGTTTTTATAACATTTTTTAGTATCTTTATCTAAATAACCTAAGTAATTACAATCAAGCAAGTAATTTTCTATTAAAAAATCTTCTTTTAAAAAATTAATTTCTTTTTCTTGAAAAGATAAATTTTCTTTATAGTTTCTAATTATTTTTGTTTGTATTGAAATAATTAATAAAATTATTATTAAAAATAATAAAATATCAATTATAATTATTTGTCCTTTTTTTGATTTTGCAGAAATCATTTAATATTTCTCCATTATTATTTTTGAGAATTATTTCTTTTATAAAACAAACTTCAAAATTATATTCTTCATAATTTATTTCTTCAGATAACTTATTTTTAAAATTTAAGTTAACAAGGATTAATAAATACAAAATTACAATTATAATTAATAATGAAAAAATAAACTCAATAGATACCACTCCTTTTTTATTTAACAAAAAATCACCTTTTTTAAACTATAATTTTCTGGAAATAAAAAAGTGGTTTTGTAATTACTAGTATTTAGGGTATATCCTAAAACTTTATTTTTTAAAAATCCGTTTGTTATATGTACTTCTTTAACAACTATATTTCTTGAAGGTTTATATACAATAACTTTGATTATTTCAGTTAAATATGTTATATTAACTTCTTCTTCTTTTTGAGAAATAATATTTTTAATAAAAAAATTAGAGTCACTATTATTTATAAAATTATTAGCCTCTTTAATAACTTCAAGATTATTTATTAAAGGATCTTCTTCACAATTATTTAAAGTATTTTTAATGTTTGTTTCAAAATTTAAATAAATGCTCTCTTTTTTAGTTTCAGCCTGCTTAATAATAATAAAATCAGAAATGTCTGTTCTCTTATTCTCGAGAATAATAAATGAAAAAAATAATAAAAACAAAAGTACAATTATAGATGCAAAGGCCTTTTGGTTTATTGCCATATATGTATATTATAGAGCTATAAAGTATATATATCTATTATTTTTAATAATTTCAACTATTATGAACATTTCCTAGAATCAATTTCACTTAGAATATCTATAAGCATATAATTATGAGGTTTTGTCATATACCCAATCTCCATTCTTTTTAATAAAGTGTTTTTAACTTTATTTAAAAAAGTGGTTTGAAATCTTGAAAGTTCTCTTCTATATATTATTTGCATATTTTATCACCATTTATATTTTTTAAAAAAACTTAATTGTAAAATAAATATGTCTTTATAACTTAGGTTCTTTTTTAGACCCCCCTCGTGGCCGAGAAAAAACAATCTTTTTAAATTAAACCCTACATTATAGATTTATGCCTATTTCAAAAAAAAATATTTTTTCAGATATAAAAAATATAGATAAATCAATATTTGTAAATGAACAAGTTTTCTATCCAGAATATCTTCCTACAAACATTTATTCAAGAGATTCTGAAATAAAAGAATTATCTTTTTCTTTAAAACCTTTAACAAATAACAAAAAAGCAGAAAATTTTTTAGTTTATGGCCCTCCAGGAACAGGGAAAACATTAATTTCTAATTTTGTTCTAAAGGAGCTTTCAGAATACTCTATGAAAGTAAAACCCTTATATATAAATTGTATTCAAGAAAACACAAGACACTCTATCTTATCAACAGTCTCTTCTTTTTTTGGAGCAATTCTTCCAAGAAGAGGTTTGGCTGTAGATGAAATTTGGCAAAGAATAAAAGAACTTTATTCAAAATCAAACTTTTATACAGTTTTAATTTTAGATGAAATTGATAAATTAAACAACACAGATGCTTCAACTCTTTTATATGATCTTTCAAGATTTTCTGAAAAACAAAAATTTTTTACATTAATATTAATTACAAATAATAAAGAATTTATTTTTAATTTAGATTTAAGAACTCAAAGTTCTTTAGCTTTAAAAAGTTTAGAATTTAAAAAATACACTTCTCAAGATTTAAAAAAAATTTTAAAAGAAAGAATAGAATATGGTTTAATAAAAGATTCGATTTCAGAAGACTTAATAGGATATATCTCTGGATATGCTGCGGTTAGAGGAGGAGATGCTAGAATTGCAATAGATCTTTTATATAAATCTGCAAAAGAATCAGATAGAAAAGGAAATTTAAAAATAACTAAAGAAATTTTACTTTCTTCTTCTCATTTAATAGATTCTATTAAAATTAATGAAAAAATATCTTCTTTATCAAAAGAAGAATTTAATTTTTTATATTCTCTTAAAAATGAAACCTCAACAACTGAAATATACAGTAAATCAAAAATACCAGAAAGAACTATTAGAAGATATCTTACAAAATTTGAAAAATTAGGTTTTATTTCTTTAAAAACAACAGGCAAAGGAAAAGGCGGTTCAAGAGTAGTTATTTTTAATTTTAATAAAGAACTTTTATAAAAAAAAGAAGAAAAAATAGTTTTTAAATAAAAACTATTCGTTATCTACTCTAGGAGCTAAAAAATATCTTATTGCTGAAGATCCTATAGTATAATTTAATTCTAAAGGCATATCATCTTTAAGTTTTAAAGTAATAATACTTTTTGCATTTTTAATCATATTCTGAAGATAATCTAAAGTATACATTGCTTTTGCTTTACTTCCAGAAATAACTAAATTATTTTTATCTTGTTCTATTTCTTGTTTAAATTTTCCTTTACTACTTTGTGTTTCTAAAAACAATCTATTGTTCTCAACTTTTAAAGTTATATGTGAACTAAAAAGACTAGCATCTTTAATACCAGAAAGTAATTGATCTGAAGAAATTTGTATTGTTACATCAAACTGTATTTTTGGAAGTGGTTGTTCTTGTTCAGAAACATCAATTAAAGGTATATGGAAACTTCTTTTTGATTTTCCAATAAGTTCAATTAATATAAATGATTTATCATCTTTTATCTCTAAACTAAGTTTATCATCTGCTGAGGAGTGAGCTAATATTTGTAAAAGATTATTAATATTTATTCCAAAAGTTACATTTTTTTCATTTTCTTTTATATCTACTAAAAATTGTTCAAAAGCATCTTTTGGCATAATAAAATCAACAAGACTTATCTGTCCAGGGTCTGTTGCTCTTAAATACATTTTTTCAGAATCTATTGTAAATAAACCTTCATTTATTAAAACTCCAATAGCATCTATGCTTTTTTGAAATTCTTTTACATCTTTTAATATTAATTTAATCATAATTAAATCTCCCCCTTATAATATATTATATAAATCGATAAGTATTAAAATACTATATTTTTTAAAAAATAACTAATACATAAACCCAAATGGCAATTAATACTAATCTTGTTAAAAAAGACTGATCTAATACTTTAAATAACCAAGAAAGGATTAAAATAAATAAAGTTAATGGTAATAATATGATCTTATATAGCCATTTTAATAAAGATTGATTCCATCTATAGCTTTTTTTAATAGATGCAAACACATTATTTGCATCTTGTCTTGAAGGTATTGAGAAAAACAAAGCTGATATAGCAAACCATGCAATTATTACTTTATATATGATTAAAAGCTCTTTTTTTAATAACAGTATACATAAAAAAGCAACTAAAATATTAAAAAAAAAAGGAAAGATAGAGATTATGATATTTTTATAAGATCTTGACTCATCATGCACCACATATCCGTCTGTAAAACTTAATAGTTTAACTTTTCTTATTTTTACACCAAGAATAATGCATGCAAAAGCATGTGCAATTTCATGTATAGTTATACCAATAAATAAAATTTTTGATAAAAAGTTATTTAAGTTCATTTTAATTCAATATATATCTTATTATTTTCTTTTTTAATAATTATTATTTCTTCTTTTTTTATTTCTCTAAAATTTAAAATAATAGGTTTATTACTATTTATTAAATATTCTTTATTTTCATTAAATATTTTTATTTCTTTTTCATTAATTTTTTCAAAATACCAAGTTTTTTCAGGATATACATTTATTTCTTCTATATAATTTTCTAAAAGTTCTATAATATCTAAATTTGCTTGAATTTTTTCAAAAGTATTTTTAAGCTCTCTATTATCAATAATATTTATATTTTTAGAATAAAGAATAGTTGCTTGCATAATAATTAATGAAAGAACCACGACAATAGCGAGTGCAATCAATATATATTCTAAACTAACTTGTGCTTTTTGATTCACAGAAGATTACTTCTTTAATTTATTTTTTCAATCTGCTTAAAAACATCATCTGCTTTTTTGTCAACAGTTTTATTTGCTTTTGTTGTTGTTTTTTGAAGTTGAGTTACAACAACAAGAACTATTGCAATTATTGCAGCAATTAAAATAATCATTTCAGCAGATATTTGTGCTTTTTCTTCTTTTAAGATTCTTTTTAAATCATGCATAGTTTATCAAATAATTTATAGCTTCTATATTTATTTAAACCTTTTGTTTGTTCTCTTTTTATTTGTTTTTATCTATTAATTATATACTTATGATAAAATCTATTTATCTTGAAAATTGGAAAACCCACCTTGATTCAAAACTTTCTTTTAAGAAAGGAACTAATATACTTTTAGGTATAATTGGTTCTGGTAAGTCAAGCATTGTTGATGCAATCTGTTATGCTCTTTATGGCACATTTCCAACTCTTTCAACTAGAAAAATAACTTTAGATGAAACTATAATGTTTAAACCAAATAAAAAAGAATATTTTAAAGTTATTTTAGAACTTGAACAAGATGAAAAAATTTATTTAATAGAAAGAGAAGTTTATTTTGGAAATAAAGCCAATTCTGCAAAAGTCTATCTGGATAACAAATTAATAAAGGGGCCTAAAAAAACAGATGTAGATGAATTTATTTCAAATCTTTTAGGTATTGATTATAATCTTTTTATAAAGGTAGTTTACTCTCAACAAAATGAAATTGATTATTTTTTAAAAATAATTCCTTCAAAAAGAAAAGAACAATTCGATGATCTTTTTGGCATTTCTCATTTTGAAGAAATTAAAAGCAATACTAAAAAAATAGATTCTGCTTTAAATTTTGAAATTGAAAAAAATCAATCTCTTTTAAATCAAATAAATAATCAGTTAACTTCTTTTGATTTATCTGAACTTTTAAAAATTGAAAAAGAATTATTAGAAAAAATTAATATTTTAGAAAAAGAAATTAAAAATCAAGACGAAAAAATAACTCAAACTTCATTAAAACTTAAAGAAAAAAAAGAAATTAAAGAAAAATATGATTCATTAAAATCAGAATATAATTTAGTTTTTTTAAGATTAAAAGAAATTGAAGAAGAACTATTAAAAACAACTGATACAGAAATTATAAATACTTCTCAGGAAGATATTTTTGCAGAAAAAGAGAAACTATCATTTTTAGAAAAAGAATTTAAAGAAAAACAAGAAGAAAATAAAAAATTAGAAATTTTAAAAAAATCTCTTGAAAATAAAGTATCTTTCTATAATAAAAACATTTTAGAAAATAAAGAAAAAATAAATTTATTAGAAAAAGAAAAGGCACTAATTGAAATATCTTTTGAAAGTTTAAAAACAAAAAAAGAAGAAATTATAAATAAGATAACTTTTTTAAAAGAAAAAGAAATATCTTTAATTTCTTTAGAAAATGATTTTAATAAATCATTAGTTGAAATTAAAAAAGGCTTTAGTAACTGCCCTGTATGTAATACTTCTTTTTCAAAAGAAAACTTAGAAAAATTATTATTGGATAAAACAAATAATTTAGAAGAGCTTTTAAAAAATAAAAATAACTTAAAACAAGAAATATTATTGTTAAATAAAGATTTACAAAATCTAGAGGTACAAGAAAACCTACATTTAAAAAACCAAAAAATACAGCAAGATATAGATTCAATCATTAAAAACATTAAAAATTATGAAAACGAACAATCTGACTTCAATAAAGAAATTAATAATATGCCTAAATTAAAAGATTTATCTTTTTATGAAAAAAATATTTTAGAAAAAAAAGAAATTTTAAGAAAAAAAGAAGATTTTTTAAAAAATAAAAAATTAAAAGATGGTTTTTTAAATAAAAAAACAATTTTAAAAAAAGAGCTTGATTTAATAAACTATAATGAAGAAGCTTATCTTAATATTCTTGCAGAACACAAAAATTTAGATTCTAATTTTAATTCTTTAAAAGAATCTTTTAAAACAAATTCTTTTTCTTTAGAAAACACAAGAAAACAAATAAACAATTATCAACTATTAAATAAACAAAAAGAAAATCTCTCTTTAAATCTTCAAAACATAAATTTTAAAAAACAAGATTTGTCTTATTTTTTAAAAGCAATTGATTCTAGTCAATTACAATTAAGAAAATATCTAATTGATAACATAAATGAAGCATTATCTATAATTTGGCCAAAAATATATCCATATAAAGATTATCTTTCAGCAAGATTAAATGCAAATAATGACTATATTTTAGAAGTTTTAACTTTAAAAAATGATTGGATAAAAGTAGAAGGTTTTTTAAGTGGTGGAGAAAGAGCGTGCGCATCTTTATCAATAAGAATTGCAATTTCTTTAATTTTAACTAAAAAATTAGGTCTTTTAATTTTAGATGAGCCAACACATAATTTAGATGAAAAATCAATAAAAGCATTATCAGAGGTTTTAGAAGAAGAACTACCAGACCTTGTAGATCAAATATTTATAGTAACTCATGATAACAATCTTTTAGAAACAGTAAATGCTAATAAATATATAATAGAAAGAGATAAAGAAAACGATTCAGCTTCAAAAATTACCTTCTAAATTTCAAAAATAACATCCTTTTTA
>CALBUD010000036.1 GCA_937968065.1 Candidatus Iainarchaeum sp. | reverse complement strand
TTCAGAGGGTACTTTTGAAAGTGATTCTTCTGTATTATCTACTTTAGATTTTAAAATTAGAAATAATATTATTTTTATAAAACCAGTTATTAATTCTCCAACCTCTGTTAATCAATCAAGCATAAATAGTTTTAGATTTATTTTTAATAGAGTAGGTTATGAAGATAGTAGAATAAATATTTTATTTAATTTAGAGAGATGAAAAGTGTATTAAATTATTTTAAAAAAATATTTTATAAAAAAAAGATGTGATATGATAAAAAAAATTATTTTAACAATTGTTTTAATATTATTTATTATATTTATACAATCATATGTTTTTTCTTTTGAAACTTGTAATTTAAGTTTACGAGGAACCCCTGTACAAGAAACAATTATTTTTCAAGGATGTTCTGGAGAGGATTGTTATTTTTATATTTTAAAAACTTCAGATGTTTATTCTTCTCTTGATTCTTGTGTTTCTTCTTGTCCAACTGATTTTTTTGATGGTTATAATAGTTGTGTAAATAGTTGTATTTCTCAAAACACTAATCCTAATCCACTTTCAATAAAAAAAAGTAATGATTTAGTTTTTAATAATACTTGTTCTGATAAAAAAATTAATTTAGAGCTTGGAGCTGATTTAGAACTTGAGATAAAAGAACAAAAACAAGAATTTAAAATTCAAGGAATTGATTCTTTAATTTCAAATGGAAAAGATATAACTTTATCTGTTTTAAACACTAATGAATCTTTTAATAAAAAATTTGATCTAAGTTTAGATTTAGTTGTAAAAGGTTTTACAGAATTAAATGTTAAAGAAGATGTTTTAATTTTAAACAAAGAAACAAATAACACTGTTGAAGTTAAATTAAAAGATGTGATTATAAAAGAAAATAGTACTTTAGATTTTAAATATTCTGGAACTACTTATGAAGATGTATATTTTGATTTTCCAACAATTGGTGAGGTTTTAATGAATCCAGGAACTGCACATTCTGAAAATTTTAAACTACAATTAGAAAATATAAAAAATGAAGGTACTTTTAATTTAGATATTAAAACAGGAAATGGAAAGGTTGGAAATCCTGGTTCTACAGGTCATTTAGATGGTAGAAGAGGAGGAGACTCTGGAGATGTTGAAATAATTATAGATGAAATAAATAATTTAAAAGAATTAAATTTTAATTTATCTACTGGTAATGCTGGACCTGGTGGGAAAGGACTTGATCAAAAAAAATCAAAACCATATGTAGGTGATATTGGTCATGGTGGATTTGGTGGAGATGCAGGAAATTTATCTTTTAATGTAAATACTATAATTAATAATAAAAATTCAAAATTAGAACTAAAATTAACTCCTGGAAATGGAGGAGATGGTGGAGATACTGGAAGAGATAGAGGAAAGGCCTCTGGTACATCAAATACTGTACATGGTGGATTTGGTGGAAATGGCGGTTCTATAAATATTTCTCAAATTGCAAAAGTAATTAATAATGGGACTTTTAATTTATCTTTAGACGCAGGAGAGGGTGGGAACGGAGGACGTAAACACCAACACACAAATGATGGATATAAAGGTAAGGGTGGAAATGCAGGAGGAATAAATAATGGAGACATCAATATTAAATTACTTGAAAATAATCATATTTTTAATATAGATGTAAAAGATGGTTTCTTTGGTTATAAAGGATTAACAGGACAAGATCAACCAAATGGAAATTTAAATGAAACACTTAATCTTAGATTTGATTATTTAATAAATAGAACAAAAGATATGAAAATAAATTTAATTACTTATAAAGAAAATATTAATTCAAATCAATTATTTATAAAAACTTTACAAACAGGAAGTTATCTTCCACAAGAAGTTAAAACAGAAAATTTACCTTATATAAAAGAAAGAGATTCTAAAATACAACAATGTGAAGATGATAAATATCAGTGTTTAGATGATGATGGGGTTTGTGAAGATTGTTGTACTCTTTATTCAGGAGAAGATTGTATTTCTTATAATCAAGAATGTTTAAATGGAATACCTGAATGTTCTGCATGTATTTCTAACTATAATATATGTCTTGAAGATCTATCAGATGTTGAGTATACAGAACAAAATTTAGATAATCGTTCAATTCTTGTTCAAGATTCTTGTTATATACAAAAACCTCCTTCAAATCTAAATTATACCACTAAAGCAGTCACTATAAAATCTGCAAACCAAGATGATTTTAAAGATAGAATTCCTTCAAACATTAATAAGACTTTAACTGATAATCCAAATTGTTCATTATGTGATTATTATGATCTTAAAGAAATAAATATTATGCCTGATAACACAGGATATAAATTTTCCAAAGACTATGTTCTTTATTCAACATTTCCTGGACAGATAAATCAAAATAATTTATTTATATTTTATTCAAAAAACAATTCTGAGTTTACAAAGATTCCTTCTTTAAATCCTTTTGTTGTTGCTCCATATGATGCTTTATATAAAAATAAAGAAGTGATTGTTGGTGAGTATAACCAAACATTAGGACTTTATGAGTATAAGGTAACAGGAGAGGTTCTTGAATGGTATTATGATCCTTTAATGAATCTTTCAGATAAAGAATTATATTGTTATTATCAAAATTATAGATTAGATGGAACAATAACTAGCGATAATGGAAGTAAAAGCTTTAATTTTCCATTCACACCAATCTTTAGATAAAAATTAAAAAAAAGAAAGAAATATGTCATTATTTAAAAAATCAAAAGATAAAATAGATGCAGAAAAATTATATGATCTTCTATCTAATAAAACACAAAAATATACAATAGATGAGATTAAAGATGCTGTTTTATCTCAAGGATATAATCAAAAAGTAACTTCTTTAGTTGTAAAGATGATACAAGATAATAAGTTACCTTTAAAAGATACTTTAAAGAAAAATACAACTGAACTTTCAAAAGAACAAATCTTAAAAGAATTATCATACTCTATTAAAAATAAAAAAGAAAAAATTTCTGTAGATGAAAAGAAAGAAGCACCTTTAAAGAAAGAAGAAAAAAAAGAAGAACCTATAAAAAAAGAAGAACCTTTAAAGAAAGAAGAAAAAAAGAAAAATCTAACCTCAGTTTCTAAAGTCGGTTTTTTAACAAAAATAAAAGATTTTTTTAGAATGATTTATTTCTTTTTTGAAGATATTTATTATAGTTGTGTAGATGGTATTAGTAAAATTTTACCAATAAATAAACTTACAGATAAAATTGATAAAAAATTTCCAAGTTTTATTTTGTTTTTAATATTACTTGTATTATTATTATACCTTATAATCTCAGGAACTTTATCTTTTTCAAAAACTTGGACAATATCAGTTGAAGTTTATGATCAATCGAACACACCAGTAAGTGAAGCTCTTGTAAGTTTACAAATAAAAGATAAAGAAGTTTCTTCTCTTGAAACAAATATTTTTGGTGAAGTTATTTTTAGAGATTTAAAATCTAGAAAACAAAATGTAAAATTAATTGTTTCAAAAGAACATTATAACACAAAAGAATATGAATTTAAATTAAATAAAAATAATTTAAGACATATTATAACTTTAACCATTGATACTGAAAATCCAATAATACCAGTAAACCCAGCACAAGAAAGAGATATTATTTTTGTTGAAAACAATGATATTTTAATAAATAATGTTACATTAAACACAACCTTTTCATGTACAAATACAGAAAAACAACCAGAACCTAGAACAACCTTGGTATCTACAGGAAAAGTTTTAGTTAAAACTCCTGCAGGATGTGGTTCTTTAAGAGTTTCTGTAACCTCTACACAATTTAATTCTATAACAAATCAAGTAGTTCCAGAAAATAATAAAATAGTTTTAATAAGAATAAATAATGATAAAGGAACCTTAGGGATTAGTGTTAAAAACATTTCAAATAATCCTCTTTCAAATGCACAATTAACAGTTTATAATTATTCTCAATCAACACCATTATTACCATTTGATTCTACAACAACAGATATTTATGGTGTTAATCAATTTAATCTAGAACCTAAACAATATCTTGTAACAGCAGCAAAAGAAGGTTATCTAACCTATCCAAGAAAAGGACCTTTTTCTGTTGTTAAAGATAACACAACAAATGTAGAATTTATATTATTCACAATTGATGATTTACTTGACTTTGATTGTTCTCAAGATAGATATAAACCATTTTGTATAAATAACCAAATCGATTGTTCAAACCAACATTTAAAACCATTCCTTCATTTTAATGAAGATGGTTCTTGTAGTATTGGTATTCCAGGATATATTGATGTTACTTTATTAGATAGTGAAACTGAAGAACCTGTTTTTGCAGATATTACTTTAGAATATAAATTAAAAGATTCAAATGAAAGTTATTCTTCTCTTGGCAGTGTTTTAAGAAATAAAAGTCATGCAATCTTTGATGTTTTAGACTTTTATACTTATAGAGTAAGAGTTCTTAATACTGAAGAAAACGGTTATCTTCAACCAGATCCAGTTTTAGTTGATGGAATTGATAAAAACATAATTGTTTATCTTGAATATTCTTCAGAACTTAATTCTGGAGTTATTGGTGTAAATGTTAAAAATCAAGAGATTAATGTAAATAGTGCAAGAGTGTATCTTTATAGAGAATTTGAAGATGATTTTGTTTTAGTAAATCAAGAACCTAAATATACAAATCAATTTGGAGATGTTAATTTTACAATGCAAAGAGCAAATAGAGAATATTATGCTTATGCAATACATTCTGTTCTTGATAAACAAGGTGTTTCAGAAATTGAAAGACTTGATGTTAATTCTTTCTTAAAATTAGATGTAAATCTTTTAGATATTCCTAAAACATTAAATCTAAAAGTAAATCCTAACATCTCATATGATATTAATTTTTATACTTCTCAACATTTACAAATAAATGAATATGTAACAGTTGATGTAGATAATAATAAACAATATACCTTCACTGGAGAGAACATAAATAAAGTTTATGCTGTTATTTCTGCTGATGGTTATACAACTTATCAAACAGAACTTATTAATTTAGTTTCTGGAGTTGAAATCTTTAAAGAAATAACTTTATTATCTTTAACCTCTTGTAGTGATGGAAAAATAGAAGTTCTTGGTTTGTTTGATAAAACAGGTTCCTTTGTAGTTAATAATATTGATTTTATTGAAAATGGTTTATCTAAAGAATATAGAATAAAATTAAAATACATCTCTTGTCTTAAAGACTCAGAAATAAAGTTAGCACATATTAGAGCTGGAAATAAAATTTTCATAAATGAAGATTCAGTTTCTTTTGTTTCAGAAGATATTTTATCACAAGATATAGAGGTTAAAAGAGGATATAGATTTTCAGGAGAGCATGTTCCTGATTTTAATACAACTCTTTTCCAAAATAATTATAATTTAGATAAATCTTTAGATTATAATCTTAATAATTATAAATGGTTAGAAATTGATTTTAGAGAATTAAAACCACAAATAATTGAATTTTCATTAAACATTAAGTTTAAAGAAACACCAATAGCACCAATTGAAAATTATATTATTAATTATAGAGCTTTAAGTGTTATTTATGGAAGCACCTATAGTTATGATCCTGAACTTCCAACTTCTTGGAACCAGATACCATTCTATCCTGAAGGATATTTTTATGCTAAAACAAATAAATACCAAATACCGTTTAGTAACTCAGATTATATTTATAATACTAAGATAAAAGATATAAATAACAGTGTGCTTCCTTCTTTTTTAGATGGACATAAGATAGATATTAATTCTACATATAAATATGATTTAGAATATATTTATCTAAAATCAGATTCAAGAACAGGAAATATTCTACAAACTTCAAGCAACACAAATAATAATCTTAAATATTTAAGTTATGGATATACCTCTTCTCTTGATAGTTCTCCAGGAAATATAAATAATATTTATAATCATATATCTGTTGAAGATACTAATTATTCTTTATTAAATATAGATGCTCAAAGAGGATATCTTCTTAAAAAATATACTTTGTTTAAACCAGAAGGTTTTTTTGAAATTGCAAATTATTCAGAACCAAGAATGATTACAAATATTTTAAATAATTTTCCTTTAATTAATACAAAGTTATATGCTTATAATTCTGATGAAAAGTTTTTAATAGATATTTCACCAGAACAAATATTTGTAGGTTCAAACAATCTTTCTTTTAAAGTCTTAGATGATTTTGGAAGTCCTGTAAATGATGTTTCTATAAAATATCAGATACAAGGAGTTGAAGATAATATTCTTTTAGGAAAAACAAACCAACAAGGTATCTTAAATGTTCAAGAGCTTATTTTTAATATACAAGATATGTCCAAAAAAGTAACCTTTTCATTTATATTTGATGCAAGTGCTGGAATTCCTGGAAATACTATAAGAAAAGAAAAAATAATTAATTCTGGATTTATGGTTCCAGGACAACCTCTTAACTTTTCAACTTATTATCTTAAGGTTAATGATAGATTTGTTAAAGGAGAGGTTAGTAAAGAATATGAGATTGAAAAGAAAAATACACTTGTTCCTTCTTTAGAAAATATTTCTTTTATACCGAATGAAGTATCTTACTTTGAAGTTGAAGAGATTAATGAATATCTTTTAGAAGAAAACTCTCCAATTCCAAGGTCTTTAAGTTCTAAGAACACAAGTATTTTTACAAAAATATTTTTATCAGATACTCTTCCAACTGAAGGTAATTTAAGTACAAAAGCTTTATTTAGAAATGAACTTAAATTTCCAAGCATAACACAGATGTTAGATGTTTTTTCTAATGTTTTTGCAATTAATCTTGGACAGATAAATTATGAAGTTTCTTTCCCTTCCCCTAAAAAAGGAGTTTTTTATAACCAAGAGAATAACAACCATAGTTTAGAGCTTATAAAAGATTTAAATCCAGAAATAGAATTAAAATATTTATTTTCAACAAGCACATCTGATATTATTTTAGAAGAAGTATCTTTTAGTTCTCTTCCAAGTTTTATAGATTCTGATGCTTTAGAAGCTTCAATTATAAACTTTTCAAATCAACCTTTAAATAATTTAGAAATAATTTTAAATTTTAAAATTAATGAAAACTTTAATAGTTATCCTTCACAAGAAGAAATTATAATTATTGATTTTAAATTAAAGAAAGATGAAACTGTTGTTTCTTTAAAAGAAATTTTTAATATTAAAGTATTTGATAAAGATTCATTAGTTGAAATTACAGAAAATACAAGTAATGTTTTAACTATATTTTGTTCAAATACAAATTGTGATAGTAGAAAAACATATAACTTAAGAAACTTAGCAAATAATTATGATGTTGATTTATTATCAGAAGTTTCATTAAATCCTTCTCAAGAATATTTGTTTGTAGATAATTTTTCAGGAAGTACTTTACTTTCTCAAGAATTTATAAATAAAACTTTAAGATATTATTCAAACTATTCTTCTTTAGAAGAAACTGTTTTTTCAGAAGAGACAAACACAATATTTAGTTTTAATTTACAAGGTCTTGATAAATCTTTTGAAAAAGAAAAATCTTTAAGTTATGAGATTAAAAAAATAGATATGGATTATTATGAAAGTGATCTTGAAAATGAATTTTGTGTAGGTGTTGGTGGAACTTATTTAGGTGAAGACATCTTTATATTAGGATTTTGTGAAGAAGAAGAAGATGTTTGTTACACAGGAGAAGATGCTCTTCCAAAAGTCTTTTTTAATTGGGGAGAAGAAACTGAATCTTGGACGACTAAATGTATTGGAGATTCTCTTGATAACATGAGTGAAAAATATGCTTGTGATTCTCTTCAAATGTTAATTTCAATATTCCATAAGATACAAGATGGATCTCAAGAATCATTCTATATAAAATTAATGAATGATGGAATCTCAAAAGATCTTTTAAAAGATTTTATAGATTATAGAGAGAATGATTCTTTAAGTATTTATGCTAAATTTAATAAACCTACAAATCAAGATTTATTTACAGAACAAGCAGTTATAGATGATAATTTTAAAATTTCTTTAGATTCAGGAGAATCTGTTTTTAGACCAGGAGTTTATGAAGTTAAAGTTTATGGAGATGAAGATGTAAGTTATAAGAATGATCTAAATGATAAAAGAATAGATATAAGATTATCTTTTGAAAGAAGTATACCTTCATCAGAACTTAGTGTTTTCCATTATATGCCATTAAATGGTAGATTAAATAACTCAGAAAGTTTAGGGTATGGAATTTCTATTTCTTCTGCTGAAGGAGATGAAATTTCTATTAATCCATCATTTACTTTAGAAAATATTTTAAAAGAAGATCCTATAACAACTTTAGTTCTTACAAATAACAATCATCTAGGAGCTATTAAACAAACAATTAACTCTCAAGGAAAAATATTAGATCTTAGAAAAATACAAGATTTTGTACAACTTGAATATACCCCTTCTTATCCTATACCTTTATATGCAAATATTGGATGCCCTCTAGAAACTAACTTTTCATATAATCTTTATCTATTAGATAATCCTTTAGATGCTCTTATAAGTGGTTTTGATAGTTCCTTTTTAAGATGGGATAATAACATCTCTTATCTAACAGATCAATTATATGCAAGCAGCATTCAAGGAAACAGATTTGTTTTAGAAACAAATAATATTAATGATACAAACAGTATAAGTGCAATGTTATATCTTCCAATCGTTAATGATTTACCTATAGACTCTGTTATTTTTAAAACAACAGGATTTAATAATAATGAATATACAAAAATATTTTCAAAGAACAATCTTCAAGGAACAAAAGATATAACCTTTAGCTCTCAAGCACATGTTATTGGTTCTGATCTTGAAAATTTAAAAACAATAAAAGGTATCTTTGAATATATTAAAGATGAGAAAGCATGTATCTTTAAATCACCAACAAACACTTATGTTAAATGGGTTGAAGAAGAAGTTAATTTTACAGAAGAAGAACTTTTAGAGATACAAGAAAATTATTCTCAAGATTTTATTTGTAACACAATAAATAATCCTATCCAAATAGATTAAAAAAAGAAAAAAATATGTTAAACATTTATTTAGGTTTTTTACAAGATTTTGATTTTATCTTACAGATATTTTTAATATTAGCAATCATAGCTTTTATTAGAAGAAGAGTTACTCATAACACTTTAGCTTTAGTGCTTATAAGTCTTACAGTTATTGTTATGATATTTTTGTTTTGGCCTGTTTTTAGAGTAGGATATGTTTTTTATATTCTTTTATCTGTAGGAGTTGCTGGAATATTTGTTGATTTTTTCTTTATTAGTGCTGGTGGTTCTCCAGAAGAGATGATGGGTAGAAAAATGGAAACTCATGGAGCACCAGGAGCAACAGATGCTGCTGCAAGAAATAAATTGGTTAAAAAAATGGGACCAAAGCCACCAGGTAGATAAATTATGGTAAATAATCAAAAAGGATTTATTGGTGCACTTCCATTAATTGTAAAAATACTAATTATTTCTGTTATAGCTGTATTAATAGTTCCTGGAGCTATGGCAATGTTTCCTCTTGTTAGATATGTTATCATGGGACTTATTATTTTTTTTATATATGAAAACACAGCTCAAGCTTTTGGAGAAAAACATATATTAACATTTATTGTAACTGGTGTTATTGCTTATTTTTTAGTTTATAAATATCTTTATCTTACAAGTGCTATAATGATGGCATATCTTTTCTTAGGGTTTGGACTTGTGTCTGTTTTCTTTTGGGGAACTTCAACAATTTCTCGTCAAGCAGCAGCAAAGAAACGCAAGTAATATTTTTTTTTAATTTTTTTAAAAAAGGATCTATGGTGTAGTCTGGATAGCACGTAGGCTTGCGGAGCCTAAAACTTGGGTTCAAATCCCAATAGATCCACTGTTAAAGCCTATAAATAAAGGAAAAAAAAACATCTATTTAAAAATCTTTAGTATTAATATTAATTTAATACCTTATAGATTTTTATAAAAAAAAGGGGGAAATAAAAAATGAACAAAAGTACATTAGTTGAAGCTGTTGTTAAGAAAACAGATTTATCAAAATCAAAAGCTGAAGAGTTTATTAATATTACTTTAGATGCTATGAAAACTATTGTAAAAAAAGATGGAAAATTACAATTAGTTGGTTTTGGTACTTTCAAAGTTAAGAAAAGAGCTGCTAGAATGGGTAGAAATCCACAAACAGGAAAGTCTATGAAGATAGCTGCAAGTAAAACAGTTTCATTTAAAGTTGGTAAAGAATTTAAGAGTAAATTATAAATTTACTTTTTTTCTTTTTCTTTTTTTTAATATCTTTTTATTCTAAACAAATTTGATTTTTTTTAAAATTAAAAATACCCACAAACCTTTTAAAAACCTTATTCTTATATAATTATTTATAAATGTTTTAAATGTTTATAAAAAAAAATAAAAATTTGAAAAACTATGAAAAAATATAAAATAGATGAAAAAGGAAGAATAAGACTTTCAAATATTTTTCTAAAAATGTTTAATGATAACTATATTCTTAAATATGATTTTAATTTAAATAATTCTACTTTTTTAATAAACAATTGTTTTTCAAGACCCCATCATCATTGATTCAAAGAATAGAATAACTATTCCTTCTTCTGTTAGAAAATCATTAGGTTTTAATAATTTTGTAAATATAACTATAGAAAAAGGAGTTTTAGTTATCTCTAAATAATGGTCATAATAGTGTAGTGGTTAGCATAGAGGTCTGTGGAGCCTCTGGCCCGGGTTCAAATCCCGGTTATGACCCCATTTTTATATAAAAACAATCTTTTTTATATGTTTTTATAAATTAAATAGATATAGTAGGAAATTGAAAAGATATGAAAGAAAAAATAATTTTAGAAACACCAAAAGGGTTTAGAGATTTTCCACCTGAAGAAAAAATTTTAAGAGATAAGATTATTACAAATATTAAAAACATTTTTGAAAATTATGGATATTCACCACTTGAAACACCAACCATAGAAAAATTAGAGATTCTAGAAGCAAAGTTTGGAGCAGGTGAAGACTCTGATGCTGTTTCAGAAATTTATAGATTTAAAGATCAAGGAAACAGAGATTTAGGTTTAAGATATGAATTTACATTTGCACTTGCAAGATTTATTGGACAAAACCCACAAACAAGACTCCCTTTTAAAAGATATCAGATAGGATCTGTTTTTAGAGATGGTCCTATAAAGGCAGGAAGATACAGAGAATTCTATCAATGTGATGTTGATATTGTTGGTGTTAAAGAAGAAGTTGCAGATGCAGAAATAATCTCTTTAATGGATTTTGTTTTTAAAAAATTAAACTTAGAAGTTAATATAGAAATAAACAATAGAAAGCTTTTACAAGATATTTTAGATTTTTACAAAATTGATAAAAAAAAACAAGATACAGTTATAATAACTATTGATAAACTTAAAAAAACAGGCAGAGAAGGTGTTAAAAAAGAACTACAAGAGAAAGGAATTGAAGAAAAAACAATTGACTCTTTATTAAATCTATTAACAGTTTCAGGAAACAATCTAGAAAAACTAGAAGCTATAGATAAAGTTATTAAGACAACCCCTGCAATCTCTTCTTTAAAGAAACTTTTTAAATATCTTGATTATTATTCTGTTGATTATGTTTTTCTACCTTCTCTTGCAAGAGGGCTTGGATATTACACAGGTTCAATCTTTGAAGCTTTTTTAAAAGATGATAAAATTATTTCTTCTTCAATTGCAGGTGGAGGAAGATGGGATCAGATGATTGGAAAATATCTACAAGAAGAAAAAGAATATCCAGCTGTTGGAGTTGCTTTTGGAGTTGAACCAATCATGGAGATTATTAAGAAAAGAGAAGGAATGTATAAAAAAACAACCGCTGATCTTTTTATAATTCCTATTGGAGATAAAAATATAAAAGAATCAATTGAAATTGTACAAAAATTAAGAAAAGAAGGAATAAATATTTCAATAGATCTTTTGAAAAGAAATGTTAGTAAAAACATAGAGTATGCAGATAAACTTGGTATCACATATGTTGGTTTTTTAGGAGAAAATGAGATTTTTGAAAATAAAATATCTTTAAAAAACATAAAAACTGGAATTGAAAAAAAAGTAAACTTAGAAGATGTTAAAAAAGAAATAACTCTTTAAATTACAACATTAAAATAAGTGAAAAATAAATGCCTCTTTTAAAAAGAAATGTAAAAGTTATAAAAAATCCTAATAGATATACTTATAAAGAAAGCATGACTAATAGGTATGGTGGTAAAAAAATAGTATATAGTAATTTTGCAAGAGAGTTATTAAGAGAAAATCCTGGAATTATTAAAGCTGTTAATTTTTTATCAAATAACAAAAAAGAAAAAAGATTTGTTGATGAAAAAAACAGATTTGAGATATTAAAAGTTACAAATCAAATTATTAATAAAAAAAGAACAGATTCTTCTTTTGCAAGTGATGGTTTTGTTTTAATTATTAATAAAAAAAAACCAGTAAGATTTTTTATAAAAGAAACTAGAGATAAAGTTGAATTATCTTTAACTGAAGAATTAATTGCTTTAAGACTAATTGAAAAAGATGCAAGAGAAATTGGTTTTAAAATAATAAAACCTCATTTCGCTTTTGATAGTTATTTAGATAGAAAAAAATTTCCTTTTCATAGACAACTTATAAAATCATTTATTGTTTATGAACTCTCTTATCTTCCAACTGTAAGAGATGTTGTTAATAAAAAAAAGATTAATGTAGAGGATGTTAAAAAAATTAATCAAAAATTCTCTAAACTAAAAGAAATACTTAAAAAAAAAGGTTTAAGAGATATTGATCTTGATGATAGAAATTGTTTTATAGATCTATCAAAAAAACCATTTGATTTATTTTTGTTTGATCCTTTGACTTATGATGCAAATTATAATGTTTTAAGAAGAGAAATTGAAAAAATATGATTTTTTAATATCTTTTAGTTTTCTAAAAAATTAAAAAAATATTTAATTCTTAAT
>CALBUD010000035.1 GCA_937968065.1 Candidatus Iainarchaeum sp. | reverse complement strand
TAAAAGAAAATTTAGAAAAAATAAATATTAATAAAGAAAATTATAATGTTTTATTATATCATGAACCAAGAGATGTTTTAGTTGGAAAAGAAAAAGGAATTAATCTTATGTTATCAGGACACACTCATGGAGGACAGATATATCCTATTAATTTTTTAGTAAAAGGAATATATCCTTATTTTAAAGGACTTTATAAAATCGATAATATGATATTATATATAAATCAAGGAACAGGTCTTTGGGGTCCTAAATTAAGGCTTGGAACTATAAATGAAATAACTATAATTAACCTTATTAAAAATTAATCTTTTTTATCTAAAGTATGATGTTTATTTTTTATAAAGATATAAATACCAATAGGAATAAAAATAATTAAAATTATTAAAAGAAGATACCAGAATAGATTATTATCTTTTTTAGTTTCTATAACTTCTAAAACCTCTTCTGTTTGAGAAGAAATATTAATATCTTCTTCTTGAAAATTCAAAGAAGCTTCAAAATATTTATTATTCTCTAAAGAATCTATTTTTTTATCTACAAAATAAGAGATTTCTATAGTTTCTCCTTTTTTTAAATCATTAAATGTAAATAAAACTATAGGATCTCTATTTAATATTTCTGTAGGGTTAATTAAATCAAAATTAATTTCTGAAATATCTTGGGCAATTTCTTTTGAAATTTCTTCAATAAAGGTTAATATATCTAAATCTTCTTTAACTTCTAAAGTAGTAATTATATTACTTATATATTTATTTTGATCTTTATCAATTAGATTATACACTTTAAGATTTGAAGAAATATTTATTTTTCCTGAATTTTTTTCTTTTAAAAGATTCTCTAAATATTCTTTTTTATCTTCATCGACATTTTCAAAAATTTCTAAATATTTTTGTTCAAAAATATCTTTTTCTTCTTTTTCTTCTAAAATAATAGTGATTTGTTCAATATCTATGTTTTCAATTAAACTAAAAGAAGTAAAAGAATCTAATATCTTTTCTTTATCTTCTAAAGTTATGTTATCTTCAATAACTTCTACATTTGTTTGTGTTGCTGGAGGAGAAGAGGAAGATGGAAAGATAGGTGGCAGTGAACCTGGAGGACTAGAACCACCTGAAGGTGGAGAAGAAGGAACAATTACATTTTTTTCAACAACATCTATAACAAAAATTCCTTTATTTCCAGAAACATCTTTTAAAAATAAAGATAAAGTTAAAATTCCATTTGCAAGAGAAGAAACATTAATATTTGAAAAATTTTGTTGTGTTTGTGTAATTTTACCTGTATTTGTAACTTTTCCAGTTCCATTATTTGAAATTATTGTATAATTATAATCAGCATCAATCTCTGCATCAAAAATAGTAAATGAAAATTGAGTTCTACTTGAATATTCAATAATTGCATTGTTTATTGAAACTGAATATCCTTGAGGGGGAACTCTATCATTTAAAAAAATAATTAATGAATCTAAAGGACTCATAACACTTTCTCTATCATCATAAATAGAATTTTCTAAAGGATTAATAATTATTTCATGAGAACCATCAGAAACCTGATTAAAATCTAGATTAAGTATTAAAAAATCATTTCCTGCAACATGTGTTAAGTTTATATCATTAATAATATTTTCATCTGAGAAAAATATATTTAAATCAGATAAGTTAATATCTCCAGTTAAATCAATATTTGAAAAAATAGGTTCTGAAAAAAATAAATAAATAATTTCATTATCTTGAGAAATATTATAATCTAAAAATCTAGGAGGTGTATCCCATAAGAAATTAAAATCTTTTTGTCCAAGATTAGTTGCAAAATCTTCAACAGATAATCTAATGGTGTAATTTCCATCTTTATCAGCATTAATATCTGTCTCTAAAGTATTTAAAGAAGAAAAATAAACATTTCCATCTAAAGGACCAGATACTAAAGACCAAAGAATACTTGATATTCCAGAACCCTCTTCAATAACTTCTGCAGATTTTGTAAAAATTTCTCCAGCAATAATATTTTCTCCAAGATTAATATCTGGAGGGATTGTATCTATTAAAAAATTTACATCTTTATAGATTTCTTCTAAATATTGATTATAACTCCAAATATGAAGTGTATAATTATCATCAACTAAATCAAAATAAACTGGTTCTAAATAATCCTCTTTTATTCCATCATATGTAAAAGAATATTTTATAGAAGAAACAGAATCTTCTTTTTCAATATTTAGTAAGATGTTTGAATCATTATAAATAAAATTATTTTCAGGAGATATAATATTAAAATTAAAATTAAAAAATTCATTAAAAAATTCTAAAACATCAATTCTTTTAAAATCTATACTATTTTGAGTAATTGTTTTTGCTGTATCTTTAAAAAGTTGATTAATTTCACTTGGAGTTATTGAAATATTATTTAATTTAAAATATTGATTAATAAGTAAAATAGCTCCTGCAACATGTGGTGTTGCCATTGAAGTTCCATTTAAAGAACTATATAAATTATTTGGAATTGTAGAATAAATATTTGACCCTGGAGCTAAAATCATATCAAGAGCCCATCTATCAGAAAAATCAGATAGATTATTATCTGCTTTTAAAGAACTTCCAACTCTTATTGCATTTTCAATACATGCAGGACTTGAGATTCTATCTAAATTATAGCTGTTTCCTGTTGCTATAACCACACTAATATTATTATCAATAGCATCATTTATAGCATAAGAATAACTTAAGTTACTAGCATCACAATAGTTTGTATATTTAGTACTTGATCCTAAACTTAAATTAATAACAGAAATGTTATTATCTTGAGCATTTGCTGTACAATATTCAATACCTGCGACAATTCCTGAAACTGTTCCAGATCCTAAATAATTTAAAGATTTTACAGCAAATATCTTTGAATCAGGAGAAACACCTTTTATAAGTCCATTTCCAGAAGTTATTCCCGCAACATGGGTTCCATGAAATCTATCATCAAAAGGATCATTATCAAAATTTATAAAATCATATCCACCAATTACTTTTTCACAAGCAAGAGTTGTTTGATAACTTCTAACCTTTGTTATATTAAATCCTTTTTCTGTAACACTAGAGTCTGAATAAAACCATATCTTTATAGTATCTCCTAAGATTACAGGACTCCAGAAATTATTAATCTCATCTGTAAAATAAGTTATTAGATTATCATTTTTATCATATAATAAAACATAATCGTAATCATATTCTAAAATTAGTTCTTCAAAAAATATAGATACTGAATCAGCTCCTTCAATAGTTATAATCTCTATTAAACTATTATAATCATTTGGATAATTATTTGGATAGTTTGGAGAAGTTATGTTTGAATCTAAATCTTCTTCTAAAAAATCTGTAGAATAAATACTTTCACAACCTCCAAGATCTTGGTGAGTATAATCAACTCCAGTATCAACAATACATACTGTTTGGTTATGTCCTGTAATATTAAGATCATTTATTTTATAATTCCAAATATTATCTACATTAATAATTGAAACACTATCTTGAAGTAAAGAGAAAACCTCATAATCTTCTTCAATATTTAAAATTAAAGGATTTTTTAAAAGTTCTTCTAATTCATCTAAAGTAACTTCTGTTGAAAAACCATTAAAAGAAGAAAATCTGTGTTTTACATTTTGTTTGTTAATTTTTGAAATAACATTTTCTCTTATCTCTGTTTTAAGATTTTTTATCTCTAAAGAGTTAAAAGAATTAATTTCTTTTCCCCAGAGGTTTTCAGGATCTTTAAGGTGAATAATAATTTTTATTTTTTCATCTTCTTCTAAATTAGAAATGTTTAAGTTATTTATAATTAAATCTGTTTTTTCTGGAATTGTTAGTTTTGAAATTGGTAAAACATTATTTTCTTTAGTATTTTCTGCACTTATAAATGATAAAATAGATAATAATGTTAAGAAAATCATCAAATAATTTATTAATCTCAAATTTTAAAACTCCAAAAACATTTAGTATAAAAATAATAATATTTACTTT
>CALBUD010000034.1 GCA_937968065.1 Candidatus Iainarchaeum sp. | reverse complement strand
ATGAAAATATTAATCACATAGATAATAACCAACAAACAAATACTATAGATAACAATATTTGGGACAGACAAGTTACAGAAGAAGTTAAAGAAAAAAATATTAAAAACAGTACAATTATAGGGATTTTAATAATCCTTTGTTTTTTAGTATTAGTTGCTTTTGTTTTTATGTCAAAAGATAAAAAATCAAAATATTAAATCAAATCTATTTATAAATATTTATTTACTTTAAATATATATAATAAGGCACTCGTAGTATAGTGGTTAGTATGGGAGCTTGCCAAGCTTTCGGCTCGGGTTCGAATCCCGGCGAGTGCACTTAAACTTCTCGCTAAGTTTTTAAAGCGATTTTTTATATATGTTTAAAGATAAAAAAAAAATTATTGAAAAAATAAATTTTTTAATAGATTTTGCAATTTCTCAAAAAGATAAAAACAATCCTTATATATATGATTATGTAAAAATATCTTTTTCTCTTGCAAAAAAAATAAACTATAGATTACCTTCAAATATTCATAGAAAGGTTTGTAAAAAATGTTTTACTTTAAGAAGCTTAGATAATACTAAAATTAGAACCGAGAGAAGAAAAGTTAATGGTAAATTTAAGAAATATATAAAAATTCATTGTCTTTCTTGTAACCACATTAAAAAAATTGCTTTAAATTAATTTTTTTATAAAAAAGTACTGTTTTTTACAGATAAAGAAACATATTTAAATAGAACTCTACCTATATTATATATTAATATATCTTTTTTTAGTTTCAAATCAAAATTAATAAAAGAAAACATGAGAATATATTTTTAAAAATATATTTGAGATATAACTATGAGGTGATAACTCTTGACAAGTGTTAAAGATGTAAATCCACATACCCTTATTAACATGGTTGCAAGCGACCTAAAAGATAACAAGGGTGTCAAGATGCCTGAGTTTGCCGTATTTGTAAAAACCGGCTCTCATAGAGAAAGAGCACCAGATAATCCAGACTGGTGGTTTGTGAGAATGGCATCTATTTTAAGAAAAGTATATATATCTGGAAATGTAAATGTAAATTCTTTAAGAAATTATTATGGTGGACGTAAGAATAGAGGGGTAAGACCTGAAATTTTTAGAAAATCTGGTGGTAAGATTATAAGAGTTTGCTTACAAGATCTTGAAAAATTAGGTTATGTTAAGATTTCAGATCAAAAAAATGGAAGAATAATTACTCCAAAGGGTCAAAAATATTTAGATCAAATGGCAAGTAATTTATTAAAAGTTTCTAATAAGCAAATAAAAAAAGAGCTTCTTGAAAAAAAACCATTTGTTGAAAAATCAAAAGAAGAGGTTTTAAGCAAAGAATAGTACTTTTTAGAGGTTGAATATTTATGGCTAGAAATAAAGATAAAGAATTTAAAGAGTTTTTAATAGCTCAAAGAAAAAAAGTAGGTCCTGGATACATGAATACTCCTGTTTGGATTATTCAAAAAGCAGGTAAAAGGATTTGGAATAGAAGACAAAAAAGAAATTGGAAAGAAACTGAATTTGGTTCTCAATATAAACAATTAAAGGAAGATAATGAAAAGTTTAAGACAGTATCTAATTTTAAGAGTGGAAAAAGAATAAAATCTTCAAAATCAGTTACAAGAAAGGTAAGAAATAGAAATACAACAATTATACCTGCAAAGTTTAAAAAGAAAAAAAGGTGAATAAAAAATGCCTGCAGAAAATTATATGGTACCATTAAAAAGAGCTTATGATAAACCAAGAACTAGAAGATCAAATGTTGCTGTTAAAGAAATATTTGATTTTTTATATAAACATACAAGAAAAAGAAAAGAAAATATTGTTTTATCAAAAGAAGTTAATGAGTTTGTGTGGAAGAGAGGTATTCAAAAACCTCCAAGAAAAATACCAATCTCTATAAGAGAAGAGGGTGGTAAAGTATATGTTTTTTTAAAAGATTCTAAAGAAATTCAAAAGTTTTTAAACAGAGATAAAGAAACAAAAGAGAAAAAATCAATTAAAGAAAAAGTTTTAGAAATGAAAGAAAATATACAAAATCCAAAAACAGATAAAAAAGAAAAGAAAAAAGATACTTCTCAAGTTAAAGAAACTTCTAAAAAATTAGAAAATAAAAAAATAGAAAAAGTAGAAACTACAAATAAAAAAGTAGAAACTACTGATAAAAAAACTGATGATTTAAAAGAAGAAAAAAAAGAAGTTAAATCAGATGAAGTTGAAGAAAAATTAGAGGATTCTAAAAAATAAATTAATAGTAAGGTATTTTATGAAATTATCAAAAACAAAAATTAATAACACACCTTATTTAGGAGTTTATTCAGTATGTACTGATGATTTTTGTATTGTTCCATCTAATATCTTAAAAAAAGAAGAAGCTATCTTAGAAAAATATCTAAAAACAAAAATAATTAAAACCTCTGTTAATGATTCTCCATTAATTGGGGTTTATCTTCTTTCACATAAAGATAAAATAATTGCTTCTAAAAATGTTTTAAAAGAAAATGAAATTTCAATTTTAGAAAAAGAAGGAATTAAAATTAAAATAATTAATGAAGAATATAATGCTTTAGGAAATCTTGTTTCTTTTAATTCAAATTATGGTTTTTCAAGTAATTTACTTTCAAGTAAATCAATTACAGAAATATCTTCTTTTTTTAAAGTACCTATTGAAAAGAAAAAAATTCTATCTTTAGATATTTTAGGAAGCACGTTATATGCAAATGATTATTTGTTTTTAGTAAATCCAAATATCTTAGAAAAAGATTTTAATTATTTTAAAGAAAAATTTAAAGTTGAAGGAATTGCAACTACTTTAAATTATGGTGGTTTATTTGTAAAAAATGATTTAATTGCAAATAAAAATGCAGTTTTAGTTGGAGATAATACGAGTAATATTGAACTTATGAAAGTTGATGATGTTGTACTTACGTATGATAAATAAAGGAGTTGAAAATTTATGGTTGCTGAAAAAACTACAAAAAAAACAATTAAACTTAATAAAGATCAAACAATATCTTTATACAGATCTAAAGAAAATGAATTAAAAGGTATAAGTCAAAGATTACAAGAGATTGAAAATCTTTTTGTTGAAATATCAAAGGCTGAAAGTACATTAAATGAAGTTAAAAAAATAAAATCTTCTGAAAAATTATTAATGAATATTGGAGCAGGAGTTTTAGTTGAATGTCAAGTTTCAAATATTAAGGAAGTTAAAATATCTCTTCCTGGACAAATTATTGTTTCAAAAGATATTGATAAAGTTATTGAAGATATAACTAATAGAAAAAAAGAATTAGCAGATCTTAAAAAGAAATTTTCAGAAAGTTATAACAATAGTTTAAGAACCTTACAAGAAATTTCAAAAGCTATTGAGTTTATGCATAAAAAAGATTTAAAGGATTCTGACAATAGTGTTGTAAGTTAGAATCTTTCTTATTTTAATTATAGGAGTTTTTTTAGATGTTTGGTCTTTTAAAAAAAAAGATAAAAAGTTTTACAGATAAATTATTAGGTAAATCTGAAGAAAAAATAAAAGAAGAAGGTTCTTTAGAAGATCCTATTGTTTCAGAAAAACCTTCTTTTGAAAAAGATCCTTCTTTTGAAAAAGATTCTTCTGTTGAAAATGATCCTTCTTTTGAAAAAGATCTTTCTTTTGAAAAGCCATCTGTTGTTTCAGAAGAACCTGTTGTTGAAAAACCTTCTTTTGAAAAAGATCCTTCTTTTGAAAAAGATCTTTCTTTTGAAAAGCCATCTGTTGTTTCAGAAG
>CALBUD010000033.1 GCA_937968065.1 Candidatus Iainarchaeum sp. | reverse complement strand
AAAACTTTATATATCTTATGAATATATATATATAATATTTTAATATAATTAAAAAAAGAAATAAATATGGTTCTAGAAAATAAACCACCTCAAAACATATTTTCAAGATTTTATAATTCTTTAGAAAATGGTTATCTTAAGATGAGTGATTGGTTTACAGAAAAAGGAATTCCTTTAAATAAATTAAATAACTATATAGAAGAAAAAGGACTTCCTGCCTTTCCAATAGTTCTATCAACCTTTTTACTAATTTTAATAATACTTATATTCTTATTATTCTTCATGTCAGGTCAAACAACCATAACTTATGATTTTAGAGATTATCAAGGAAATCCTTTAACAAATGTTTTTGTAACCATTACAGATTCTCAAAAAACAATTTTTTCAGGAATTGTTGAAAACAATTCTTCAAGAAAAGCAAAATTAAAAATAGGAAACACCTATTCTTTAACAGCAACAAAAGATGGTTATCCTGATAAAGTTCAATCTCTTTTAATAACAAATAAAAATCAACAAGTTTCAATTATTTTTGAAGAAAATGTAGAATATGGTTTTTTAAAAGTAAAACTAAAAGATAGAGAAAACAAAAGAACAATTTCTTCAGGAAAATTAACTGCAAGTTATTTTATTAGTAATCAAAAAGTTGTTTCAGAAGAAGTTGTTGATATTTATAATGATCATTATATTATTTTAGAACTTCCATTAAACAAAGATATAGAACTTATAGTTAAAGCAGATAACTATGAAGACTTTAAAGAAACAAATTTTAGACTAACTTCATTTGAACAAGAAAAAATAATTGAAATGGATGTTTCAAGACTTTATCTTGAAGGAAAAAGTAAAGTTACTTTTGTTGTTTTAGATATTTTTAATAATTTTGTAGAAGACGCTGAAGTTTCTGTTTTTAATTTCCAAGGAGAAGAGATAGCTTCTCAAAAAACAATAGATGGAAAAGCTCTTGCATATGTTGATTTTGGAGAAACAATTTCATATAGAGTTAAAAAAGAAGGATATAAAACATATGTAAGTGATGAAGAACTTTCAATAAGAGTGAATAACTTAGAAGAAACCTTTACAGTTGTTTTAGAACTTGGTGGAAACTTTTTAGATGTCGAGACAAGATCAAAATCTAACTTTTTATCTTTAGAAGATGTTTCAGTAACTATTTATTCTTTAAATAATAATGTTATAGATTCTGGAAATACAAATAATCTTGGACAAGTAAAGTTTGAAGGATTAGATTCTAATTCAGAAATAATAGTAACTGCTTGTAAACAAGATTATCTTTGTGAACATAAAATAGTTAACTTAGATAACGAATCAAAAATAGAATTTATTTTAGAAAGAATAGATGTTATTAACAGTGCTGTTTTAAACATCTTTGTTGTTGATGAAAAAAATATGCCAGTTTCTAAATCAAACATAAAGATATATGAACTTATAAATCTAGATCTAGAAACAACAACAGAGATACCTTATAACACTTCTCTTCAAACAGATCTTACAGGTTCTTTAGGAATTCCTTTAAGGATAGATAAAACTTATAGAGTCTATGCATATGTTGGAGAGATATTTGACTATTATGATATAAAGATAGATCCTTTAAGAGAAAACAAAATTATCTTTGTTATAGATGGAGCTTCAAAAATATTAAAGCTTGATCTTTATGATGAAAATGGAAATAAAATAACTTCAGGAAATCTTTTAATAAAAACAAAAGATGGAACTGTTTTATATGATGAAGATTTAGTTTTAGGAAAAGAAGTTGTTTTTAACACAGAAGGATATAAAGATTTAATTGCAGAGATAACTGATGAAAACTTTAATAGAACAACAGTTAACTTTAGTTCAGATGATGCTGAACAAGATGGATACTTAAGAATAGATCTTTCAAAAGCAACAAATGCTTCTGATTATCCAATCATTGATTTTGTAAGTGTTTTAGATGATAAAGGAATTAAAACAAATTATATAACACCAAATAAAGATTATTATCTTGTTTTTGATATTCTTTTCCCTGAAAATGTATACAAAGGAGAAGTGCATATAAGAGCTGGTGAAGATTATCAAAATGATTCTGAAGAGATGAGTTATGGTATAACAGGATTTAGTGCCATGGATTCTACAAGCTTTAAATATGGGACAACCTATAACCCTTCTCCACTACCAGGAAGACAATCAATAGATGTTTTAAACGAAGGTTCTTCACAAGTCTTAAACAAATGGCTTGAGATAAAATGGATAGATGATGTTTCTTTAGGTAACAAACAAATAAGAGTAAAGGTTAGAGCTGTTGATTTATCTTCCACAAAATTAAAATTTAATTATAGAGTTTTATTTGAAGAAAACAAACTATATTTTAGAGATCCAATTGATCCTATCTTAAATCAAAGTTATTCAAATAATCAAAAAGAAGCACTTTATGCAGACACCAAAGAAGTTTCAATTAATCTATTTGATGTTCCTTTAGATTGTAAAGGAGACTTTTGTTTCTCACATAAGTTTATTGATGATAGAGATAATGAATTTTCAGTTGAAGATTTCTTTGCAATTAAAGATAAAAGTTATGTTCTTGAAACAAGTATCTTTTCATTAAAAAATAATCAAGTAAGTCTTTTTGCAGAAATTTCAAAAACATTTCCTCTAGTTTCATTAAATTTATTTTCAGATTCTAAATTTGAAAATATTAATCCTGATTTTTATACTACAATTTTTGAAGCTTCAAGAGAAGGAATAAATGTTTCAGAAGGAGTTTTAAAAAAAGTTTATTTATCATTTATTGCAAAAGAGATAGGAACTTCATATATTGATCTTAAAGCAAAAGGTGTTTTAACAGATCAAGAGATATACAACGAAAGAATAAGTTTTAATGTTTATGATAATAAAGAAATGAGAGTAATATTTAATCCTGATGTTTTTATTGATTATGGTTCAAGATTTTCAATTGATGTTTTTGACTCAGTAACTTCAACACCAATAGATAATGCTTTTATTAGTTTTTATGATGAGAGAGGAACGTTTATATCTTCAACAAAAGCTTCTGGAACTATTGGAAGAGCTGGAAGATATACAATTGATAATAAATTTAATGTTTCAAGAGTTTTAGTTGTTGTTGAAAGCTATGGATATATCCCTTATGAAAAAGAAATCTTTATTGTTGATAATTCTTTATTAACTTTAACACCAAAAGAAATAGTTATTAATTTTGGTCTTGATCAGATGATTTCTCAACAATTTTTTTCACTTTATAATAATTCTGAATATCCTGCAAACAACATAAGGTTTGGAGAACCAATCTGGATAGATGGTCCTAGTGATATCTTTATAGATGTTAGAGGAGCAAATGTTATTAATAGAAAAAATTCACAGAATTTTGATGTGGTTGTAACTATTTCAAACAATCTTAATTTTACAACAGCTTTTGCATATGTTCCAATAATCTCAACTATTGGTTCAAGAGAGGTTACAACTGTTGTTCCTATAAGAATAAATAAAGGACTTCTTTTAAATGAATGTATAGAGATAACAGAACATGCAAATACTTTTGTTGGTTTAAATCTTAAATATACACCTCCTGATATTTTTAATACACCAATAAATAATTATGATTATACAGGTATTAACCAACAACAAAATCCTTTACTTTCACCTTATCAAACAGAAAGCACATATAATGATTATCTAACCTCTCAAAACTATGTTCAAAACTATACTGGAAATGATAATACTTTAGTTTATAATGATCCAAACTATTATACTTATTATTCTTCAAAACCAATTACAACTTCTGAGAGTACAGAAAACACAACTTTTTATATTATTAAAAACAATTGTGAACAAGCAGTAACTTTTACTCCACAATCTGTTTTAACTTCTTCTTCTTCAAACAATGATTTAGAAATTTCTTTAGCACACATGACAATTCTTCCAGGTGAAGAAAAAGCATATGATGTTATTATTAGAAATAGTTCAAATAGAACAAGACCAATAACTTATAAATATAATATCCTATGGCATAATAATTTTTATTCAATCTCTCCTTCAACTTTAAATGTTGATCTTATAGATTTAAGTAGAGCTTTAATGATAACTCCAGATATTGTAAATGTTCCAATGACTCAACTTCATCCACAAAGAGCTGCAGAAAACTCAGCAAGATTTTTTATAAAAAATATAGGTTCTGTTCCAATAACAGATATTCATGTTGGACAAACTCCAAAAATGGTAACTTCAAACATAGAGGTTACACCTTTCCCTTTAGAGATTGGAATTATTGAACCAGGAAAGTCAGTTCCTGTTGATTTAAAATTTAAAGTAAATATTGCACAATCAACCATGGAAAATAGACTTATAACAGTTACAGGAAAAGCAATGGGTGTTAATAACCCTATACATGCAACCACACAATTAATCTTTTCAATATCTTCTCCAAACTGTTTAAAGATAAGTAATAAAAAAATAGATTTTAGTTTAAAGGTTGGAGAAGTTAGAACAAGAAATGTTTCTGTTACAAACTATTGTGCAGAACCTGTTTCAATTATCGGTATTGATAAAAAACAAGATTCTTACTTTGAAACATTTGGTGCAAATCCTTTAAGAATAATTCCTTTAAGTGGAAATAATATTATTTACCCTAATCAAACAGCAACTTATAATTTAGAACTTAGAGCAACAGCACTTGGTGGTTCTCCAAGCATGCCTGTTATCTTAATTGGAAGCTTATTAACTTCAAGACTTCCTGTAACTTCTGAAGATTTCTTAGTTTCTATAAACATAGAAGATTTAACTTCAGATCAAATAAGAGATAGAGAAGTTTCAATAATTTCAACAATACCTATCTGTGAAGATGTTACACAAACAACTTCTTTTTCAAGACCTGTAATTTCTTCAAATCTTTGTACTGAAAACTCAGGTTATTGTGATGCTTACTCTTCTTCAGAATTAATTTTAAAAAAGATAAATGAACTTCAAAGTCAAATTAAACAAGTTTCTTCTCAAGCACAAGCAAAAACTTTAAACACTGGTTGTTCTTTAGTTGATGCACAAAGAGGTTTCTGTAAAATATCTGAGCTTGGAGGAAATATTAGACCTTTAGAGTTTACTTTCTATATGCAAAATGATTCAATCTCACAAGATCTTATACGTCATGTTCTTTCAAAATCAAATTATGATTTTAAAAATTATTTAATTGATGTTAATCCTTTTAAGACAACTGAAGGATTTAGTTCTTTAGGTGTTTATGCTGGTGGAAATAAAATCTTTGTTTCAAATGAACTTACAAGTTGTGGAAGATATAAAGTTGAGATAGATGGTTTTGTTGCAGCAAGTCCAGATTATATTTATCCTGAAAGAGCTTACTATTATATAACTGTTGTTGATTATGAAAAAACAGAAACTTGTGAAAAAAATATTATTAATTATCTAAATTATCTTCCTTGGGATATTCCTCTTTCAAAGAATCAAAGAGAAGGAACTTGGCTTACATTATTTACAGGAGATGAAGAACTTTCAAAAGGTTTGATTAAAGGTATAGGAAAGTTTGGAAGTGATCCTGATCTTCGTTATGTTTCTGGAAGAAGCGAAGGTGCTACAAGAAATAATTTCTTAAACATCTCTGTTGGAAATATTTCTGAAAATGAAAATGCTCTTGCAAAAATATCTTTTAATGATCTTCGTGTTCTTGAAACTCCAAATCCTGAACAAATAAATGTTTTATTAAATGAAAAATATAAACTTTCAGAACTTGGAATTTCAGAAGATGTTTCAAGAAACTTTATAAATGTTGTAAGCTCTATGTTTGTTAAAAATGAATATTTAACAGATGTTTGTGTTTCTGAAAATAAAGATTATATGCTTATCTTAAAAGTTATTGAAGCTGGAGATTTAAAATTTACAACAAGAAATGTTTCTTTACCTTTAAATGAAGATTTATCTTGTACTAACTTAAAGATAAGTTCTTCAATTGATGAAGTATTAAGAATTAGTTCAACACAAGTTCCAAATCTTTCAGTTGGTTTTAAAAAAGGAGCTGATGATTCTTTATCTGAAACAATAAATGTTAATGTTTTAAAAAATAAAGAAGCTGACTTTTTTGTTTGTGTAAAACCAGAGTCTGTTAATAACATTCCTGAACTTGTTGGTAAAGAAATTGAAGTTGTTGCAAACAGTATTTATTCTGGAGAAGGTAAGATTGGACAAAGAAATGCAACATCAGTTATTAAACTTGAAACTTGTGCAATCACACCTGAAAAATTACTTGAAGAAACTTATAATATTATTTTAACAGAACATAATAAAAATGAAAATAAACAATTTCCAAAATATGCTTCTGCTTTAGTTGATTGGTCTGCTGGTTATAATAACCAAGATAAAGAAGCTCTATGTTCTTCTCTTGAAAAATTTATACTTAGTGATAAATATAATGAAAGATTGTTTTATGAATATGAAAAATTAGGATGTGATATTAAAGATCCTTCTCAAAAAACAACCTCTAAATGGAATAAAGCTTTGACCAATTCTGGAACTTACTTTGCAACTTGCTTTGGAGCTTGTGCTCTTTGTTCTATTGGTGTTAATGCAGGACTTTCTTTAATCCCTATTATTGGACAGATTGCTTTGTTTAAAGGAATTGTTTTTGATTGTGGTGTGTTTGCATGTGGTATACCTGCTGCAGGAATAATGATGAATGTTATGACTGATGGAAGTGTTGTTGATTCTATTGATGATTTTTTCAGTAGAATCTTAGCAACAGAAGTTAGTCCTCTTGCAAGTACTGTTGAAGTGTTTGGAAATGCACTTCAAAAAATAAGTACTTTGTTTGGTGGTGTGCATGCTGGTGTTTCAACAAGTAAAGATGCTTTGTTCTCTGCAAAGAACTTAGCTGCAATTGATGCTTTGCCTGCAACAGCAGATGTTGTAGTTCCTGGAACAACAACTCCTGGAACTGGTGGAACTGGTGTTGCAATTGTTAATAGACCAAGAGCACCAAGTGGAAAAATGGTTAATCATTTAAATAATTATGTTAAAACAATGTCAAATAACTATCTTCCAAATCCAAATACAATAAATGTAAATGGAAATCTTGTTCCAGGACTTAATATTAATCAAGCCCAATTTACTTTTTCAAAACCTCCTAATGTTATAGATAATACTGTAAAGTCTTTATTAGACAACCCTAAAGTGGTTACAGGAAGTGGAGCTGCTGCAACAGTAAATTTTAGAGAAATATCATCTGCTCAATTAGATGATTTATTAGAAATTATAGGTAGATCTAAATTTGATGGTAGTATACAAGGATATCCTCCTACAATGTCATCTCAAGAAGATATAATAAAATATTTTAAAGGAAAAGATACAAGTTATCTTAATAAATTAAATAATTATGAAATTTCTAGAGCTGCAACACCTGCAACACCAGGAACAACTCCTCCTGCAACTATAGATCCAAACCTTAAAGCAATTGATGCAACTGATTATGATGATCTTTTAAAAACATTTGATGGACATGCAAAAACACTTTCTGATGATCTTGCAAAAATAGATACACAAATAAAAGATCTGCAATCTAAAAAATATACTTCAAACAGAGCTAAAAAAATTGCACAATTAAATAAAACAAAAAGTGCACTAGAGTCTTCAAAAAGTCAAATAGATGATATTGTAACTGGTCTAAGATCTGGTACAAGAGTTGGAACACAAGTGCATATACCAAATGATGTTGTAACTAAAATGACAAATATTCATTCAAGTGGAAAAATACCTCTTTTAGCAAAACAAACAAGATGGGCAAAAACAGCAAACTTTTCAGCAGGACTTATAAGAGGACTTGGATGTGGTATTTTAGGAAATGTTGCTGGAAATAATTATTTAAAAAGTTCAGGAAAAACAAATCTTAATTATTCAATTGAATTTTTAAAAAATATGGAGTTTAAAAAGAATGTCTTGTATGTTGTAGAAATGAATTATATTGAACCTTTAGATAATGAATATGAGTCAAGATATACAATAGATATTATTCCATATACTGAAGTTAACACTCAAGATTTTACAAGTGAAATTGTAAATGTTGATAATTGTTCTGTAGTTTTAGAAGAACAATAACTTTTTTTATTAATTTTTTTTATTTTTTATTAAAAAATATTTTTTAATTAAAAAAAGAAACTTATAAAAATATAAACTACTTCTATATAATTAATATTTTTAAATTAAAGATATTTAACTTAAAGGAAAAATAAAAATGTTTAATCAAAAAGGATTTAATCTTTTTACAGCAATGATTGCATTAATGCTTGTTTCAATAACTATAGTTTTTATCTACAACATGGTACAAACTGAAGAAAATTATTTAGCATTAATTGAAGATCAATCAAATAATTCAGATCTTTTAACAATTGCTGATCTTTCAAGAGCAGATGCTTTTAATATTTTTGTTGTTTCTTTTAGAGAAAAATGGGCTGCACATAGAAGTGATCCTAGTAATCATATTGTTGTGTCAAGAAATAATTTGATGCTTAGCTGGGATGATTTTATAGAGTATTTTGCAAATGATATTTTTTTTGATAGTCAATTTGAGAGTTTCTTTGCACAAAATCTTGTACAGTCATTACAATATTCAAATCCACCGATTGGTTATTCTTTAAATATTCCTGAATATGATAGAACAGAACTTTCAAGAATTATTAAAGAATCTTTTAATCTTGCAGGAGATAAAAAAATAGAAGTTGTTAGATGTGAAAGAGAAGATAATATTTGTTTAGGTTCTCTTTATTTTACAATAGATACTAGAACTTTATCTTCACAGGATTATGAAAAACTTCCAATGGTTGTTGTTGAAAAATTAAGAGATAATGAAGTTGTGCAAAGACCTGTTTTTGCAAGAAGAGAATATAGAATATATCTTCCTTGGAGAGGTTTTCAAGCTTTAAGAACTGCAAGAAATTTTTCCTTAACAGCAGATGTTGAAAAAGAACCAGAAACAACAACTATAATTAGAAGATCATTAGACTCAAGAGGTTTTTTTAATCCAAATATTCATTATACTTTAAATAGTGCAAAGATAGGTGTGTGTGATATTGATAGTTGTGCACCTAGAGAAGATTTATTTAAAACTGCAAATAAAGATGGTTTTCAAAATGAATGTAATCTTCTTCCTGTTGTTTCTTCCTTTTCTGCAAATAATGGTTCTGGTATAAATGTTTCAAGAGCAGGAACAATTGTTAACTTAAGTTCTTCTTTTAGTTATAATTTATCTGATTTTGATTCTAGAGATACTTATAAAAATCTTGTTGAAACAACTTTAAGAAGTAATCTTCAAGGAAGAAATGATATTATTAATTCTGGGGGAGCAGGAAATAATTCATTAACAACAAATGGAACTATTGGACAAGATGATTTTAAAATAAATAATGTTTCTATAACTTCAAGTAATAAGATTACAAAAAATGTTGTAAACACTATTGCTACAGGAAAAAATGTAGGTTCAATTTCTTCTGTTTCTTTTGATCCTAATAGTTTTAATAAAGCATCAAATCTTGGACTTAAAATTGATAATGAAAATAAAACTTCTGTTATTTCAGATATAACTTCTGGTATTTCACCAGATCCTTTAAATTCAAATCTTGTATGTCATACTCTTTCACAATTAGACATAGAATTAAAATTTACAGAAGAAAATCCAAAATATATAGTTTCAGAAGATTCTGTTGATATTCATATAAAATTAAGAGATAATTTTACTTCTTTTTCTTTTTATGATAATAGTTATGTAAATAGTTTTAACAATAACTTTAAACCATATTTTTTAGATTCTACAACAATTACTTCTCCTCTTCTAAACAATAATAATTGGAGCTGTATAAGTTATGAAGGACAAACAGCAGGTCCTGCTGCTTGTATTGCTGGAAATGGTAATTGATAATTTAACTTAAAAAAAAGATTTTTTTTAAAAAAACAAGAATTTTTATAAATATTAACTTTTTAATGTTAATGAAAAGGTATTTAAATATATAAGCACATAAATATATAATATACAATTATCTTTATAAAAAAAATAAAGATAGTTTTTAAAAGGTTATGTTGTTAAATATTATAATATATTATATATAAGAGAGAATGTGATTTGATGGGACTTAGATCTTTTTATTATAAACAAGAAGAAAAATACTTTAAATGGTTAGATAATCTTGAAAAAAAAGGTATAAATCTATACAAGATTGTTGATCCTTTAGAAAAAAAAGGAATCCCAACTTTCTTTGTTTTTAATCTTATTATTCTTTTATTAATATTATTTTTAGTATATCTATTTATAGGCAGTTCTCCTGTAACAGATGATTCTTATACCTTAAGATTTACAGACTCTTTTAATAATCCAATTCCAAATGAAACCATAAGAGTTATGTTTGGAGATACAGAAAAACTATTAGTTACAGATGAGATGGGAATTTCAACAGTTACTGGTGTTAAAAAAGAATCTTTAAGCTTTGCAATTAACAGTGATAAATATTCTTTAGAAACTCCTTTATCAGTAAACTTTAATACTCAAAATAATTATAATGTTTATTTAGCATCAAAAACAGGTTTCTTTTCAAAAACAATTAATTTTAAATCAAACAATGAACTTTTTACCTCTCCATTAACAGTTTCAGAAATAACTTGTTCTGAAAATTCAAATTATTTAAAAACAAATCTTATAACAAATGATGGAACTTTAACTTTATCTGATGTTCCAACAGATTGTGGTTATTTAAATATATTAATTAATTCTCCAACAATAAATACAACTGAATCTTTTTTAGTAGATAATGATAATACTGTTAAAGAAGTAAACTTAAGTTTCCAAGAATCAAGAAAAGGAAATGTTTCTTTAAGATTTTTAGATAAAGATTTAAAAACACCAATTAATAATTTAAGTATTGGTATTTTAAATAAAGAAAAACAAATAGCAAGAGAAGGAGTTACAAACTCAAATGGTGTTGTTGTTTTTAATGATCTTTTAGTTGGAACTTATACTGTTTTATCTTATGATCTTGATGATAGATATAAACCATTAACAGAACTTGATAATATTCAAATAATAATTACAGAGAATATTTTAGAAGAAAAAGAAGTTCTTCTTGAAAAAGCATATATCGGACATCTTAAGTTTAAAGTTATTGATAATGTTTCAAAAGAAGCAATTCCAAATGTTTCTGTAAGTTTATATAAATCAAACACATTAGTTAAAACCTTACAAACAAACATAGAAGGTCTTGTAACTTTCGGTGTTGAAGAAAACATTACTTATAAAGTTATTTTTAATAATGAAAATTATATTATAAAAACAGAAAATAATTTAAAAATATCAGATACTGTAAGACAAGTTATTCTACATCCTCTTACAAGTGAAAATCTAAATAGTTTACTTGTAACTGTTGAAGATGCTTTCTTTAAACCAATTGATTTTGCTGTTGTAAGACTTTGGGATGCTGAAGAAAATATTGTTATTAAAACTATGACAGCAGACGTTTATGGTAAAGTTGTTATTCCAAATCTAGATTCTGAAAAAACATATAAACTTGATGCTATTAAAGGAGACTTTGTATCAGAGCACACAAATCCATTTAGAATAGTTCCACAAGAAATAAATGAACAAAAAATAAAAATGATTATTGGAGAAGGAACATTTAATATTTCTTTAATAACAGATTTTGGAGAAAATTATCAAGGAAATGTTTTTGTATATGATGCTTCTAATGATTTAATCTTAGAAGATAAAATAACAAGCACAAACCAAGAAGGTTTTACTTTTATAAAAATAAGAGCTGATAAAGAAGTTTATTTTGTAATTGATAATTATGATAGTAAGTTAATAACACCAAGATATAAAATCTCAGCAGAAGAAATTAAAAATTTAGAATTTGTTCTTCCAAGAACAACAAGCACCTCTTCAATTGAGTTTATAGGTTTTTATAATTCTTTAGGAGAAAAAATAAATTCTGTAACTTCAGGTCAACAAGTAACTGCAAAGTTTGTTGTTAATGCAAGTAAAAAATATTCAAAAATAGTTGCACACATAAGAACCGGTGATGCTCCAAGCCCTGCTTGTTCAACAACAACATATAATGTTTTAGAAGATAATCTTTTCATAAAAGAAATAAGATTTGCAAAACCAAGTTTTGTAGGTTCTGAAACCTTTACACCTTGTCTTGGAGAAACAACTGATTTTTCAAACAAGACTTTAAGAAATGCAAAATGGTTTAATTTAACTATTAATAACCCTATGGAAGGAAGTTATTTAGTTGAAGCAGATATAGTTGTTCTTGATACAGCTCTTCAAAACCAATTTGTAAATTATAGAGCTGAATTTTTTGAAAATTCAACAATCTTTAGATCACCTGTTGATAATTCTTTAACAAATTCAACAAAACAACCTTTGTATGCTCAAGTAAAACAAGCAATTTTATTTATAGGTTCTCAAAACCAATGTTCTTCTCTTTTATGTTATAGTGTAAGTATTAGAAACACACAAACAAATCTTACAAGAAACATAATTGATAATTATAATGCTCAAATAAATAATGATTATAGACTTTCATTTAATCTTAATATTTTAGAAGGAAAGAACGCTCCAAATTCTTATCTTTCAATAACAACAGGAAACTCTGTAAGACTTCAAGAATACAGTATTAATTCAGTTTCAGGAAATCTTTTAACAGGAACTGACTTTTCAGAAATTGAAATTGGTTCTTTAACTTCAAATGATTTTATTTCAGGAGATTTAAGTTTTAGAGTGATTGATGATGTTTCAGATGTTGTAAAAATATCTTTAATTTCAAATGGAGAAGAAGTATTTTCAAAAAGCATATTAATAGATATTAAAGAAGCAAAAGAAATGCAAGTTGAAATGTTTCCAAGAAAAATAATTCCTCTTCTTCCAAATGATGTTATTTTAAAAGTTACAGATTCTCAAGGGTCTGTTGTTCCTGAAGCAAATGTTAATGTTTTATTAAATGATTATGTTATAACAACAGGAAACACAGATGCTCAAGGATTATTTGGATTTATTCTTCCAGCACCAGATCTAAATGATACTTTAAGAATTATAGTTACAAAAAACGAATATAGGATGAATGATACATCTGTTGTTATAGATGATAAAGTTATAACTCCTGTTCCTCAAGAAATAATTCTTAATTTAGATACTTCAAGAGATGTTAGAGAGATTTATAATTTTAGTCTTTTAAATAACACTTCTGTTCCTTTATCTATAGTTTCAGTTTCAACAACTACAAATAATGAGTTTGTTACATTAAACACAAACCTTTCAGAAAACATTATTAATGGAGATTCACAAGCAGATGTAGAACTTGTTGCAACCTTAACTGAAAAAGGAATTAATCTTTATACACAACAAACAATTAAAACAACTGTTCAAGTAAGAGTTAGAAATGATGAATTAAATAAAACTTGGATGATAAATATTCCTGTAACTGTTAGAGTTGTTTTAGGAAACGCTCTTGATTCTCTTGATTGTTTGAAAATATTGCCTTTAGATGCAACTATAAGAACAACTGCAAGTGAAGAAAAAACAATTGATTTTACAATTGAGAATAAATGTTCTTCAAATCTTAATGCTGTTGACTTAGGAAATATTATTGCAATGGTTGATTGGGAAAATAAAACTGAATCTGGTGTTTTATCTTTAGTTATAAATAATAGAGAATATATTCTTGAAAACTTACAAGAAAATATAATAATTCCAAGCATGCCAAGAAACACAAAAACAACAGCAACATTAAAGTTTAAAGCTCATAAAGTAACTTCTTCAGTTACTTCTCCAACCATTCACTTTAGTTCTTTAAAAGGAAACATGAATGGTATTGATGAAATAAAATCAAGTTTAAAAACAAACATTATAGTTAACAATTATTCAGAATGTATAGATATTCCACAACAACCAGTTCCTGTTATTGCATGTAATTGGTTTTCTGGAATGGGTATGTATGATCAATATTATGGACAAGGAGCTTTAGGACAGTTTAATAGAAACTTAAATCCTGCTCTTTATAATCAACAAATGAGTGGTGGATATTTTGGAGGAGTAAATTATGCTCAAAGTTATAACATGAACAGACAATTTAATCCATTAAATCAATATCAGTATGCTCCAGGATATATGACACAACAACAAGGATATAACTTCCCACAACAAAACTTAGTTGGACAAACAGGATATTTTGGACAACAAGCTTCAACTGTTTATCCTTATAATTATCCAACTTCACAATACCAAAATCAATATAGTAATTATAATTATTATAACTTCATGGATCCTTATATGCAAGGTGGTTATGGAGGTATGGGTTTTACAAATAGTATGAACTGTCCTGTAAGACCATTTACAGTTACAAACAATTGTCTAGAAGCAGTTGATATTAAACTTGAACAAAACTATGGAGTTGTAGTCTCTTCAGATAAAGAATTTACTTTAGAACCAAATCAAAGCACACAAGTCTTAGTTACAGGTGCAGAAGAAATGGGAACTTTTAGAGTTCCAGTTACAGCAAAACCTTCTCTTGCTTCTGAAAATGTTTATTCTCTTGTTGGAGAGGTTCCTGTAAATGTAACTTTACCATTAAGTTTTATGCCTTCAAAATGTATACAAGTAACTCCACAAAAATTAGATTTTTCAAATATTTTTGATCCTAAGTATCAATTAGTAAAAGTTATGAACACTTGTTTTGATCAAGGATACAGACTTGTTGAAGTTAATTATTTAGATTTAACTTCACTTGATTTTGATGGTGTTTCTTTCTTAAATGTTGGAGATATGCAAGGAAGAATACAACCTATAAAGGTTGATTATTTAACAGATCTTCAAACAAACAAACCTATAGAAGTATGGGATATAGCTTTAAGAAGAAATCCTGAGATTAAAAATACTTCTTCTGCAAAAGCATACATGAATAAATATGGTCAAAATTCAATTGCAGCAGGAGTGATTTCAACTTTTAGAAGAATGCTTATAGATGTAGAAGATGAGGTTAACTTAAAGTTTGTGCTGCAAGTTGGTCTTCAACCTCCACACGGTATGTCTTCATTAGTCTACCATAATGTTGGTATGGAACTTAAAGATAATTTCCAATGGCTTATCTTAGATAATAGAGATAACTGGGAGATTATTAAAGAGTTTTTAGGAAAAGATTTAAATTATAGTATTTTTACAGCAGATGAATTATTATTTGTGGATACTTCTGTCAAATTAACATATGATTTAGAAATACAAAGAGATGGAAGAAACATTGTGTTTATTAAAGTTCCTGAAGATGCTTTAACAAAAAATAAATTTAGAAGAGTTGATTTAGAAGAAACAGCTCAAAGATGTTTTATGGGTATGGTAAAAGACTTCCCTATAAATGGAATTAATGAAACTTCACACATACAAGATTTAGGTCTTTTCTATCTTGATGAAAGTTATACTTCTCCTTTAAAGGTAAGTATTGAGTTTATTAAAAAACATTATTTTAAATTATGTTTTGAAAGACCAATTGAAACTATTGATAATGATAGACGCGAAAATAATAAATTAGAGATTTATGATTTCTTTAAAGATAAAAATACAAAAGAAGGAATAAATTTTACAATTATGCAAATAAATCCAAACACTCAACAATCAGTTCTTCAAGGACATACTTTGATTGGTGTGGATACAAGAATTGAAACCAATCCAATTTCAGGTGTTTCTGTACAAGAAGTTTGTGATGATGGAAAGTCACCTGTTCAAGGGGTTTGTGATGATGGAAGTGTTCCAAAACCAGTAACAACTGAAGCTTTAGATCTAAGTTGTTATGATCCTACCTTAACTTCAAAAGATGGAGTTACAGGAAAAGAAAATTATGAACTTTTAGGATTTGATCAAATATTATTTGAATATGATTCAAATAAGATAACAGAGACTTCTTGTGAAGAATATTATTGTGATCAAGAACAATTCTATGATTATTTAAAAAAGAAAGCAGATTCTTTAGAAAATACTCAAGATAAAGTAAAACTTGGAGAAATATTATTTTATAAAGATGGTGAAAGTATTAAGAAATCAGATGCTGTACTTGATCTTTGTGTTGAATGTAATGAATTTGATGAAAAAGAGACACTTGAAACATACATAAAACAAGCAAAAGATATTCTTGAAAAGGTTCCAAAACATTTAAGAGAGATAACAATTATTAAAACAAAAGTTACAGGAATTTCTGTAATACCTGATACACTAATAATGCTTGGAGGAAATCATTATATGAGTGTTGAATATTTCTTAGAAACTTTTAAGTATGATGATTTGACAAATGCACAAAAAATAGAGTTTTATTTAAACATGGAAGTGTTTATTGGAGATTCTCCAAATTTATTTGTTTCAAAATTAAAGAAGTTTTCAAATACTAATGAACCATATAATACAAATATTTTAAAAAGTTATAAAACTTCAAGAAGTCTTTTTAATGATTATAATTACACTTATACAGAAAACACAAATGTTTCTTCTCCAGGAGAATATTTAATTATTTTAAAAAAGAATGGAAATGATTTAAGTATAAAGATTGGAGATAAAGTAAATGACTTAGATGAAGAATATTCTAAAAATCCTTTATTCTTTAATCCAATAAATCCATTGTTTGCACAAACAAATAATTCTTTAAATGCACCTTTCCTTCCTGAGTATACTAAAACAACATACACTGTAAATGATTGGGCAGAGATACAGAAAGGATATATTTTTACATTAGAAAATATGGCAAACTATAGATTCATTGATTCAAGACCAATCTACTTTAATGAAAATTATTCTGGTAAGCTTGTAAATACTGCAACTGGAAATGTAGATGTTGGAAGTTATTCTGGTAAGAATTTATTCTTACTTAAAGATACAACTTCAAACTTTGCAATCTATTCAAACCCACAAATAACAAATATTAAAAACATGAGTGTGTTTTCAATCCTAAATGAAGTAGATAACAACTTTAAAATATACAATGTGTTAATGAATAACATGTCACCAAACATTTCATATAAAACCATGAAAGATGTTTTCGAACAAATAAATAATGAAAATGTTTGTTTAAAAATAGAGGATTCTATAATTAAGTTATGGCACAATCCAAGTAAATTTAAATAAATTTTATTTTAACTAAGAGGTTATAAAATATGGGACTTAAAAAACTTTACTATAATCTAGAAGATAGATACTATAATTTTGTTGAAAGAACTGGTCTTTATAAGATCACTGATAAAATAGATAAGGTGATGCCTTCATTTATTTTATTTATTCTTTTAATATTAATTATAATTGCTGGAATAGTGTTATTATTGCTTCCAAAAGGAACTGCAAACACTATAGATATTCAGTTTAAGGTGATTGATGCAGAGAGTGGTGCCTTTTTAGAAGATACTTCTGTTATGGTTACCACAACTCAAGGAATCTCAACCTATCTTACAGATTCCTCTGGACTTACAGAAAAAATAAAAGTTCCGAGAAATTCCTCTTATGAAGTTAAAATACAGAAAGACGGTTATCAAGAATATGAAAATTTTTATTTCTCACAAGAAATATCAGAAACCATAACAATTGCTTTAGAACCAATTAGCGTAACTCCACCAACAGTAAGATATACTTTTAGTGTGGTTGATGCTCAGACAGGTGAAGTTATTAACAGAAATGGAAATATTAGTTATAAATGTTTAAATAATGTTTTAGCACCAAATAGTCAAAGCCTATCAAATGGAAATGTTACTGTTGATGCAAATCCAGCTTGTCAATTAATGATTGATTCTATTAGTTTTAATGGATATTTATCAAGATATAATGTAGCAATAACAAATGGAACATTAAAAATAGAATTACAACAAGATGATATTGATTTTGGTCCTCCTGGAAGTTATAATCTTTCTTTCAATATTAAAAATTCTTCAAATGAACCTTTATCAAACATAAAAGTTGCTTTATCAAATAGTTATGGGCTTGTAGATTCTTGTCTTACCTCAACTGCAGGTACTTGTAATATCTTAGATGTTGTAAAAGGAGATTACACTGTAACTTACACAGATATGAGAAGTGTTCCTTTATACTCTTCAAAAACAGAAATGTTATTTGTTACAGAAAATTTAACAAAGAATGTGGTTTTATCTTCAGATGTTTCAGGATATATTTATGTAAAGATTCTTGGACAAGGAAACAGAGTTGTTGAAGATGCAGAAGTTAGTCTTAAAAATGCAATTAACGAAACACTTCAAACAAAACTTTCAGATGTAAATGGTTTTGTTATTTTCACAGTTCCAGAAATTAAAGATTATAATGTTGTTGTTGATGCTGAAGGTTATTTAATAGAAAGAAAACTTATAAAAGCAATAGAAACTATGCCAACAAACCCTACACTTATAAACTTAAGAGTTATAACTCCTGAAACTTTAGCACCATTAAATGTAAGAGTTTTAGGTTGGGATGGTAGAGGATATAAGTTTGCAAAAGTAATCTTATATGATGCAGATACAGGCTTTTTATCAGATTATAAACCAGTTGTTACAAACTATGATGGAAATGCTGTTTATAATATCTCTTCTGGAAGATATATTGCAAAAGCTGTAAAAGGAAATAATGTTTCAGAAGAAATTGAATTTGAATTTAATGTAAAATTCCCTGAAGCTACAGGAACAGTTATTCTTCCAATGGGTATAAGTGAAGGAACTTTAAGTGTAAGAGTTATAGATAAAGAAAAAAATCCAGTATCTTATGCAAGAGTAGATCTTTATGATAGATATAGCTATTATAGTAACTTTCCAGCAATACCTATAAGAAGTATTGATACTGACTCAGATGGAAGAGTTGAATTTAATTTAGATGCAGATGTTGATTATTATGTTGTTGCCTCTCCATTAATTGATGGAGACTTTGGAAAAACACAATCAAGATTTGTAAGACTTTCAAGAGATGTTGTAACAGAACTTGAAGTTACTTTATTTAATTTTAATAGTGCTTTAACAAAACCAAGAATTGAAAAAATTGGAATCTTTAGAGATGGTCTTGAGATTAAAGATAATCTTAAGGCTGGAGAAGATTATGAAGTTAGATATTATTTATCAGTTCCACAAAACAGAACTGGAAATGATGTGTTTGAAGAGATTGGTTTTATTTTAAGAACAGGCTCAACATCAATGATTGAAAATGATGCTTTGTTTATAAAATATTTAGATGTACCATATCTTGATAGCATACAAAAATATACACAATTTAATATGACCCCTCCTCATGAAACAGAAGGAAGATATGATGCTGATAGTTTAACTGAAAGTGATTTTAAATGGGCAAAAGCAACTTTAAAACAAGGTCCTTTAGAAGTTACTGGTCCTTTAGGATACTATAATGTTTATGAAGTTTCAGCAATAATATCTGTTAAAGATACAGCTGTGTTTGGAGAGGAATTAAAATTATTTTCTTTAGGTTATGGTCTTACAAAAGAAGGAGCTTATGAAACTTTTAATCCATATTTTGGTGAAAATAATTTAATTGAATATTATGATGTTTATAACACAGATACTTATGGAGTTGGAGATGAACTTTTCTGTTCAACTGACTTTTGTTTAACTTCAACCATCATAGATATTTCTGAAGATTTAAGATATGATGTTTCAGATAACTTTGGTGCAAAACCAAATAAAGATTATAAATATTCATTTACTTTAATAAACAACAGTAATGAAACTAGATATATAACTTCAAGATTTATTTTAGAAAATCTTGATGAAGGTCTTGATATAAAAAGTATAAGAATTGTAAAACCAAATGGTGAGGTTTTCTTACAAAATAATCCTAGTGAGTATAGATTTGATATACCAATATCAGAACTTACTTCAAGACAAAAAGTTACAGGTGAGGTTGTTTTCACACCTAAGTTGAAGGGTACTAGAAATCTTTCAATCAGATTTATTTCTGATCAAAGAACTAGGTTTGTAAATCAATTATTTATTGAAGTTGCTTCTGAAAAAACATTTGAAGTTTCAGTTGAACCACAAATCATACCTTCTGGTAAAAACTTTGATTTAGTTGTTAAAGCAAAAGATTTCCAAACAAAACTTCCAGTTAAAGATACAACAGTTACAATTAAAGATAAATTTAAAGATACTATTAGAGGTCCTGTAAACATGCCAATAACAGGAGAAATTACAATTTCAAATATTCCAGCACAAGCAGTTAATGATAAAGTATATATCTATATAACTGCTCCTGAATATGAAACATTAATAAAAGAAATTACAACAACAGATAGATTATTTACAATTACTCCTAGAACTTTAGCATACTCTTTAAATGTCTTTGAAGAAAAACAAAGAACAGAAACCTTTACAATAAATAATATATCTCCAATAGATCTAACAATTGAGAGTTTAGAGGTTAAAGGAACTGGTCTTGAAATAATTGATATTTTAAGAATTAATAATGATCTTTTAAATAGTGCAGGAATTGTTATTAAAGGACTTGATACAATTTCAGAAGTTCCTGATAATACAGATTCTTCAAAACAAATACCATTAACTATAAGTCTTAATCCAAGATCTGAAGCTATTAGAGAATTACAAAATCTTTCAGCTACTTTAAAAATAGTTTTAAAAAGTGGAAACTCAAGTTGGGTTACAGAACTTCCAATAAGAGTAAATGTTGGATTTGATGGTATGCTTCAAAATTCAAATTGTCTTTCTTTATCTGATGGATTTTGGAAAGAAATTTCTTTAAATAATCCTGTTGAAACACAATTTATGATTACAAATAATTGTTCTATAAATAACACAAGAATGCCACTTTCAAATGGACTTGATGCAAGAGTTGTATTTGACTCTAATCCTCAAGGAAAATTCTTAATAACAATTGATAATAAATTTATTGAACTTACACATGGAAACTATAGAAATCTTTTAAGCACAGTTGATAGAGATAGAAGTTATCCTATAATCTTAAGATATGAACCTGTTGGAAGAATGAAAGGAAAAGTTACTGGAAAGATACAATTTAGATCTTTAAACAGTACTGGAACTGGAGAGCAAGAAATCTTATCAGAGTTTAATTTTGAGATTGATGTTACAAATTTAAGAGATTGTGTTGTGTTTTCAAAAAGTACCTTAAATGTTGGACAAGGTGTTGATGAATTTACTATTGAAAATAAAGGATGTCCAATAGATACTGTTTATAGAATCTCTTGTGATGATTGTGCAGGTCTTGTAATTGAACCTAGAAACAACATAGAGGTTTCAAGTACAGGGACAAGTGATCCTATCATTGTAAGAAACATGGGTGCTATTCCTGGAGCATACATCTTAAATGTTTATTCTGAAATGGATGTTTCAAGACAAACAGAAAGACCAATTAAACAAATAAAAGCATATGTAAGACCTACAGATTATTGTATAGATCTTGAAAGATATGAGTTTGATTTGTATAGATCTGAATATTCTGAAAATACAGGATTAACTTTACCTGCATCTTCATATGATGTTACAAATATTATTAATCTTTGTTATGGTCAAGAGGTTTATGGTCAGTTTACTGTAAGAAATGATGCAAAATGGAAGTTAGCTGCAGCATCTTTCTTTAGAGATGGACTTTACACAGGTGTTATCTCTGGTATTTTACAAGGAAAGTTATTTGGAGCAAATCTTAATAAACAACTTGAGTCTTCAACAGAGCTTTTAGATAAAGCTGAAAGAGCACTTACAATTGATGGACTTTCAGATACAAGAAAAAATGTTTTAAATACTTTAGTTGATAGAGTAAAGACTGCAAAAGATGGAGATGATGCAAAAGCAATTAAAGAAGCAAATAAAGCTCTTGAAGAAGAACTTAAGAGATCTGAGTATAATTCTTTGAATGCTACTCCTGAGGATGAAACTCCTGACGATGAAACTCCTGACGATGAAACTCCTGAGGATGAAACTCCTGAAGATGAAACTTCTGAAGATGAAACTTCTTAAGATGAAAAATTAAAAAAAAATGAGTGTGAAAAATTAAAAGAATAAATATTTTAAAATTTATTTAAAAAAAAGGTGTAAAAAATATGAAAAATATAAATAAAATTTTTGGAATAATCCTTATAGCCCTTTTTATGCTATCTTTTGTAGCTCCAATTTCTGCAAACGAGATTCAAAATGCAGCAACAGAAACAGGCAAAAAAGCAGTTGTTGAATGGGCAATTGATGGAGGACAAAAAATATTAACAAATGTTTTTGGACTTAACCCAATCATTCATGGAGCTTTAATGGGAACTATTTCAGCAATAAATACTTTTTCAAAACTTTCAAAAGTTGAAATTGATTATGCTTTAGATAGAGATAAAGTTAACATCTCTCAAGAAGATCAAGATTATTTTACACCTTATGATACTCATTTAACAAATAATAAAATCACTCAAGAAGTTTTATTTGATAACATGCTTTTAACAGATAAAAATGTTTTAGATGCAAGATTTATAAATATTAGAAATTTTTCAGAAATTGATAATGGTCAAAATTCACCAACATTTAGACTTGCAGAAAGAACAAATCTTGTAAAAGTCTTTGATACAAATAATGAACCTGTATCTGTACAAAAAAGAGAAATTTTATTTGAAGATACAAAAGGAACTATAGAACATCAATATGAATATAGAAACTTTTTAGTAAAATATCCAATCTCAACATACACACAAAATGTTGATTATGAACTTTCATTTTCAGATATTTTTAATATGAATTGGGCATCAATAATCTTTGTACCATTCACAACAGGTGCAAACTTTATAAAGATTAGTAGATTTTTAGATGGAACAAACAAAGAACTTATAAAAAAAATAAATGATAATAAATCAACAGACATAAAAACAGAACAATTTAGATTAGTTTTTAACTCTTATGTTAGAGATCAAATAGAAGATTCTCTAGAACTTGATATGGTTAACTGTATTGCAGATAACGGTATGATTCTAGGAAACACAGGTTCTGAAGCTCTGCCACACATCGCTCTTGATTGGACATTCTCTCAATCAGGACAAGTTTCAACAATTTCGGGAATGCAAGTAAACACAGGAAATTGGTGTGATGCTGATCTTACAGGACAAGATAACAAACCATATATTTATTGTGATTCTACACAATTTACAATTGAAGTTTTAAATAAACTTAGAGAGATTGATTCATTTGTTCAAGCAAATAAATCTTCATTTACTTGTCCAACACCAGGAGTTACTCAAAGTTTAGTTTCACAAAATAATAATCTTGGAATAACTGTTTTAAATTCAAGTTATGAAGATAGATTTGTAAATGTAGATTATAGAATAGAAGGTTCATTTAATATTCCAGAAAACGAACCAGTTTTAGCAGATTATGGAGAGCTTTATCTAACAGTTTATAAAGACAATGTAGAAATTGAAGAAAAAATAATACAATTAAAAATATCTGACTTTGTAGATAATGCTTATCAAGGAGAAGAAGAATTTGATGTTGGTGTTATCTTTGATGATGAAACTCTCTTTAAAGTTACTGCTGTTTTAAGACTTGAAGAAGCATATAGAGATTTAGATATTGATTCTGATAACTTTTTAGAAAATATATTCACACCAAACTCAGAAGTTTGTGATATTTCTAAAAATTCAAGAAATATAAATCTTTATTCAAGAAATGTAAAATTAAACACTTCATTTTATGAGTTTAGATCTTATTTAATGAAAGATGGTTATTCAGATGACTTTAAACAAGATTTTGATAGATATTATAGATTTACAATAACAGCAGCACCAACAGATTATCTAAACAAATATCATAAGTATGTTGTTTCAGATAAATTTAATTTCCTTTCAACCTTTGATTCAGAACCAGGAAGACTTGTACTTCAAAGCCCTGGAAGATATAATGTTTTAATTGATGTTGAATTTGATGATCAATGGAATTTATTTGATCAAACAACAGGAAACATTACAGGAAAAGTTGATATAGTTCTTTCAAGAGAACAAGCACCTGAAAGAGATTCTCCTCTTTACTATATGCCATTTAATGGTCTTGTAGGATATGATTCTGAAAATGCAAGACAAGGATATGGTATTGACTTTGTTGGAGATATTGTAACTATTGATCAACTTTCAACAAATCAATATTTAAGAACAGAACCTTTTACTCAATCAAATACAATTAATACAGTAACTGTTAAAGAATACGGAAAACAACCTAATGAGTTTTCTTTCTTAAATAATGGAGATACTAGAGGTATGCTTCTTAACATTAATCTTTCAGCAACAAAAACAAATCCAGAGCTTTACTTTATACCTTCAAGAGCAACACCAGTTGGTTTAAAAGTTTCAAATCAAGCAAACAATGCTTATAGTTTCTATAAGCTTGATATTGGTGGACCACAAAACCTTGGAGGAGAACCAGCATTAACCTCAGGAACCTTAGTTCCATGGACAGGTATTGGAGAATGTCTTGACTTTTCAGGAATTTCTGTTCTTGAAGCATTTAATGGAAGACCAGATATTCATGCAATCTCTTCAAGACTTGCACCAGTAACACCAAGTCAAACAGTTTCATATGGTGTTGAATGGGAAGAGAGAAATATTACAAGAAGAGGAAATGTTTTCTTAAGAACAATCTTTTATACACCAAGTAATTTTAGAACAGGACAAGGAATTAGTGTTTTACATCAAGAAGCATTTGATGATGATGCTATGTTTTATACTTTAAATAACAATGGTTCTAAAACAGTTGAACTTAACAATGTATTTGGACAAGATATAAGATATGTAAGTGAAATCTTTTCTCTTGTTAAAGATAAACAAGCATGTATAAGTTATTCTGGAAGTTCATTAAAAGTATATTATAATCCTGTAGAAGTTTACAAACCTTTCTTTGGAGGAGAGATGGCTTCTGAAAATCAAAATGCATGGGTTGCATCTAGAGGAGCATGTATTGTTAACTAAAATCTAAAGGAAAGTATAAAACATGTCTTTTAAAGAATCTTGGCAAAACTTTTTAACAAAAGTAGATGATAGAATCCCAATTAAAAAGATTACTGCACCTTTGGATAAAAAGTTTGCTTTAACTTCTTTTTTTTTATTTTTATTAATTTTCTTAATTATTCTTTATTTTATTTTTGGAAATTCCTTTATTGGAAAAAAAGCAGATCTTACAAGCATAACTATTAGGTTTGCTGATAATGAAGATAACATCTTAAGTAATTTTGATTTTAAGATAAGAAATTTATCAGATGGAACCACAAACACATATACAACAAATAACAATGGTTCTTTTACAATTTCTCTTGATAAAAAAAAGTTATATACTGTTATTGTTGAAAAAGAAGGTTATGATTTTTTTGAAACAGAAATTGTTTTTGATAGAAATACTTTTAATTTTATATTAACAGTTTTAAAAGTTCCAAGTTCTTTTAAAAAAACAATTTATTTTGAAGATACTTTAACAAATCAAAAAATAACAGATGAACTTTTAGTTTCAATTGTTTGTGATAATAGAGAAGTTGTAACCTCTTCTCTTACAAAAACATCAACTGGTTCTTTAGCAATAGAAATTCCTTCTTCTTGTAACCTGATGTATGCTGATGTCTCAAGTGATAAATATAATGAAAAAAATTTACTTGTTAAACTTTCAGATTCAATAATAAAATTAACACCAAGAGGTCCTGTTACAGATGTTGGATCAATTAATGTTTTGGTTGTTTCTGGAGAAGAATATATTTATGATTCAATAACATTAAGATTATTTTCAAAAGATGATCCTGTAACTTCAATTAGAACAATACAAACAAATAATTCACAAGGTTCTTTTTCAAGTATACCTGTTGGAGAATATATTGTTAAAGCAACAGATGTTATGAATAATTATCTTGCATCTGAAAAAGAAGTTGAAGTTTTTAAAAATTATCTTTCTGAACTAACTATTGATATGCAAAACACTTCTAATCCTTTAATAGATCCTGATACTAATCAAGCTATAGAGCTTAGAGAGATTACTGTTTTTGTAAAAGATAAAGATACAGGTGAGGTTTTAGAAGATTCTTTATATCCTGTTGTAACTTTACTTTTAGATGGAACTGAAAATATAGATGAAAGAGAAAAGCAAGATGGTTTTATTTTTAAGATAGATAAAAATAAAAACTATTCTCTAAAAGCTGTTGCTGAAGGATATCTTGGACAAATAATACCAATAACTTCTAGTTTAGAAGTTTATAATATTAATCTTGAAAAAATAACACCAAGTAATGTTTCAAACATATATGTTTCTATTTTTGATGAAGATTTAAAACCTGTCATTGGTATTAAAAGTTGGATTTATGATGGAGATGCTGATTTTATTAATCCTTTATTTTCTTATGCAGTTTCTGATGAAAACGGAGTTGCTGTTTTTGAAAATATTCCTGAAATTGATTTTACAATTAAGACTAAAAACTTATATATTGAAGAAATTTCTTCAAAATATAGAAACTTACCACCTGAAGATACTAATGTTTCTTTACCTGTTGTTATTGGAAAAGGAACTGTAAATCTTTCAATTAAAAATAAAACAGATGATGTTGTTTCAAATTCATTAGTTACTTTTTATTCTGAATCAGGTGAATTGCTTGGAACTGATATTGCAACAAATATTGGACGAATATCTAAAGATATAAAAGCAGATAAGAGAGTATATGTTCTTATTGAAACTGATGGTTATCTTCCATATTTTACAGATGTTTTTAGAATCTATAAAAACAAAACTGTTACAAAAGAAATTGTTTTAGAAAGAGCAAGTCAAGCACAAGATACAGTTGTTGAATATCTTGGTCTTTATAATGCTTTAGAACAAAAGGTTGAATCTTTAAAAAATAATGAAGTCTTTTATTTAAGATTTAAAGTTATTATGCCACCCTCTTCAACAGGTTTTAATTTTGCTTTAAGAGCTGGTAGTTATGAAGATGTTAAAGAAGATATTGTTTTTATAATGCCTGAAAATAGTACTTTAGGAACTTCTATCTATTATGAGAAAGAACCTTTTACAGAATCAGGTAATTTTTTAGAATCAAAACTTGTAAACATACAAGTAAATAATTTTCCAGCATCAACACATGAGATATATATTCCTATAAGAATAAAGAATGCTAAAACAAATGATCTTGTTTCTTTCTTTTATGCATCCTCTCAAGGAAATATTAATCTTTTAGGAAATAATTTTACACAACTTCAGTATTTTGTGGATGCTAAAAGTTTATGTAATGATACTTTTTGTTTTTCAGGACAGTATGTGGATGTTTTAGAAGGGTTAAGATATGATATTAAAGAAAATAATCTTGTACCTTTAAAAGTTAACTCAGATTATATTCTTGAATATATAATCACAAACTCCTCTTCAAACAACTATCCATCTTCAAGACTTTCTGTTAAAAACTTAAATAAAGATGATAATCCTACATCTATGGTAAACATTAAAAATTATGAAATCTTTGGTGAGTTTTCATCTATTGGAGAAACACCAATTGGAGAAAATAATTTTAATATTCCTTTTAACACTCCAGAGCTTTTAAAAGAAAATCTTTCTCCTTTTTCAGAAATTGGTTTTAATTTAGGATTGTTTCCATTAATTCTTGGACAGTCAAAATTAGTCACAAGACTTGTCTCTGACAATGAAGTTATCTACACCTTACCTATTAACTTTTCAACAACAGAGATTGACACTATGGTTATTGATTATGAACCAAGAAACATAATACCTTCAGTTCCTTTTATTTTAACAGTTATTGTTAAAGATAGTCAAGGAGGTTTAATAGAAGGTGCAAATATAAATGTTTTACAAAAAATAAATAATGAATACTTAACAATATCAACAGGTAGAAAAACAAACAGAGAAGGAAAAGCAAATATTTCTCTTCCTGCTTTAAGAAATAATGAAACCTTTGTAATTGAAGCTACAAAATCTAAATATTATGCAGAGCCTGTTGAGTTTACAGTAACAAAAGATATTATTGATATTTTACACAACTCTCAAAAAATAACAAGTGATTCTCCTCTTCAAGCATTTATTCATAAAAACGATATTGATGGAGAGTTATATACTTTGACTTTAGAAAACAAAACAGAATATCCATTAACTTTAAAAGAAATAAATGATATTGATATTTCTTTTAATAAATCTTATTTATTAAACCTTGCACAAACTAAAAATTATATAAATAACCAGATACAATCTGGATTTACAATACCTGCAAACCAAACAAGAGAAATGACAGTTAAGTTTGCACCCTCAGAGAGTGCAAGAACACATCCTGTTAGTGAGAATATCATAGGTTCTTTAACAGGAACAGTTTCTTTAAATAACTATGATTATTTATTTAATATTCCAGTAAATCTTAAATTATCTGTTGGAACAGGTGTGTTTGCAGATGATTGTTTAGTTGTTACTGGTGGTCTTGGAGAATGGACAACTGTTGTTTCAACAACAAGTCAAACAACCTCTCTAAGTATTAAAAACACATGTCTTTCAAAAGAAGGAAGAACTCCTATATCAATTAAAAATCTACAAGCAAAAATAGTTTCAGAAGCAGATAGATATGGTGTTTATTTCTTAAGAGTTATTGGTCCAGGTTCTGGAAATCAAGTGCAACTATCAGAAAACTACTATAGAACAGTTGTAAGTGAAATAAGACCTGAAGAAGAGTATACCTTAGAGATAACTTATAACACCAATGGTATAAAGTTTGCAGATATTAAAACAAATATTTATTTTAATGCTGAAGTTGAAACTGAAGAGGGAGCTGTATATGTTAATAAATCACCAAATGATTTATTATTAAAAACAAATATCTCTGTTATGAATCTTACAGATTGTTTCTCTTATTATGATTCTGGAAGAAAAATAAATCAAGGAGGATTATTTGTTTTAGAAAATCTTTCCTCTAAAGAACTAACTATTAAAAACGAATGTGTTGGAAAAGCAACCTTTGAGATGAATCTTTGTGATGGTGATGATTATGGATGTAGAGATTTAATCATAGAAGGAATTGAAGAAAGAAATATTTTAAGATTTTCTTTAAATGATTCTGAAAAAACTGTTTCTATAAAAAGAAAAGATTCAAAAACAGCACCTGGTGCTTATTATCTTAATAATTTAATTTCTGTTAAAAATAATTTTGGAAGAACAATAACTTCTTCATTTTCAATCTTAAAAATAAATGCAAAAGATGAAACAGGTTTATGGATGGAAGATCCATTTATTGAAATTTCTGAAAATAAAGTTTCTGAAATAAAAAGATTATATAATAATAATACAGAAAAAAATCCATGGGATTATGTTAAAGAGATTCCTACAAGTCAAGAGGATCTATCTTATAGAACAGTTAATGCTGTTTCTTCTGAAAACTCAACTTTTGTAGAATATTTATCAAGTAATTTTAATAGAAATGATGAATCTTTTAAAAAAATGAATTTTAAAGCTCTTGGAGATCTTTCATATATAACAGTTATTGATGAAGATGTTGGGTGGGTTCCTTGGGTTGGAGGAATTTTAACAACCTCAACACTTGCAATTGGTGTTTATAGTGGAGCTATTGGTGTTAGTGCAGCAACAGCAGCTGCTGCAGCAGCTGCAGGAACAGCTGGAACCGCTTTAGGTTCAACTGCCATCTACACAGCTCTTGCAGGAATTGGGCCTTATGGTTGGGCAGCTATTGGAGTTGGGGCTTTAGTTTCTTGGGCTGCAACTAGTTGGAAAAATGAGTTTGAATATCCTTTAATAGTTAATAGATTTTTAGATATTGAACAAAAACATACAAAACCAAATCATGAAAAAACAAAGATTATACAAATAAATGATGTTTCAGAAAGCACCTCTTATATAAATATTTTTGATATTACAGGTTCAAGATATATAACCTACCATGATCTTATAACCATGACAGACCCTGCATCAAAAAATAAACTTACAAAGAATGCTAATCTTTCTTTATCAAACTATACTTTATGTAACCAACCAGGATTTATTTTTGATAAGTTTGATGCACAAATAATTAAAAACCAAAACTGTAGTGGTATCTTTGAACCAATTATTGAAGATGGAAAACTTTCACACACAATCGAGTGTTATGGTTCAAAACCAACTAGAAACAAAATAGAACTTGAAACAGACTTTAGATATACCTGTAGAGCAGATGAAGTTATCTGGCCTGAACAAGCAGGTATAAAACCTTTACAATTTAATCTTTCTGATGATTTTTATACACAAATAAATAATAATTCAAAAAAATATTTCTTTAAAACAATAGATTTTAATCCAACATTAGATGATTCTATAGATATGCAAGATCCTGCTTTTAAAAATACAGAAAATATAGGAAAATTTAGATTTGCATATTTTATATCAAAACCAGAAGAAACTCCAAACTATGATTTAACTCTTCTTGATTGTGTTACAGACACAGGAAAGATTGGAAAAACTGGAGAGGGTGCTGTTCCAAACATCTCTCTTGATTGGTCTTGGTCTTTAGAAGATATAGATAAATGTTCTGAAAACTATTGTGATGCAACTCAATTAACACAAGTTGTTTTAAATAGAATTAATAAAGCACAAGAACTAATAGCTTCAAAACCAGTTTCTTGTCCTATAAGTTCAGAATCTTTAGCAAGTCAATCTTTAATTGGTTCATATTATATTAAAGATGCACAACCATATAATGCAGATTATAATGTTTCAGCTTCAAGAACAGGAATTGATCAAGTAAGTATTTTAACTTCTGAAGAAAAATTAATTGTTAAAATATCTTTAGATAATAGAACAGGAAATAATAAAAATGGAAACTTAGCAGCAAGTCTTGATAATAAACTACCAAAGAAAGCATATGTTAGAGATTTTTCAACAGATGAATTAACAGAAATTACAGGAAATCTTTCAAGTATACCAATTGAACTAAAACAAACTTCAGGAGATACCACAACAGAAGTTATTTTAGAATTTTATGAAACAACTCCAATCCTTGGAGAAAATCTTTCTTTATCAATCATCTATTCTGGAGAGGATAGTGATCCTTTTAATAATAGTTTTAGTTCTTTAGTTTCACTTGATATTTATGAGCAATCTCAAACTTCTGATTGTTTAGTTCCAGCAACAACTGTTAAAGAAAATGGAATTAGTTATCTTGATATGTGGTTTAATAAAGAGATGTATCCTGATAATGTTGTTTCTCAATGGACAGAACAAGATATTTTAAGATTAAAAGAACTTTTAGAGTTTGAAGTTTATTTAATAACAGATAAATATAATAATAATTTTATAAATGATTTTGATGCTGCATATGGTGGTCTTGCTTCAAGAGAAGATGGTTCTCAAATAGGTTCTTCTTCAATAATGTCATCTCCAACCACCTTTAATAATGGTTATTTATCTAAACTTTTCAAAAATAATTTATTATTTATAAAACAATATTCAGATGAAACAAATAATGTAAATATTAATGTTCCAGGAAAATATAGAATAAAAATAGATTTCTTATTTGAAAATAGTTCTTGGAATTTTGAAAGAAATGGAGAAATTGATGCTGAAGCATTTGTAACCTTTGGTTTTATTTCTTCTCCAGAAACAGATAGTGTTTTTTATAGACTTCCATTTAATGGTTTTGTAGGACAAACAACTTCAGGGTATAATAGACAAGGGTATGGAGTTACATATACTGGAGATACTATAAGAATTGATGAAGAAAATGTTGTAACAACACCTGATTATGGTTCAAACGCTTTAAGAACAGTAAATATTACAAAAACAAATGATATTTATAAGATTAATTCTTCAATTGAAAGTAGAGGAAATGTTTTATCTGTTAAATATCAAGAAAACATAATTGATTTAATATTTAGTCCAAGTAAAGCAATTCCTGTTTTAATGGAAGTTGAAACAAGAAACACAAATCCTTTAAATGTTTATTATAGATTAAAAGATTCATCAGATAACACCTTAGTTGATTCAACTTCTCTTTTAAGATGGACTGGTGTTGGTTCTGGATGTGATTTTTCTGGAAACAATATGTTTAATATGGTTTATTATGATAGATATTCTGGAACAGAAGGACCTCAATCAACATTTGTTCTTGATTGGCCACAAGTTATAAGAACTGGAAAAGTTTATCTTAGAACAATCTTTTACACTCCAGAAAATAGTATATATACACTTGAAGATAGATCAAGTCAAGGTGTAAATGTTAAATTTTCAACAACAGGTAATAATTATTCTTCAAATATATCTTTAGGTTCCTCTTCTTCTCAAGGAAATAATCTTGAGATAAACTCTATTAAAAAAGTATTTGATATGGTTTCTGAAAATAAGATTTGTGTGGTTAATTCTGTTGATGGAAAAACCTCTGAGTTTTTCTATAACCCAACAGAAATATATTCAAATAATTCTAGTTTTATTGAACCAGCTTCTGATTCTTTAAGATGTGATTAAGCTTTTTTTAAAGGTTTTTTCTCTAAAAGTAATCTATATAAATATATTGTTTAACTATATTTTATAGTTATAATATATTATAGGGTTTAAGATATATGAGATATACATTTTTAATTGTACTTTTAGTTGTAATTTTGTTGTTTGGTGTGTTGCTTCCTGTGGTTGCAGCTG
>CALBUD010000032.1 GCA_937968065.1 Candidatus Iainarchaeum sp. | reverse complement strand
AATATTTTTTTAAAGGTAAGATTTGATTAATTTATTTTTAAATTCAAAAAAAACATCTTTTCTAGGACAAATTTTTTTGATCAAATAATTTTTGTTAATTTTAAGATTTTTAAAATTATTTCTTACTTTTAATAGTTTTCTCATATTTTAGATGTAATTTTTAAAAAATTAGTGTTTTTTATAAAAAACAACGTTTTTTAGTTATTTTCTTTAAAAAACAGTTTTTTTAATACCTTTTTATGTCAAATATCCTACCCTTTTATAATGATTTTTTTGTGCTTTTTTTCAAGATTTTTAGATTTTTCAAAAAACATGGTTTTTTTGCAAAAAAAGACCTACTTTTGGCTGAAAAGGTCGGCATAAGGATTATTATGCGGAACAATAATAATTAAGCAATTTCTATAATTTTTTCAAAAACTCTTTTTTTCTTTTATTTTTCTTAATTTTTGTTATGTATAATCTATTTAATTATTTCTAAATATTTATAAATTATCATCTGTGCTCTTATTATCTCTCGTAACATAAATAAAATTAATAAATAAAAAAAATAATTAAAAGATTATACAAAGTCATAATTTATTTACTAACTCTATCTTCACCTCCTCTTTTATATACATAACTGTTATTTCATAAATTAATCTTAAATTTAATTTATTAGTTATGTAGTCTTAAATCAATTTATTAATTGATTTCTATAATATATAGTTTTTATAAACTGGGTTTGTTTTCAGACCCCCCTCTTGGCCGAGAACATGTATCATCTTTAAAAATTGTTTTATTTCTTTATATTTAGTTAATGGGATTTAATATGAAATTAATAATTACAAGACATGGAGAGACTGTTGAAAATACAAAAGGAATAATGCAAGGACATATTCCTGGAACCTTAACTAAAAAAGGAATTTTGCAAGCAAAAGATATCTCTAAAAGATTAAAAACTAAAAAAATAGATGTTTTTTTTTCAAGTGATCTTAAAAGAGCTAAAGATACTATAAAACAAATTCATAAATCTCACAAAACAAAACCATTAATTTTTACAAAAGAGTTACGTGAGAAAAATTTAGGTGAGCTTACAGGTAAAACAAAAAAAGAATATAATTGGGATTTAAAAAGTTATTATTTTGTTATATATGAAAATAAAAAAGGAGAAAAAAATAAAGATTTTTTAAAAAGAGCTAAAAATTTTTTACTTTTTCTTTTAACAAATTATAAAGCTAAAACTGTGTTAATTACTTGTCATAATGGCATTGGAAGAGCTATAATTTCAATAATTAAACAAGAAAAATATACTGATAAGGTAACTTCTTTTAATAATAATGATGTGTTTATTTTTGATTTAGAATTAAAAAATAAAAAAATAATTCTTAAAAAAGAAGTAAAAAAATAATGTCCAAAAAATAATGATTTGTCCTATAAAAAATGTTATATCCTATAAATCCTGTTATTTTCTAAACATCTTTTTATATAATATGATCTAAATTATCCTGAATATAATAATTAATTAATTGATCTTCTTTAATAATTTTGTTAATCTCTTTTTTCCATTCCGGTTTATTTTTTGCAAATTCAGTACACAATTCAATCAATATTTTTTTAGAAGTTGAAAAAGAATCAAAAGACATTTTATTTGATACTCTTGCAAAAGAATTAAGTAATTGATTAATTTTTTCTTCTTTTTTTCTAAAAATTTTACCTCTATTTGAACTTAAAGTTAAGTATAAAACATCTAAATCTATGGGTACTACACTATCATTAAGTTTAAACTGAGATACTAAATCATAAGGATCTAATCCAATTTCAATAATTTTTCTATAAAGATGCTCTATCTCTTTAATAGTTCTTTTAGAATAAAAAATTTGATTATTTTGCATAAATTTAGATACAAATATACCATTTTCTTTTGTAATAAAAGCAGAAGAAACTTGAATCCAAATAGGTTTATAATTATCTAATAATTTTACTTTTACAAAACCAATTTTTGGAAGAAGACTATGTCCTGAAGGTAATTTTATTTCTTTTAATTTTTTAATTATCTGTTCATATATTTCTATATCATTATCTCTTATATCAAATTTAAAAAATTTAATTGCAACTCTTTTTTTAGGTTTACCTTTAAATTTTAATATTCCATTATAGATAACCCCCATATTCCCTTCTCCTAATCTTTTAGAACTAGAGTCAATATATATCTTTTCAATTAAATTATTTAATCTTAATAATTTAAATTCAAATAAAGAGTTTTTTTTAGATTTAATTTTTTCAAAGATTATTTTTAATTGATGTTTTACGTTTTCTTCAGAAACAAAATCATATGGCTTAAACTTAACCTTAGTTTGTTTAATTTTATTACCTATAACTTCTTTTTTAATAGGTTTTTTAAAGTTTCTTTTAATAGGCATATCTAATCTATTTATATATAAGTTTGAATAGTTTTATAAAATAAAGCTAAATATATAAGTATTTAATAAATGAAAAGCTTTTTAAACATTTTTTAACTATATTTAGTTATAACTTAATGGATTTTTGATTAAAATATGAAGCAAGAAGTTAGATTATTACTAGGTTTATTAGTTTTCTATTTAATATATATATTTTTAGTTGATTTTACTGGTCTTTCTAATATACCTTTAATTATTTTAATTGGTATTTTCTGTATCTATTTATTCTTACCTGATATATCAAATGATAATAATCTTATTAATCAAAATCAAAGTATTTTATTTTTTTTAATTTTAATTTCTTCAGTAGTAGTGTATATTTTAACTAAATTATTACTTATTCCAATAATTATCTTTGGTTTAGGTATTCTTTTAATATTTTTAACAACAAAACCTAATCTGTTTAAATCTTTAACAACAGGAATTTATCTTTCAGCTCCTTTATTTTTTATAAATCCATTTTATTTTTTATTTGCTTTTTTAGGTTTTTTTACATTTTGGTTATCTTCAAGAATATAAATTATTTTTTAAGATATTTTTTTCTTTCTTTTTCTTCAAACTTTTCAATAGCATATCTAAGCATTGTTCTTGGCATCTCTTTATAATATTTATCTAAAAAATCTTTTTCTTTTTTTAAATCTTTTTTTCCAATCTCTCTTAGCATCCAACCTACAGCCTTATGAATAAGATCTTCTTTGTCTTTTAAAAGAATTGTAGATATTTTTAATGTGTCCAAATAATATTGTTTTTTTATAAAATAGAAAGTTGAAATAATTGATATTCTTCTTACAAAAAGTTTTTTTGACTTTGCCCATTTATAAAGAATTTTTCTTTTAGAATGATTTTCAAAAAGATATTTTCCAATAATGTTTGGAGCTGAACAATCAACAAGATCCCAATTATTAACAAACTCTAAATTCTTAACATAATAATCAAAAATCTTTTTTTGTCCAACATTACTTTCAATTTCATATCTGTAAACAAATAAAAAAAGTGAAACCAATCTGTGTTCGTGAATTTTAGATTTAAACAAAATATCTAAATCTTTAAGTTTATTTAAATCAATATCTCTAAAATATTTTTTTGCAATTGTTTTTTGTAAAGGAACAGAAAGACCTAGAAAAACATCCCCCTCTCCATACTCACCCTTACCGGTTTTAAAAAATCTTTGAGAATGAACACTTCTTTCTTTATTGTAATACGAATCAATTTCTTTTTTTATTAGATTTATTTGCATAAAAATTATTCCTTGAAATATTTTGCAAGCTTTGGTTTATTTTGTCCTTGATAGTTATTTCCTGAAAATCCATATGGTTTTTCTGGTTTTTCTAAGTTTTCAAAATATTCAATTAAACAAATAGGTTGATTATCATAAACAGTTATATTTTCATGAGCTCTAATCTCTAATGTTCCTTTTGCACCCTTAATCTCACCTTTTTTTCCATAACCCCAACCAGGATCAAAAAAACCAGCATAATGTGCTCTAAGTTCACCAATCATATGATTTGAAGGTATCATTTCTGCAGAATAATTTAAAGGAACAGATATTTTTTCTTTAGTTGATAGAATATAAAATTTATCTTTTTCTAAAGTATATTTATTTATATTTTTTAATTCAATTTTTTTAAAGAATTTCTTATAATCT
>CALBUD010000031.1 GCA_937968065.1 Candidatus Iainarchaeum sp. | reverse complement strand
ATGTGTGATGAAATGGCAAATGAAAGAATAACTGAAAGTTTTTTTAGAAACTTTGTATTATCAGATAATTCCTATAAGTCTAATAAAATAATTTTAGAAGAACAATCCTCTAAAGACATAAAAATAAATAAATTATTACTTAATGCTTCAAAAAGCGGAAATGGAAAGGGGTATCCTGAATTTGCTATTCAATTCAAAGAGAATCCTGACTTTATTATAGTTGTAGAGTGTAAAGCTGATTCAAAGTATCATGAATCAAAAAACAAAGACATGTATAAGGATTATGCTGTTGATGGGGCTTTATTATATTCTTCTTTTTTATCTAAAGAATTTGATGTATTGTCAATTGCGATAAGTGGAGAGCAAAAAAATAAATTAAGAATTTCTCATTTTTTACAATTAAAAGGCACAGAGCAATATCATAAAATATTCAAAGATGATTATTTTTTGACATTAAATGACTATTTGAATGGATATCAAACTGATGAAAGAAAATTTAATCAAGATTTTCAAGAGTTATTAAAATATTCAAAAAGTCTTAATGATATACTTCATACTTTAAAAGTTCCTGAATCTAATAGAAGTCTTCTTATTAGTGGGGCATTAATTGCATTACAAGACAAGGCTTTTGTAAATGGATACAAATATCAAAAACCGAAAGAGTTAGCCGAGAGTTTAATTAATACCATAAAGTATAAATTAACTGAAGTGCAAAATAAACACATAGAAGATATTATAACTACTTATGGTTTTATTAGAACGCATACAGTTTTATCAAAACAAGAAAATAAATTAAGAGATATTATTGAATCCGTTGATAAAAAGATAAACAATTTTATAAAAACTTACAAATATTTTGATACTTTGGGTCAATTTTATAATGAATTTTTAAGATATGCAAATAACGATAAAGGTTTGGGTATTGTTCTAACTCCTCCACATATTACAGAGTTGTTTTCAGAAATAGCAAATATAAATAAAGATAGTATTGCTTTAGATACTTGTACTGGGACAGGAGGATTTTTAATTTCTGCTATGAAAAAAATGATCATTGATGCTGGTGCAGATAATAAAAAAATAACAAACATAAAAGCAAAACAGATTATTGGTATTGAATTTCAGCACAGTATTTTTTCGTTAACTTGTTCCAATATGTATATTCATAGTGATGGTAGAAGTAATTTAATTAAAGGAAATTGTTTCGATGAAAAAGTAGTTGAATATGTTAAAACATTCAAACCAAATGTTGGTTTTTTAAATCCTCCATATAAATCTGCAAAAGATGATATTGAAGAATTAGAATTTATTCTAAATAATCTTTCAATGTTAGAAAAGGGTAGTTATTGTGTTGCAATTATTCCTATGCGTTGTGCTTTATATGATAAAGGAGAAGGCTTGAATTTAAAGAAGAAGTTATTAAAAGAGCACACTTTGGAAGCTGTTTTTTCCATGCCTGATGAATTATTTTATAATTCCAATGCCAGCACTAACACTTGTATAATGGTGTTTAAAGCAAAAGAAAAGCATCCAAAAAATTATAAAACATATTTTGCATATTGGAAAGAAGATGGTTTTTTCAAAAAACGAACTAGTGGAAGAGCAGATTATGATCATACCTGGACTAAAATTAGAAATGAATGGATTGAAAATTTTAGGAATAAAGATGAAATAATAGGACATAGTATTAAAAAAGGAGTAAAGCCAGAAGATGAATGGTGTGTTGAGGCTTATTTAGAAACTGATTATTCAAATTTAAATGATAGTAATTTCAAAAATTTAGTTCTAAATTATCTTTCTTTTATGGTTTCTAAAGGCCGATTTGAAATAATAAAAGAGTTTTTAAATAAAGGTAAAAAACTAGAATTGAATGTTGATAAATGGAAATTTTTTAATGTTAATGATGATTTATTCAAAGTTTCTTTAGGAAAACCAATTCATAAAAATTCTATTAAGCATTTTTCAAAAACAAGTAAAGATAATTATCTCCCTTATGTAACAAGAACTACACAAAATAATGGAATTGAATTTTATGTTGCAAAAAATAAAATCGATATAAATAAAATATTGAATGGCAATTGTATTACTATTGGTGCAGAGGGATTTAAGGCATTTTATCAAAAAGATAATTTTATAACAGGGAATAAAGTTAATATTTTAAGAAATAAACACCTAAATTTATTATCTGCTTTATTTTTAAATGTAGTTTTGAATTTAGAAATTGAAAAGAAATTTGGTTATGGTAGGGGTCTTGTTAAATCTAGACTTGAAAAACTTAATATTAAATTACCTGCCGATAAAAATGGAAATCCTGATTGGAAATTTATGGAAGATTATATTAAATCTTTGTCTTATTAATGTGGTAAAATTATGGTTGTTATGATTAAATCACTCAATTTACCTATACAGAAATACTTACCTATACTAATTGGTATTGGTGCAATTGGACTTATAATTTGGGGTTGGCTTGACAATAAGCTAGGTTTATATCACGAAGAAGTTCTTGCAATTAATAGACGAAATCCTGTTCAGATAAAGATGTTTAAAAAATTTGATGATTTAGAAGAAAGACTAAAAAAAATAGAGGGTAGATTTTAAATGAAAAAAATTGTAATGTGTGTATGGAATGATTATGATAATGATGATAGGATACAAAAGAAAGCTACTACCCTGTCAAAAATATTTAAGGTAGTTGTTAAGTCAGTTTGTAAGAAAGCTAAACCCTATACCTCTAAACAAATAAACGAAAACTTAACTGTTCAATACTATTGGTTTGATTCTTCAATTAAATGGTTTGTTAATCGTTTAGTGTTTAATGAAATATTCTGGAAAGATAAGATTGAAGAAGCTGATATCTATGATTGTAATGACCCTGATACACTTTATGCAGGGGTTCTTGCTAAAAATAAATATGGTTCTAAAATAATATATGACTCTCACGAATATTGGAAAGGAACTAGGCGAAAGGAATATGACTTTTATTATACATTGTATTCTTATATAGGTAATACTATACAATACTTAAGACAGGAGATGTGGATTGGCAAGGTTGATAAGATAATTTGTGTGTCTGGTAGTATTAAGAGAATACTTGAAGATAGATATAAAAAACCAACTTATTTAATTCAAAATTATTCAAAGAAAGAAACTTATGATATTAACTACCAAACCAAAATAGCTAAAAAACAAGTGGTTTTTGTAGGTTCTAAATTTAGGTTGGGGGTAGACAAAATTTTAAATGATTTTGCAGAAAAAGGCTACAAAGTGATTGTTATTGGTAATGCTAAAAGGACAAACCCTAAGATAACCTACACTGGTTTTATTTCTAAACCAGAGTATATGAAAATTCTTAAAGATTCATTGATTGGTATAGGGTATATTACTACTACTTGTGATAACATCAAATATTCTCTTCCAAATAAACTATATGAATATATCCAAGCTGGTGTTGTTCCTATTGTTAATTATGATAATATAGATTCTTCTAAAATAGTAACTAAACACAATATAGGGGTATCTGTTAAGGATAGCGACTATAATATCACTACATTAATTACTACTATTAATAAGAACCTATTAAAATATCAAACTAACTTGTTAAAATCAAGAGAATTAATGAATTGGGAAGTAATAGAGCATAGACTTTTAGATATATATACTTAATTGTTTGGATTCTTAAAACAAAAGCTTTATAAATAGATTGGTTCATATTATATTGTTATAACACC
>CALBUD010000030.1 GCA_937968065.1 Candidatus Iainarchaeum sp. | reverse complement strand
ATTATTGAAACATAAATCAATTATTTCTGTTATTAATAAAAAAAAAATAAAAGTTAAAAAGAAAAAAAAATGGTTTTTTCAAATATTATATAAGGATATATATAGATAAAATATGAAAGATGTTTTTAAAAAAATAATTTTAGAGAATGCTGTTAAGTATAAAGGAAAAGCAGAGATTAAGTTTATCTTAGGTGCAATTTTAAAAGATTTTCCAGAATATAGACAAAAAACAAATGAACTTAAAGAAGAGCTTTTTCCTTTAATTGAAGAAATCAATTCTCTTTCTTTAGAAAAACAAAAAGAGCTTTTAAAAGAGATTAACCCTGTTTTTTTTGAAAAAAAAGAAAAAGAAGAGAGAAATATCTTTGCTTTTCTAAATATTAAAGAGGGAGAAAAAGTTGTTACTTGTTTTCCACCAGGTCCTGAAAAATATTTACATATAGGTCATTCTAAATCTATTCTTTTAAATTATCTTTTAGCAAAACAATATTCTGGAAAATTTTATTTAAGATTTGAAGATACAAATCCTAGACTTGTAAAACCAGAATTTTATAAAATCATACAAGAGGATTTAAAATGGCTTGGAGCTGTTCCAAAAGAGGTTGTTTATGCTTCTGATTATATAGATTTAATGAAAGAGATGGCAGAAAAACTAATTATTAAGTCACAAGCGTATGTGTGTTTTTGTACTCCTGAAGAAATGAGTAAAAACAGAGAAAAATCAATTTCTTGTGAGTGTAGAGGCAAATCTTTCCAAGAAAATCTAATCAAATGGAAAGAGATGGATTCTTATCCTGAAGGAAAAGCTTCTTTAAGACTTAAGATTGATCTAAAACATAAAAACTCAAGAATGAGAGATCCTACAATCTTTAGAATAATTGATTGTGAACATCCAAGAATAGGTTATAAACATAGAAATTACCCTACCTATGATTTTCAAAATGCATTTTTAGATGGTTATCTTAATACAACTCACAGACTTAGAACTTTAGAGTTTGAGATGGCTTCAGAGCTTCATAAGTATATTAGAAAAATATTAAATCTATATGATACAACAACTTATGAATTTTCAAGATTTAATTTAGAAGGAATGGCATCTTCTGGAAGAGAGATTAGAGAAAAAATTGAATCCGGAATTTTAATAGGTTGGGATGATCCTTCTCTTCCAACTCTTCGTGCACTTAAAAGAAGGGGTTTTACAAAAGAGGCTATAATACAATTAGTTATAGAGTCTGGAATTACAAAAACAGCTGGTACAAAGTTAACTTGGGATACTATTATTAAATATAATAAAAGAGTTTTAAATAATTCTTCAAAAAGATTTTTTACAATTAAAAATCCTGTAAAAATTATTGTTGAAAATGATCCTTGTAAAAAATATTCTCTTTCTCTTCATCCTGCTTTAAATCTTGGACAAAGAGATTTTTCTTCAAATGGAAACTACTTGATAGAAAAAGAAGATCTTGAATCTTTTAAAGAAGGAAATTTAATCAGGCTTATGGATAATGTTAATTTTAGGGTAGAGGATGGAAAATATATTTTTGATTCTGAGGATTATTTAAATTTTAAAGAAGAAGCGTCAGAAAACAAAAAAATTATTCATTTTCTTCCAGATGATTCTTCTCAATTGTTAGATGTTACAATCTTTACTCCAGAGCATGAAACAATAAACACAAAAGGAGAAAAATCAATCAAAAAACTTTCAGTTGGAGATATAGTGCAGTTTGAGAGATTTTGTTTTGCAAGACTTGATTCTATAGAAGAAAAAGAAGGAAAGAAGGTTTATAACTTTTGGTTTACTCATTGAAATTAGTTGTGATCGGTTTATGCGCAATAAATTATTAAAAGTAAGTTCATAAATAATTTATTGATTGTGATTGATTTATATTAAATAATAAAAGAACAAAAACAATATTTGTTGGACAAAAGAAGTTATGATTTCAGAAATATATAAAGATGTTTTTAAAATAATAGGAGAATCAAATCTTTATTTTTTAAAAAAAGAAAATATTTTAATAGATACAGGATATCCTACAGATGAACTTATGATAAGGCAAGACTTATCTAAAGTTATTCCTTTAAAAGAAATAAAAACTGTTATTTTTACACACATGCATTATGATCATATAGGAAATTTTCATATTTTTTCAAAAGCTTCTTTTTATGCATCTAAAGATTCAATAATTTCTTTAAAAGAAAATAAATATAAAGCTATTCTTTTAAAACCTTTAGCTGATAATTTTAACATAGAGGTTAACGATATATCTTCTCTTAACCTACCTAATTATCTTGAAGTTATATATACTCCTGGCCACTCTAAAGGCTCTATCTGTATATATGATTCTAAAAGAAAAATTCTTTTTTCTGGAGATACTCTTTTCTTTAATGACAATATAGGACGAATGGATCTACCTTTCTCATCTCCAAGAGATATATCTTCTTCTCTAAAAAAGCTTTCTTTATTAGAGTATGATATTCTTTGTCCTGGACATGATTATTAAAAAAATAGCTTTATAAACATAACTGTCTTTCTTATAGTTATAAAAAGAGGTGATTTATTTTATGTGTCTTAAATGGTGTAATAAAAAAATATCTAAATACAAGTGGGAAGATATTGCTTTCATAAAATTAAGTGTTCTTTTTTTCACTTTAATGCTTGCAAAGTTTTGGCCAGGAATTCTTTCTCTTGATTGGTATGTTTATCTTATATTATTTGTTTTATTTGCAATAGTACCATTAATAAAACTTTTTAGTAAATAGTTATTTTTAAAAATAATTTATTAAAAATAGTTTAAGATAATAGTAAGTTTTTTTTAACGCCGAAATCTTTTAAAAAAAGTGGTTTTTATCTTTTTTTCGGCGTTAAAAGAATTTTATTTATAAAAAAGATTATTTATAAATCTATTTTATATTTTTTAAATTCAATTAATAGTTCATCATAATTTTTAAAAAGAATAGCATTTATTCCAAGTTTTTTTGGTGCTTTAAAATCTCTTTCAAAATCATCTCCAACCATTAAAACTTCATTATTAAATACTTGAGCTCTTCTTTGAAGTTCTAAAAATATTTGTGGATTTGGTTTTGCATATCCAACTTGGAAAGAAAAAAGCTCATAATCTACATATTCTAAGAGATTTGTTTTTTTCTTAAAATAACTATATGAAAATATAGAGGAGTTAGATATTATTGCTACTTTATATCCATTTTTTCTAAGTTTTTTTAAAAGTGGTAATACAAAATCAAAAACAATTATTTCTGATTCTGATTTATCTCTTAATGAAAGTAATTTTAAAATATTATCTTTTGTAGGAGAAATTTTAAGTCTTCTTGCAAACTCTGTATATGCATCTATTTCTGTCTCCCAATATTTTATTTGTACAGTTTCTTCAAAAATACTAATTATTTTATCTCTTGTTAGATTAACTTTAAACTCTTCTCTTACAATTTCAGAAAAATGAAAAAAAGGATTTCCTCTAATTGCAAGTGTTCCCCAAAGATCAAAAGCTATTACTTTTATCATATTTTCTCATTTATTTTAAGTTTTTTAAATCTCCTTTAAGAGAAATAACATTTAGAGATTCTATCTCTTCTCTATATTTATTTTTAGGTATATCATATAATAAATATATCTTTTTTTCTAAAAAGAAAGAAAGTGACATAATCATTAAAGAATAGGCTCCTATATAGTTTTCTTGTTTTCCTTTTTTAAAGTTACATACAAGTAAACCATCTACTTCTTTTAAAAGAGCAATATCTTTCTCAAAATAAAGTTTTCTTTTATTTAAATAATTAGAAACTTTTCCAATTTCAGAGGTTGGTAAGATTGCTGTGTGATTTTTAATATTAAATCTTATAAGTGGTAGTTTTTCATGAAATTTTTTTCCAGAGATTAATAGTATCTTCATATTTTTTCTTTATTTTTTATTTTTTGTAATATTCTTAATATACTATCTAAAGGTTTTTAATAACTTGTTTTTTTAATAAAAACTTTATTTTGATTAAAAACAAGGAAAATAAACACAATCAGTTTATAAATAATTTGCTTTACTATATAGTATATAACTATTTTTAAGGAAAAAAAAGATTTTTTATGCCTACAAAAATAAAAAGAATATTTCTAGAAGAAGATTCTAATAAAAAATTAATTAATGATATACATAATAACGAAGTTATAGATATTACTAAAATATTACCATTAATAACCCCTGGAACAGAGCTTAGAAAAGGTTTAGATGAGATTTTACAAGGAAATCTTGGTGCTTTAATTGTTCTTGGAAACTCAGAAAGACTTAAACCTATACTTAAAGGTGGTTTTGATCTAGATATTCCTTTTTCTTTTCAAAAGCTTTTTGAACTTTCTAAAATGGATGGAGCTATAGTTCTTTCAAATGATTTATTAAAAATAACAGGTGCAAACAAACATTTAATGCCTGATAAAGATATTTTTTCAAAAGAAACAGGTATGAGACATAGATCTGCAGAACAAACAGCAATTCAATCAAATCTTCCTGTAATAGCTATCTCTCATAGAAGAAATGTTATTTCTTTATATTTTAGAGATCAAAAATATATTTTGCAAGATTTTAGTATTTTAATGGTTAAAGCAAATCATGCAATTAATAATCTTAAAGATTATAGACAAAAGATAGATAAAAAAATTAAATCTTTATATCTTAAAGAGATTAGTAATTTTCCTAACTTAAAAGAAGAGGTTATAGATGTTATTCAAAATATTTTATATTTTATAAAACATGAAAAACAAATAGATGAATTTATAATAGAATTAGGCTCTCATGGTCAAGATATCTCAAATACCTTATATGAAACAACAGAAGGAATTGATGAAGAATTATCTATTATTTTAAGAGATTATTCAAATAAATTTTTAACAAAACAAGAAGCTTTAGAAAAAGTAGTTTATCTTAAACAATTAGGTATTAGAAAAATTGCAGATTCAGAAACATTAGTTGATTTTTTAGAAATTTCTGACTTTGTATCTAAAAGGCTAAATATTTTTCCAAGAGGTTTTAGAATTTTTCAAAAAATAGGTTCTATTGATGATAGGATTATTGAAATTCTTATAAAAAATAAAGAATCTATTTCTTTTATAAAAAATCTAAATAGTTTAAGTATTTCAAAAATACCAGGAATTGATGTAAATACAAGTAAGTTAATCTTTGAAGAGTTAGTTAAGATATATAATAAAAAAATATAATTTTATTTTTTATTTATTTTTAATATTAGATATCCAAAATATAAGATTATAAATGTTGTAAAAATAATTGTCCACGCATATTTACCTGAAAAAACAACTATTAATGCTGCAATAACAATTGCTCCTAGAATAGCAGTTATATAAACAACAGTGTTTTTTTCTACCATAAATTACTCCTTTATTCTAAAAATATTAAAAGTGCCATTAAAGCAATTCCTAGAATTATACCTAATATTTGTATGCTTGTCTTTTTAAAACTTGTCTCTTTCTTAAGTTCTGGTATTAAATCTGATGCTCCTATATAAATAAAACCACCGGCAGTAAATGCAATCATTATGGTTGCAAAAGAGTTAATATATTTGCTTAATAATAAACCTATGATTCCACCTATAATAGCTGTTAAAGATATTAAAAAATTTAAAAATAATGCTTTTTTTCTTGAATATCCTGCATATACTAAAACTCCAAAATTACTTATCTCTTGTGGAATTTCATGTAAAACAACAGCTATTGTTGTTGCAATACCTAAAGGAATAGAAACAATATAACTTGTTGCTATTATTATACCATCTAAAAAATTATGTAATGAGTCTCCAATAAGGTTCATTTTACCTAAAGGATGTATATGTTCTTTAGAGGTTGGCATATGACAGTGTCTCCAATGTATTATTTTTTCTAAAATAAAAAATATTATTATTCCTGCAAGTATTGAAAAAGAAACTATTAAAGGATTAAAACTTTCAAAACTTTCTGGTATTAGATGAATAAAAGCATCTCCTAAAAGAGCACCAGCTGAAAAACTTATTAAAAATAAAAGTGGTTTTGATAGGTTTTTCTTTTTTGTAAATAATAGAATAACACCTATTAAGGATATTAAACTTACAATTAAAATACTAATTAAAGTATATAGATAAATTATGTTCATAGTTTCTCTTTTTTTTTAATAAAAAT
>CALBUD010000029.1 GCA_937968065.1 Candidatus Iainarchaeum sp. | reverse complement strand
TTAAAATTAACAAAAATTAATTGATAAAAAAAAATTGACCTAGAAAAGATATTTTAATAGAATTTAAAAATAAATTAATCAAATCTTACATATAAAAAAATATTTAAAAAAATAAATAAAAAAAGAGATGTAAAAAATAAAATTATTTTAAATAAAAAAGTATACATAACAACAAACTATATTTCAAACAACTCCTTATGCAAAACAAGCACAGCTTTTTCAAGATCAGCATCATCAACCACAAAACAAATATTTATTTCTGAAGCCCCATAAGAAATCATATCAATATTTACTTGTTCTTTTGCTAAAATACCAGTAATTTTTGAAACAAAACCAGATTCATATTTTAATTTTTGACCTATAATACTAATTATAGACTTATTTTCAAATAAATCTACTTTCCCAAATTCAGATATTTTAGAAATAACTTCGTTAAGATTATTAAAATCATTAAAAGTTAAAGAAACACTAACCTCACTTGTAGAAATTAAATCAATAGATATATTATTATCATCAAAAACCTTAAATAACCTCATTAAAAAACCATGGGCATACAACATTCTAGTAGATTTTATTTTAATAAGAGATACATTTTGTTTATAAGAAATTGCAGTTAATTCTTTTTTATTATTATTTTTAGTCACAATTGTACCTTTATACTCAGGATTAAAAGAATTTAAAACACACACTGGTATATTTTTATTTATTGCAGGAAGAATTGTTTTTGGGTGTAAAATCTTTCCTCCAAAAGTTGCAAGTTCAGAAGCTTCTTCAAAAGATATTTCAGAGATTTTTTTTGCATTTTTAACTATTTTTGGATTTGTTGTCATAACACCATCAACATCAGTCCAAATCTCTATTCTTTTAGCATTTATTGCAGCAGCAATAATTGAAGCAGAATAATCTGAACCACCCCTACCAAGAGTAGTTATCTTACCTTCTTTATTTTGTCCAATATATCCTGTAATAACTGATAAATAATTTTTATTTAATAAAGATATACTTTTTTCTAATAATTCATAAGTCTCAGATAAAATTTCTGCAGATCCAAAATTACTATTTGTCAACATACCAAGATCATATGAATAATAATATCTAGATTTAATTCCAAATAAAGTTAAATAAGAAGACAAAATCTTTACAGAACATTTTTCTCCAAAAGATAATAAATTATCTAAAATTTCTAAATTATCTTTTTTTATATTCTTCAAAATATCTAAATTTTTTTCAAAATCTAAAAATTCATTATCAAGTAAATTTAAAGGTAATTTTAAGTCTTTTAAAATTAATAAATGTTTTTCTTTTACTTCAGAATAATCTATAACTCCTTTATTTATGGCTAAAGAAAATGATTTTAATAATAAATCTGTAACTCCACCTACAGCAGATAAAACAATTATAGGATCTTCAGATAATTTTGATTTAATAATGTTTACTGTTTTTTTTATTTGATCAGAAGATCCAATAGAAGTACCTCCAAATTTCATCACAATCATAAAATATCACCTTCATAAATTAAATTATATAGGTCGAAAAAATAATTATTTCGACTTAATTTTAATTATACTGAAATTAGAAAATAAGTGTCCAATAAATAAAGAAATGTCCAACAAAACTTGTTCTGTCCAAAATTTAATGAACAAAAAAAAATATTTAAATTTTATATTGATTTTAAAAAACATAAAACCCCTATTTATTTAAAAGTCCCTTATAAGTAAAATTAGGGTCTGTTAAAATCTCTCTAATCTCATCATGATCAGTAAGATTTTTATCAACCATCATCCTTAAAATTTTTGCTCTATGATCTAATATTATTTGCAATTCTAACTTTGAAATATTAATGTAATTACATAAACTTTCTAAAAAAGAAGAAGCCATAATATTTATTTTAGTTGTTGAAGTCATATTTTCATTAACATATATACGATTAATTGTAATATTACCCATTCTAGATATTTCTGAAATCTCAGAGATATATCTATATATTTTATTTCCAATTAATTTTCTATTAAAAGTTATAATAACATCTAATAATTTAAGATAAACATCTTCAATATTCATAGGATCTGAAGATAATTTATTAACAAGATCAGAACTATTATTTGCATGGATTGTAGAAATACACCCTTGATGACCAGTATCCATAGCAACAAATAAACCTTTTGCTTCTTTACCTCTTGTTTCACCAATAATTATTCTATCAGGTCTCATTCTTAAAATATTAGCAGTTATTTTATAAAGACTTTCAGAATCAGCAATATTACTTGTTAAACTTACATAATTATCAAAAATTGTAAAATCAATTTCTCTAGTATCTTCAACCCCTATAATTCTTGTTGATTTAGGTATAAATTGAAGCAAGATATTAAGTAATGTGGTTTTTCCAGTACTCGTACCTCCACAAATAAAGGTGTTTGCTGGTTTTATACCAAATCCATCAACAATAGTCCATAGATAAGCTGCAACATCATAATCAAAAGTTTCATTTTTAATTAAATCTACAATTGTTAGAGGTGTTTTTAAATATTTTCTAATAGTTATAACATTAAATTTTGAAACTTCTTTAGAAACAATATTTATTCTAGAGTTATCAGGTAAAACACCATCTATAAAATCTCTTTGATTAAAATCATTGTTTAATGTTTTTTTAATATATTCTAAGAAAATATCATAACTACTTTTATCAAAAACAATATTTGTCTTATAATATACATTTTTTCTTGAAAGTATAAAAACTTTATCATAATCATTAATCATTACTTCTTCATAATCATCAGATCTCATTATTATTGATAATTCTTTATATCCAATAAGGTAATCTAACAAATAATCTAAAAAATCTTCTTTTAAATAATCTTTAAAAAAGTCTCTTATTTCTTTAAAAACATTATCTAAAGCAATATGGCTTATGTTTATATTATTAATTTCTTTAAAAACTTTTTCTTTATCTTTATCAGATATTTTTATTTTAAAATAAGGATTTAAATCTTTCAATTCTAAATTTCTAAAAATAACTTTATATACAATTTCATTAAATTCTTTATTTTCATAATTGAAATTAATTTCTTCAATTGGAGTCATATAAACCATCTAATTAA
>CALBUD010000028.1 GCA_937968065.1 Candidatus Iainarchaeum sp. | reverse complement strand
ATAATATTTATGTGATTCCATCTGAATCTAAATTAACTATACAAATATATGACCCTTTATTAATAACAGATCCTTATCCAAAAGGAGAATTAAATAAAAATGTTATTTTTTGGGAAAGTATTTCTTCAAATGAAATTAAACTTTTAGCTTTTGAAAAAAAACCTCCAAAACCAAGTTTTTTATTACTTACTTCAAAAGAATCTGATATTTTTTATTATTTAATACTTATTTTTATTTTATTAATTTCAATTATTTTAATATTTAAAAAATCTTTCGAAAAATCCATTAAAAATTTTGTAATTAAACATTCTGTGATAAAACCAAAAAAACAGAAAAAAGAAATTATTTTTGAAGATGATCTTTTTGAAGATTAATTTTTATAGATATTATTTTTGTGAAAATTTATGATTTTAAAGTTTAATGAAATAGATGTTTTAGTTTATAATCTTATTAAAGATAAAAAGAAAATTGTTCTAAATGACGTTATTTCTTTACTTGATAAAGATTCAGATTCTATAAGACGTTCAATAGAATTTTTAAAAGATGAAAATGTAATTTTAGAAGAAACATCTGAAATAAATACTTATGATTTAACAGATATTGGAAAGAAAACTTTAGATAAAGGATTTATTGAAGATGTTTTTTGTGATTTTATAAAAGATAAAGAAGTTCTTTTATCTTCTCTTAAAACCTTAAAAATTAATTTATTAAATGATTCTGAAATATCTCTTGCTTTTGGAATTTCTAAAAGGTTTAATCTTGTTACTATTAATGAAGGAAAAATAATTGTAAATAAAAATTATAAAGATATAATTTCAATTAACAAACAAAAATTAAAAGATATTTCTTTAAATAATCTAAATAATATTGATCAAAATACAATTAATGATTTTCTACAAAGAAAAATGATTCTAAAAAAATCAATTATTAATAAAAGTTATTCTTTTTTAAAAGAAGTTAATTTTTCTTTAGAAAAAGATAAAATAATTAATCTTACTTCAGAAATATTAAAATCAAATAATTTAGACAAAATAGATTTTAAAGAATATGAAGTATCAAAACTTCCAAAACCCTCAGAAATTGGAAGAGTGCATCCTTTAAGAAAAATAATGTGGTACATTAGAGATTTATATCTTGAAATGGGTTTTAAAGAAATGACTGGCCCATATGTTGATACTTCTTTTTGGCCAATGGATTCTATGTATATTTCTCAAGATCATCCTATGAGAGATATTCAAGATACTTTCTATCTACCATTAAAAGGAAAACTTGTAAAAAACAAATCTTTTTTAAGAAAAATTAAAGAGGTTCATGAAACAGGTGGAAAAACAGGTTCTTTAGGTCATCAATATACTTGGAATGAAGAACTTTCCAAAAATTTAGTTTTAAGAACACATACAACCTCTGTAACTTTTAGAACTTTTTATAATCTTTCAAAAGAAGATAAAAAAAATTCAAAATATTTTTGTATAGGAAAAGTTTTTAGAAACGAATCTATCGATGCAACTCATCTTGCAGAATTCTATCAGGCAGAAGGGTTTGTTATTGGAAAAAATATTGGTCTTTCAGATCTTATTGGTTTTATAAAAGAATTTTTAGGAAAATTAGGACTTAGTAAAATAAAAATAAAACCAACTTATAACCCATATACAGAACCAAGTATTGAAGTTTTTGCCTTTTCTGAAAAAACAAATACTTGGAGAGAAGTTATGAATTCAGGTATTTTTAGAAAAGAAACATTAGAGCCTTATGGTATAAAGAGTAATGTTATAGCATGGGGTATAGGAATTGAAAGAATTGGTATGCTTCTTTTAGAAAAAAAAAATATCAAAGAAGTTTTTGGAGATGATTGTGATATTGATTTTTTAAGAAACTATATAATTCCAAAAAGAAAATTTGAGTGAAATATTTATGGCAATAATTGATATTGAATTTAATAAACTAAAAAAAGAAATTAAAAAAGAAGAGCTAACCATAGAAGAACTTGAAGAAATACTTTTTGATTTTGGTTTAGAAATAGATTCATATGATAAAGAAACAGATCTTTTAAAAGTTGAAATTACTGCTGAAAGAATAGATCTTTTATCTTTTGTTGGTTTTAAAAGAGCTTTAGAAGCATATTTAGGTTTGAAAAATTATATTCCTTTTTCAGTTAAAAGTTCAGGAAATAAAGTTATTGTAGATAAATCAGCAATAGAATATGGTAATTATACAATGTGTGCTATAATTAAAAATTTATCTTTAAATGATGAAAAAATTAAAGAAATAATTTCTGTCCAAGAAAAATTACATTTAACATATGGAAGAAAAAGAAAGTCAGTATCTATTGGAGTTTATCCTTTAGATAAAATATCTTTCCCTATAACTTTTAAAACTGATTCTCCAGATAATATAAAATTTATACCTTTAGAAGAAACAAAAGAGATGACAGGTAAAGAAATTATAGAAAATCACCCGACTGGAAAAGAATATTCTTATCTTTTAGAAAATAAATTTAAATATCTTTTTTTTAAAGATTCTAATAATAAGATACTTTCAATGCCACCAATAATTAATTCAAATGATACAGGAAAAGTTACTGAAAATACAAAAGATGTTTTTTTAGAGTGTACTGGTTCAAATTTTTTAAAACTAAAAAACACAATGAATATTTTATGCTCTATGTTTTCTGATTTTAATGGAGAAGTATATACTTTAGAAATTATTTATCCAGATAAAACAATTATATCTCCAGACATTACAGAAAATAAAATTAAAATTTCTTTAAAAAATGTAAATAAAATTTTAGGTTGTAAAATTAATAAATCTGAAATTAATCTTCTTTTAGAAAAGATGATGTTTACAAAAATTAATTTTATTACAGATGATTTAATTGAGATTAATGTGCCAATTTTTAGAACTGATATAATGCATGAAAATGATATAATTGATGATATCTCAAGAGCATATACTTTTTCAAAGATAGAACCAACCTTTTCTGATGTCCATTCTATAGGAGAAAGATTAAAAATCTCGATATTACAAGAAGAAATAATTAATTCTATGGTTTCTATGGGATTTATAGAAATTTTACCATTCACCTTATCTTCTATAAAAGATAATTTTGAAAATTTTAATTTAAAGGCAGAAAAATATATTCCTTTAGGTTTTAGTGCTGAAAGCTCAATTAACATGGTAGGAAATTGGCTATATCCTAAATTATTTAAAACTTTAATAAATAATCAACACAAATCATTTCCACAAAAAATATTTTCTTGTGACTTTGTAGTTTCTGAAAATAAAAAAGAAGATAATCTTTCTGAAAATAAACTTCATTTAGCAGCAATTATTTCAAATTCAAAAATTAGTTTTACTGAAATCTCTTCAAATCTTTTATCTTTAACAAATGTTTTTGGAAAAAAACTTATTTTTAAAGAAAAAGAATTTCCATTCTATATAAAAGGAAGAAGTGCAGCTGTTATTATAAATGATAAAGAAGTTGGCCATATAGGTGAAATTTCTCCAAAAATATTAAAAAATCATAATTATTTTATGCCTGTTTGTGGTTTTGAAATTGAAATTGATTTTTAAAAAATGTGATACTTAAATGTTAAATTTAGATTTACCTAAAAAATTTTATATAACAACTCCAATCTATTATGTTAGTGGTAAGTTTCATTTAGGACATTCTTATACAACTATTGTTGCAGATGTTTTTGCAAGATACTATAGATTAATAGGATCTGATGTTTTTTTTTTAACAGGAACTGATGAACATGGTCTTAAAGTTCAACAAGCTGCAGAAGAAAATAATCTACCTGTAAAAGAATTTATAGATTTTTTAGTAAATTATACAAAAAAAGTTTGGAATGATTTAGATATTTCTTATGATTATTTTATAAGAACTACAGATGAGAAACATATTGAAAAAATTAAAGAAATCTCTCAAGAGATGTTTGATAATGGAGATATCTACAAAGGAATTTATAAAGGATACTATTGTAAAGGATGTGAATCTTTTTATACAGATAAAGATATTTCTGAAAAAAAATGTCCTATAGGTCATGAAGTTATTTTAGAAGAAGAAGAGGGTTATTTTTTTAAACTTTCAAAATATCAAGATTGGCTTTTAAAACATATAACAGAAAATCCTTTATTTTTAAGACCAGAATCAAACAAAAATGAAATTTTAGCTTTTATAAATAAAGGACTTGAAGACTTATGTATTTCTAGAAAAAATGTTTCTTGGGGAATTAAAGCACCTTTTGATGAAGAGTTTACACTTTATGTTTGGCTTGATGCTCTTTTTAATTATTACACAGCTTTAGGTGGAAAAGAATCTGATAATTTTAAAAAATACTGGCCTCCTGATTTTCAATTAATGGGCAGAGATATTTCAAAGTTTCATACAGTTTTTTGGCCAATATTTTTAAAATCATATGGTCTTGAAATTCCAAAAACAGAGTTTGCACATGGTTGGTGGATGTCTGAAGGACAAAAAATGTCAAAGTCTTTTGGTAATGTTGTTTATCCTGAAGAATATGTAGAAAAATTTGGATCTGATGTATACAGATATTATATACTTAGAGAAATGCCTTTTGGTGATAATGGTCTTTTTACAAAAAAAACATTTGTTGAAAGAGTAAATAGTGATCTTGTTTCAAGTATAGGAAATCTTCTTTCAAGAGTTGTTACTCTTGCAGAAAAAAGAAATCCAGAAAATGGTTTTTCTTTTTACAAAGATTCTTTTTCAGAAGATGTTGAAAAAAGAATATTTATAATTCATGAATTTTATAAAAAACAAGAACTTTCAAAAATAATTTATGAGATCTTACAATTAACTTATTCTTTAAATAAATATGTTCAAGATAATAAACCTTGGGAGCTTTTAACTACAGCTCCTAAAAAATTTGACGAAATAATGTATAATCTTTTAGAATCGTTAAGAATTTTAGCTTTAGAGCTTTCTCCAATTCTTACAAAAAAATGGAAAGAGATGTTTTTACAATTAGGTTTAGATGTAAGTAATCTTGGACATAAAAAATTAGCCTTTACAAATATTATGGAAGGAAAAAAAATAAAAAAAGGCAATCACCTTTTTACAAAAATTGAAATTAAAGATTAGGTTATCTAATCTTTTTTTTTAAAATATTTATTCTGTATCTGCTCTTTTTCTTGAAATTTTTATAAAAGAACCAGCTTTCATATATTCGATATTATCTCCAGGTTTAAGATCTTTAAATTCTGCTTTATCAACTTCATATGTTTGATAATCCATAACATCCATAATTTGGTATTTATCTCCACTATCAGAAATAATCTGTGCATTTGCTTTATCAATAACAGGCACTTCAACATCAGCATCACTTGGTTTTAAAAGATTCATTTTTTTATCATTAAAAACTCCTGTTGCTGTCATTCTTATTTTTGCAGCACCATGTTTACCTGGTTTTGATTTATCAATAGTATCTATTCTACAAATAGTTCCTTCAATAACAATAAATTGTCTTTCTTTAAGTTGTCCTGCTTGTGCAAACTTTATTTGAAAATCTGTCATTTTTTCACCATTTTTATTTAATTATTTTTAACTTTTTAATATATAATTATATACAA
>CALBUD010000027.1 GCA_937968065.1 Candidatus Iainarchaeum sp. | reverse complement strand
AAGCACTTTTTCTAAAAGGGCTCTTTTGGGGTGAAGCACTTTTTCTAAAAGGGCTCTAATATTGTTTAATTGAAGACCACATAATTTCATCATTAGGATTAATCTCAATTCCTTTAGAAGTTATAAACAAAGGGTGTATTCTTTGATCATGTTTTGTACCTCTAAGCTTTCTTATAAAGATTGATCTATGTGGAGGTATGAAATATAACATAAATATCCCATCAACAACAAATTCTTCAACACCAAATGCAGAAAAAGCATGTGGTCCACCAGAGGTTTCAGCTGTTAAAATTGTTGTACAATCAAGATCTTTTAAATAATCTGAAAATCTAAACAAAAGATTTCTTAATTTTCCTGTATCAGTTATCCATGCAGAAAAAGCTGTTGTAGAATCAATAACAAGTCTTTTTGCACCAATATCTTTAACCATAGAAGTTATAATATCAAGTTCTTTATCTATTTGTGGTTCTATTGGTTTTCTTGGATCAATATGCATTCTATATATCTTCATTAAATTTCTTTGTTCTAAAGATTTAATATCCCATCCAAAGTTTTCCATGTTCCAAACAATATTTTTAAGATTATCTTCAACAGTTACAAAAAGTCCTGCTTCTCCATATTTTCTTGCACCTTCATATATAAAAGTTGTTGCAAAAATAGTTTTTGCAGAACCAGCTCCTCCAGAAACAAGAATGCTTGCTCCTCTTGGAATTCCTCCGTTTATTAATTCATCAAAACCTAAAACACCTGTTGGAACTCTATCCATTTTTTATCACACATTTTCTCCTATAAATATAAAATATATAAATATAATGTAAGGTAAGTTATTTAAAAGTTTAGGTATAAAAAGATATAGTATATATGTTCTTTTTAAAGAAAATTTAAGAGGGAAAAACACATCTCTTTAAAAAACTTTTGCTCTCTAATTACTATATGCTCTTATTATCATCTCTCTATTTATCTGTACCAAAAAATATTTTTAAAAAATATATTATATATTTATCAGATTATTTAAATATTATTCTGCATTTATTTTCAAAAAACTTAACTTTTAAAAAGAGCTATAATTTTATTATTTAATAAATGGGTGTTTAATCTTGGATGACGAAAATTTTATAATGGAAGAAGATTCTTTAAAAGAAGAAGATGTAGAAGAAACTGATAAAAAAAAGAAGAAAGTTAGAAAAACAAGAAGACAAAGAAGATTAAAAGATGAAGTTGTACACAACTTTATTCCTGAACACACTCTTGCAACAGAAAAAGATCTAGCTGAATTACTTTTAAAAGATATAGCTATAGAAAAATTACCTTTTATCTCAATTTCTGATGCAGCTATAAGACATCTTGAAGTAAAATCTGGAGATGTTATAAAAATTAAAAGAAAAAACGAAATTATTGGAGATATTAATTATTATAGAAAAGTTATTAATGATGAATAGTTTTTCTAATTTATTTAATTGTTATCTTTTTTTAAAAACAAATTTTAAATAACATCAAAAAAAATTATTAAAAAAAAAAACAAATGTGATTATAAATGGATAATTGGCCATTAATTGAATCTTATTATAAGTCCGCAGGACCAATCGATCAAATATTAAAATCTTTTGATCAATTTATTGAGGAGAAGATTCCAGAAATTATTGAAGAATATTCAAATATTGAATGTAACAACAATGTAAAAATAAAACTTGAAAACGTAGAAATTTTTAAACCAGAGATTGTTGAAGCAGACAGAAGTGCAAGAGTAAGACTTACACCAATGGAAGCAAGACAAAGAAACATGAATTATTCTGGTTCTATTTATCTTGATATTAAACTTTATAGAAAAGATGTTCTTATAGATGAAAAAAGAACATATGTAGGAGAAGTTCCTATCTTAGTAAAATCAAAACACTGTAACTTACATGGACTTTTAGAAGAAGATTTAATAGAACAAGGAGAAGACCCTTTAGATTTTGGAGGCTATTTTATAATAAATGGTTCTGAAAAAGCACTTATTACACAAGAAGTTTTAGCACTTGATAGAATCTTAATAAATGAAGTTTCAGGAATTGTAAAAGCACAAGTAATCTCTGTAAAAGGAGCTTTTAAAGGAAAAGTAAAAATTGAAAGAAACCTAGAAGGATTAATGTACATTTCTTTTCCGTCTTCACCAAGAAAACTTGCTTTAATTGAACTATTAAATGCTTTAGGTATAACAAAACCTAAAGATATTCTAGAACTTTTCTCTGATGAAAAAGTTATAAATAATGAAATATTATTAAATATAGATAAAATAGGATGTACAACAGAACAAGAAGCTTTAGATAAAATTGGAAAAGCAGTTGCACCTTCTCAAACACAAAGCTATAGACTTAGAAGAGCACAAGAAGTTATTGATTCTTTTCTTTTACCACACATAGGTCAAAGTAAAAAAGATAGAGCAGCAAAAGCTTTTTATCTTGTTACCATGACAACAAAAATTATTGAAAAAATTTATAAGTTAAGAGAAGATGAAGATAAAGATCATTATTCAAACAAAAGACTTGAACTTTCAGGAAAACTTATGGAAAATCTATTTAGATATTCTTTTAAACATTTTGTAAATGATTTAAAATTCCAGATAGATAGAACAATTTCAAGACATAGAAAATTAAACATAACAACAGTTATAAGACCAGATGCAATTTCTGAAAGAATAAAATTTGCTGTAAGTACAGGAACTTGGGTTGCAAATGTTACTGGAGTTTGTACTTTCATGGATAGAGTAAACTTTATTGCACCCTTAACAAACTTAAGAAAAGTAAAATCAACACTTGATTCTCAAAGAGAGCTTTATGAAGCAAGAGATGTTCATGGAACTCACTGGGGAAGATTGTGTCCTGTTGAAACACCTGATGGACCAAACTGTGGTCTTTCAAAAAACCTTTCAATTCTTTCAAGAATTACAACAGATGTAAGAACTGAAAATATTTTAAAAATAGTTGATATTGAAGAAATAAAATTATAATTCTAAATTGTGAAGATTTATGTCTATTAATAAAAGTAAAGTATATATAAACGGAAGTTTAGTTGGTTTTCATAACAACCCTTCAAAATTAAAACAAGATGTTTTAAAAAAAAGAAGAAAAGGAGAGGTTGATGATCAAGTAAATGTAGCTTTTAACCAAGAAACAAATGAAGTGTATATTAGCACTGATAGTGGAAGAGTACAAAGACCATTAATCATTCTTGAAAATGGAAAATCAAAACTTACTGCAGATATTTTAAAAGATGTTAAAGAAGAAAAAATTACTTGGGATGATTTAATAAAAGATGGAATTATTGAATATCTTGATTCTGAAGAAGAAGAAAATGCTTTAGTTGCTTTAAATGAAAAAGAAATAACTCCTGATCATACTCATTTAGAAATTTCAGGAACTGCTATCTTTAGTGTTATTTCTTCAATGATACCTTTCATAAATCACAACATGGCAGGAAAAGCTATACATGGTGCTAAAGTTTTTAAACAAGGAGTTGGTATTCCTTCTGCAAATTACAGAAATAGATTTGATACAGAAATGCATGTTTTATATTACCCTCAAAGAACTTTAGTTACAACAAGAACAGAACAATTAATCCAAGCTCATAGAAGACCAATGTCTCAAAATGCAGTTGTTGCTATTATGCCTTTTAAAGGATTTAATATGACAGATGCTATAATTATTAATAAAGGTTCAGTTGAAAGAGCTGTTGGAAGATCCTCTTATTATAGAACTTATTCAGCTCAAGAGAATAGATATCCTTCAGGTCAATCAGATGAATTTATTGTTCCTGATGAAAAAATAGTTGGTTTTAGAGGAGAAGATTTTTATAAAAATTTAGGAATGGATGGAATTACAAATGTTGAATCATTTGTAGAAGAAGGTGGAGTTGTTATTGGAATGTCCTCTCCTCCAAGATTTGTTGAAGAAATATCTGAATATGGGGTTGTTTCTGAAGAGAGAAGAGAAGCTTCTGTAACTGCAAGAAAACATCTTAAAGGATATGTTGATAAAGTTATGTTATCTCAAAACATAGGTGGTACAAAAATCTGTAAAGTAAAGATAAGAACTGAACTTATACCACAAACAGGAGATAAATTTTGTTCAAATCATGGACAGAAAGGAGTTATTGGTGCTGTTATTAATGAAGAAGATATGCCTTTTACCTCAAGTGGTATGAAACCTGATTTTTTACTTAATCCTCACTCAATACCTTCAAGAATGACTGTTGGTCATCTTCTTGAAACAATTGCTGGAAAAGCAGCATCTTTAAAAGCAGAAATTATTGATGGAACTCCATTTTATATTGATAAAGAAAATATTTTAGAAACTTTAAAAGAATTTGGTTTTAGAGAAGATGGTAAAGAAACCTTTTATGATGGAGCAACTGGTGAAAAAATAGAAATGCCTATTTTTGTAGGTCCAGTTTCTTTTAAAAGACTTTACCATGTTGTAACAAACAAGATACAATCAAGAGACACTGGTTCAATCCAACTTTTAACAAGACAACCAACCGAAGGTAAAGAAAAAGGTGGTGGACTAAGATTTGGAGAAATGGAAGGAGATGCTTTGATTGCTCATGGTTCAGCTATGCTTTTACATGAAAAATTAATTGACTCTGCAGATGAACTTGAGATTTATGTTTGTTCAGATTGTGGTATGGTTGCAATTGATGATAAGATAAGAAATAGAAAATATTGTCCAACATGCCCTAATGGAAATATTGAAAAAATAAAAATTAGTTATGGTTTTAAGCTTCTTTTAGATGAACTTAAAGCTTTAGGTGTATATCCAAAACTTGAGATTGGAGATAAGATATAACTAAAACTTTTGTTTTTAAAAAATAAAAAACAAAAAATTATTTATAAAAAAAAGAAAGATTTATTATGAGTGTTAAAAAAATAAAATCAATTGAGTTTGGAGTTTTAAGTCCAGAAGTTATAAGAAAAATGTCAGGTGTAGAAATTACAAGAGCTGATACTTATGATAAAGATGGATATCCTATAGAAAGAGGAATCATGGATCTTCATTTAGGTGTAATTTCTCCTGGTCTAAGATGTAAGACTTGTGGACATGGAATGAGAGATTGTCCTGGTCACTTTGGACATATAGAGCTTACAAGACCTGTTATGCATCCAAAGTTTACAGAAAAAATATTTCCTCTTTTACAATGTACTTGTAAAGAATGTGGTAAACTTCTTTTAAATAATGAAAACAGAAATGAACTTATTAGATTTTCAGAACATCCAGATAAGATTGCAAAATTAATTATTGATTTTTCAAAAACTTTAAAAAAATGTCCAAACTGTAATGCTAATGTTTCAAAAGTATCTCTTGATAAACCAACAAACTTTTTTGCAGATGGAGAAAGACTTTATCCTTCAGATATTCTTGATTGGATCTTAAGAATTGAAGATCAAGATTTATTTTTGTTTGGATATTCAGCAAAATTAAGACCTCAATGGTTTATTTTAAATGTTTTACCAGTTCCTCCAGTTTCTATAAGACCTTCTCTTTCTTTAGAAAATGTTGTTACTGCAGAAAATGATTTAACACACATGCTTTTAAACATAGTTAGAATAAATAATAGACTTCATGAAAATATGAATGCTGGAGCTCCTCAAATAATTATTGAAGATTTATGGGATCTTTTACAGTATAATGTTACTACTTATTTTGATAATAACACAGCAGGAGTTCCACCTGCAAAACACAGATCTGGAAGAGCACTAAATACTTTAGCTCAAAGACTTAAAGGGAAAAAAGGAAGATTTAGATATAACTTGATTGGAAAAAGAGTTAACTCTGCTTCAAGATCAACAATTTCTCCTTCAACAGACATTGCTATTGATGAACTTGGTATTCCACAAGAAGTTGCAGATACTTTAACATTATCTGAAAGAGTAACTTCTTGGAATATTTCAAAGATTAAAGAATATATTATGCAAGATAAGATTAAATATTTACTTACAAAAAATAATAGAAAAAGAATAGTTACTCCTGAAAATAAACAAGAAATTGCAGATGCTTTAGAAGAAGGTATTATTGCAAAAAGAAAAATGTTAGATGGAGATATTGTTATTTTTAATAGACAACCAACTCTTCATAGAGTTTCAATTATGGGGCATAAAATAAAAATATTACCTGATAAAACATTTAGACTTAATCCTATTGCATGTGCTCCTTATAATGCTGATTTTGATGGAGATGAAATGCAAATACATGTTCCACAAAGTGAATCTTCAGTTTCAGAAATTAAAAATCTTTTAATGGTAAATGATCATATCTTAAGTATGAGACATGGAAAACCAATAATTACACCTACAGAAGATTTAATATCAGGTGGTTTTTTACTTACACAAAACACAACTGAATTTTCAAAAAAAGAAGCTATGGAGATGTTATATTCTATAGGTATTACAGAACTTCCACAAGCAGATAGAGGAAGAGGACAGTATTCTGGAAAATTAATATTTAGTCAAATTCTTCCAAAAGACTTAAATCTTGAATATGAAAATAAAATGTATACTATTATTAAGAAAATAAAAGGAAAAGTTACAAAAAAAGATATTGAAAAATATGATTGTTATTTTAAGGTTGAAAAAGGAAAATTAATTTCTGGAGTTTTTGATGAAAGAGCAACTTCTTCAAAAAACTTAATTGATGTTTTATCAAGACACTATCCTTCAAACTTTATAGCTGAATTTTATTATAAGCTTTCAAAATTAGTTTTTTATACTCTTTCAAAGAAAGGTTTAACAATTGCACTTGATGAGTATAAGACACCAGATAATCTTAAAACAGAAATTGATCAAAAAATAAAAGAACTTATAACAACAACAAATGGAATTGTTAGAAAATATGAAAATAAAACATTACCATTAATTTCAGGTAAAAATCTTGATGAAACTTTTGAACTTGAAATGATTTCAGCCTCATCACAAATAAAAGATTATATTTCTGATCAAATCTTACTTTTAAAATTTAATGAGATGTATGATGATAGAAAAATATCTAATAATAACACAACAATGCTTTCAAGTGTTGGAGGATCAAGAGGAAAACTATTAAATGTTGTAAACATTATTGGTCTTTGGGGACAAGTAACTGTAAGAACAGGAAGAGCAAAGAATGGTTTTAAAAATAGACTTTTAAGTTCTAATGTTTTAGGAACAAATGCTTTGATGGATTATGGTTTTGTAAAAAATAATTTTTATAATGGAATGAGTCCTAAAGAATATTTTATACACTCAATAGGTGGAAGACAAGGTGAAATTGACACAGGTGTTTCTACAAAAGTATCTGGATATCTTTATAGAAGACTTTCAAATGCTTTAAAAGATCTTGTTGTTCAAGATGATTTATCTGTTAAGAGTGCTGATGGACAAGTTATTCAGTTTGTTTATGGGGATGATGGGCTTTCTCCAGATAGAGCATATCTTGGAAAAAACATTAATTTCTTCCATGAATAGAACCGGTTTTGCTCGGTTCACGCGCAATTTTAAAGAGTAGGTTTTTATAAAAAAATAAAATTTTTTAAAAAAAAGTGAAAAATATGAGAGAACTACCAAAAAATATTTTAGAAAGAATTGAAAATTATTCTAATAAAAAAAGCTTTAGTGATGCTAAAAAGAAAAGATTAATTGATATTGTTACTAAAAGATATAATGAATCTTTAGTAACTCCTGGTGATGCTATCGGGCTTATTGCTGCTCAATCTATTGGTGAACCTGGAACTCAGTTAACTTTAAGAACAAAGCACTATGCTGGATCTTTAGAAGTTTCTGTCGGTCAAGGAATTCAAAGAGTTATTGAGATTGTTGATGGTAGACTTTCTTCAAAATATCCTTCTATGAAAATATATCTTAAAAAAGATGTTTTTGCAACAGAAAAAAAATTAAATAAATTTGCAAAAAGTTTAATAGATATTAAAGTTTCAACAATTGGAGATTTTCAAGAAGATTTTGAAAATAGAACTGTTTCTTTTATTTTAAATCATGATAAGTTAGATGAACTTGATTTAGATAAAGAAGAAACAATGACACTTATATATGATAAGATAAACGATACTTATGTTTCAAAAAGATTTACACCAAATAAAAATGGAATAAATTTTACTTTTGATAAAACAACACCTTTGTTTAATATTAGAAAAGCTTTATTAAAATGGAATAAAATACCTTTATTTGGAGTTAAAAACTTAGAACTTACTGTTATTACAGAAGAAGCTGGAGAAAAAGTAATTTCAACAAAAGGTTCAAATCTTTCTGAAGTTTTAAAAATACCAGAAGTTGATACTGATAGAACATACACAAATGACATTTTAGAAATAAATAAAGTTTTTGGAATTGAAGCTGCAAGAGCATCAATTATTAAAGAATTAAAATTTACTTTTGAAAGTAATGGAATTGAAATTAACCAAAGACATCTTTCTATCTTAGCAGACCTTATGTGTTTTAATGGAAAAGTAAAAGGAGTTGTAAGAACAGGAATAACTGGAGAAAAAACAAGTCCATTTGCAAGAGCATCTTTTGAAGAAACAGTAAAGCACATTCTTTCAGCTGCATTTGATGGAGAAAGAGAAAATTTTAAAGGAATTATAGAAAACTTAATTGTTGGACAACCTATACTTGCAGGAACAGGTAGAGTTAAACTTACACTTGACCCTAAAAATCTTAAAAAAATGATTAAGAAACAAGAGGGATTAGAAGAAAATTAAGAAAGGAAAGCTTTCTTTTTTAAATGTTGTGAAACATAAATATATATTATATAAATAATTAAAAATATGTGAAAAAGATATGGATTGGAATAGATTTAATACACAACTTAGAAATTCAGTTGATTCAGGAAAAGTAGTTTTTGGAACTAAAGAATCTTTAAGAGAATGTCTTGTGGGTGACCCTAAGATAGTTGTTGTTTCTAAAACTTTAAAAAAAATTACAAAAAAACAAATTGAACATTATTCAAAATTATTAAAAATAAACTTTATTGAATATCCAGATACTGGTTTTGAGCTTGGTTCTGTTTGTGGTAAACCTTTTAATGTTTCTGTAGTTGCAATAAAGGAGATTGGAGAATCATCAATTATTGATGTTATTAATAATAAGGATGTTGTTGAAACAAAGATTACAAAACAAGCTATAAAAGCTGAGAAAAAAGTTGTAAAAGAAGAAAAGAAAGCTGAAAAAACTAAAGCAAAAAAACTTAAAGAGATTAAAAAAGAAGAAGAACAAGAAAAATCAATAAAAGATGATGAAGCTTTAAAAGGAATTTTAAAAATTAAAAAAAAGTGATTTTTAGACATGATGGCTAGAAGAAAACCAATTAGAGATATTAAACCAACATCAAAAAAAAAAATAAAACAAAACTTAAATAAACAAAAAAAATTAAAAGCATATAAAGCAGGACCTGAAGCTTCAACTTTAATGAATTTAGGTATATATGTTAAAGAAGAAAAAATAGCAAAAAAAATACTTCAAGAAATATTTAAGGAAGCAAAAGAAAAAAATCAACCAATTGACTTGGTTGCAAAAAGATTTAGAGAAAAATATAAAAAATAAAATTTTTAAAAAAAGGTGAATGAATATGGCAAACGGAGAATTTGCAGCAAGAAAAAACTTAAAAGATAGAAAAAAATGGAATAAAAAAGATCCTAGAGAAAAAAGAAGTGTAAAAACAAAAGTTAAAAAAGGACTTTTAAGAGGAGCTCCTCAAGCAAAAGGTATAGTTCTTGAAAAAAAAGGAATTACAGCAAGACAGCCAAATTCAGGAATTAGAAAATGTGTTAGAGTAAAGCTTATAAAAAATGGAAAAGAACTTACAGCTTTAGCACCAAAAGATAAAGCTATTAAATTTATAGAAATCCACGATCAAGTAACTGTTGAAGGAATTGGTGGACGTAAGGGTGGACCTGTTGGAGATCTTTGGGGTGTTAAATATAAGGTTGTAAAAGTTAATGGTCAATCACTTGAAATGTTAAGATCAGGTAGAAAAGAAAAATCTAAGAGATAAAATTTATAAATCGGTGTTAAAATATGATGATTTTAGGTAAATGGACAACTAATGATGTTGTTTGTAAGGATTTAGGAATAGCAAGATATATTAGTTTTAAAGAAAAAGAAATTCCACACACTTTTGGAGTTGCAAAAAGTACTCCTACAGATAAAGCTAAAGTAAATGTTGTTGAAAGACTTATAAACAAAATGATGAGATCTGGACAAGGAAAGAAAAAACTTTCTGGAAAATTTATAAGAGGAAAAAAAGCTTGTGGTAAAAAAGAACATATGATAAAAATTCTTGATCAAGCTTTTGATGAAATAAATAGAGTTACAAAGAAAAATCCTGTTCAAGTTTTTGTTGAAGCTATTGAATATTCTGCTCCAAGAGAAGATATTATCAGACTTAAAAGAGGAGGAATTACCTATAACCAAGCAGTTGATATTGCTCCTATTTTAAGACTTGATGAAGCTTTAAAAAATCTAGCTCTTGCTCCTTTTAAAGTAACTTTTAAATCTAGAAAAGATATGGCATCTGCTCTTTCAGAAGAGATTATTGCTGCATCTAAAAATGATCAAAAAAGTTATGCTGTTAAAAGAAAAGATGAGATTGAAAGAATTGCTCAAGGTTCAAGATAAATTAATTTTGTTTTGACTTTTTTTAATTTTAATAAAACTGATATTTTTATCAGTTTCTTTTTTTATTTTTTTTAAATAATTATTTTTTTTAATTTTATGAATATCTATTTCTTTTATAAACATTTTGTTATTATATATTTTTAGAGAAATATATGAAAAAAATAAAATCTTTAATGACTGATAGACTTAGGTACGGTAAAAAGTATGTTTTAGAAAAAAAAATAAAAAACATTAGTAGATCTTACGATATTAAAGATTATAATATTAAATATTCAAAAGCAATTAAAAACTTATATAATAAATTAAAAACTTCTAAAAAAAATGAATTTGTTGTAAATAAATCAAGATATAAAGAATTAAATGGAAAAGATTCAAGAGAACTTTTAGTAAGAGGAGTTTATTCTTTATTTAGATCTTTAGAAATTTCAGATAAATTGATTAAAGAAAGATATCCTAATAAAACACAAAAAGAAATAGAATTATTAAAAAAAAGATTTCATGATAAAAGATACACTGAAATGGCAGTTGAAGTTATAGATACTATTGTAAACTTTATAAATAAAAGAAATCCTAATATGCAATCTGTTTATGTTCAAATATTTTCTGAAATTTTTTATCAACTTTTAATTAAAAAAGAAAAAGGTGAACTTGTAGTTCAAGGAAATAAATTTTTTATAGAGTCTTTTAATGAATTTAAAAGAATTAGTAATCTTGAAAATCAAAATATTTTAAGCAATCAAGGAAAGTTAGGTGAACTAAATCCTGTTTATGAGTATATTAGGTCTATTTCTGGAGATTTTTTACCTTATGTATCTAAAACTAGAGAAAATAAATCTAAAAAATTTGTTATTGTTCAAAATTTTAAAAAAGAAAAATATTTTGGAGATGTTGTAGAACATTATATTGTAAGATAATTCTTTTAAAAATATTTAAATTTGTTTTATAAAGAGTAAGTTTATTATGAAATTATTAAATAAGTTTTTTAAAAAGACTAAAATTGAAAAAAAAGAATCTTTAAGAAAAGTTAAAGATATTAGTAGAACTGAAAAAATAAAAGACACTAATAAAATTAAAGATTCTGTTTATAAAGATTTTGTTAAGTTTTTAAGAAAAGTAAAAACTTCAAAACAACCAATCAAATATATTTATAGGTTTAATAGATATAAGTTTTATAAATTATTATCTAAAAGTTACCCTAAATCAACTTATTTTTTTAGTAAATTTTTAGAAAAATATCCACAGAATATTAAATTTTTTTATGTGCCTGGAACAGGTGCTATTTATTATGGTCCTTTTCTTATAAGATATAGATTTAATTTAACTGAAAAGATACTTTCAAAACTTATGGAAAAAGGCATTGACCTTAAAACTATTGTTGAAAATGAAAAAGTTTCAATGTCAATTTTATCTAAGTTTTCTATAACTAACACTAATAAATTATCTGAATCTGAAAAATTTAAAAAATATATAAATAATTTAGAAAAAGAATTGAAAAAATAAAAATATTTAAAAATAAACTTATTTTTTAAAAGAAAATTATGAGCAAAACAAATAATTGGAATGATATTTATTCTTCAATTTCAAATCTTAAAAAACTTCCTTGGATAAGAACTAACATACCTGATTGGTTTAAAGAAACAATAAATTCTAACTGGATAATACCTTGTAAAACCTTAGATGTTGGGTGTGGAAATGGTTATTATTCTTATTATCTTTCAAAAAAAGGTTTTAATATAACAGGAATTGATATCTCTAAAGATATTATTTATCTTGCAAAAAAAAATTATTCTCATCCAAATCTTATATTTAAGCAAAAAGATATTTTTTCAAAAAAGATATCTAAAGAAAAATATGAATTTATTTTAGATGTTGGTCTTTTTCATAACATTCTACCAGAAAAAAGAGAAAAATATTCAGAAATTCTTTCAAGTCTTTTAGAAAAAAATGGAAAAGTTTTACTTTTTTGTTTTGATAAAAGAGAACATACTTTTAAAAATAAAAATATTTATGAAAATACATTAATTAAGATATACTCATATCCTTTATCTAAAAAAGAAATAATTAAAACTTTTAAAAAGCACTTTATTATTCAAAAAATAAAGGCAATAAGTTATGGTACAAACAATTATAAGAGAAGATTTATATGTTTTCTTAAAAAAAGAGATTTTTAGCAAAAATATACTAATTTATAAAAAATAAATGATTTTCAGCTCATAAGAAAAGGTATTTAAATAAATCTCTACCTATATTATATATAGTATACTATTTTTAGTATTATCCTAAATAAAAGGTAGTATAGCAAATATTAATATTTTTTTAAAATCATATTATAAAAAAATACAGATCTAAAAATAACTATAAAGGTGAAAGTAAAATGGGAAGAAAAGAACAAGTTGCTGAGCTTGCAGAAAAGCTTATGGCAAATACAAAAAATATTAGAAATATTGCAATTATTGCACACATTGATCATGGTAAATCTACTTTAACAGATAATTTAGTTGCAACTGCTGGTTTAATTTCAAAAGACTTAGCAGGAGAACAAAGATTCATGGATTCATATATTTTAGAACAAGAAAGAGGAATTACAATTAATTCTGCAAATGTTTCTGTTCCATGTGATATTGATGGAGAAAAGTTTTTAGTAAATATTATTGATACACCAGGTCACGTTGACTTCACTGGTGACGTTATCAGAGCGATGAGAGCTGTTGATGGTGCTGTTTTAGTTGTTGATGCTGTTGAAGGTGTAATGCCACAAACAGAAACTGTATTAAGACAAGCTTTAAGAGAAAAAGTAAAACCTGTTTTATTTATTAATAAAGTTGATAGATTAATTACAGAAATGCATGTAACACCAGAAGATATGCAAA
>CALBUD010000026.1 GCA_937968065.1 Candidatus Iainarchaeum sp. | reverse complement strand
ACAACTCTTCTTCTTCTATTGTTTCTGGAAATAATTATGTAGGTGGTTTTTCAGGATATTTATCAGGAGGGGCTTATTCAAACAACTCTTCTTCTTCTATTGTTTCTGGAAATAATTATGTAGGTGGTTTTTCAGGTAGAGGTAGCGGAAAACTATATTCTAATTATTCAACAGGAGATGTTTCAGGAAATGATTATGTAGGTGGTTTTTTAGGTAGAGGTAGCGGAAAACGATATTCTAATTATTCAACAGGAGATGTTTCAGGAAACAATTATGTTGGTGGTTTTTCAGGAGATATTAAAGGTAAACTAAATAGTAATTATTCTTCTGGTTCTGTTTCAGGAAATAATTATGTTGGTGGTTTTTCTGGTTATTTTTATGAAGGAGAAGTTATAAACAATTATTCTCTAGGTTCTGTTACAAGACTTTCTGGAGATTCAAATAACATAGGTGGTTTTCTAGGTTATCATAATAGCGGTTCTTTAAATTATAATTATTCAAAAGGAGAAGTCATTTTTGAAGGTGCGACCAACCCAACAGATAAAGGTTTTTTAGGTTTTACAGATTCAGATGGATCTGATACTTGTTATATTGATTCTAATAATTATTGGGATGTAGATTCTTCAAATCAACTAACCAGTTTTGGTAATGCTGAAGGTAAAACCACTTTACAATTAACTTCTGTTCCTGATGAAAATACTTTTACTAACTGGGATTTTGGTAGTGTTTGGAAGCAAGATTCTTCAATAAACAATGGTTACCCTTTCTTTTCTTGGCAAAACACTTCTATAATGGTATTTACACCCCTTTCTGTTCAGAAGAAATTACTTTAGATTCTCAAAATAGATATGTTATTGATACTCCCACAAAACTTGATTGTGTAAGAAATCGATTAACCGGTAGTTATATTTTAGGTTCAGATATTAATATGTCTGGCATTAATTTTGAACCAATAGGTAGTAACGAGTTTCCGTTTAAAGGTATTTTTGATGGTGCTGGATACAAAATTATAGATTTGAATATAACAAATCCAGAACCTATTGGTGGTGGGTTTTCAGTTGGTTTATTTGGAACTACACAAAATTCTAAAATTACAAATTTAGGTTTAGAAAATGTAACTATTTTAGATTCAAATGCACAATATGTAGCAGTGGGTTCTTTAGTTGGTACCCCAAAATACACAGAGATTTCTAATTGTTATGCAACAGGTGTTGTAAACAGTAGTAAAAATAATGTTGGTGGTTTAATTGGATCTCTATGGTCAACTTTAAATTTTTCAAATAATTATTTTATAGGTTCTGTAACCGGTAATAATAAGGTAGGAGGTCTTGTAGGTAACGGGTGGGGTGGTACTGGAATCTTAAAAGATATCTCCATTAAATATAGTTTTGCAGATGCAAACGTTGTAGGTAACGCTTATGTAGGTGGATTAATCGGTGCTTCTGATACACCTATATATGAAAGTTATTCAACAGGAACTGTTTCTGGAATTGATTATGTTGGAGGATTAATTTCTAAAGTTTCAAATATAACCAATAGTTATTCTTTAAGTGATGTTATAAGATTATCGGGAGATAGTAATAATATAGGTGGATTTGTAACTACTTTTGAAAGTCATTCAAATAATAATTCAAATATAATCAACTCATATTCAATTGGTCAAGTAATTTATCAAGATTCTGAAAATCCTACTAATAAAGGGTTTTCAGTGAGTGATGGTCCTATTTTTTCAAACAATTTTTGGGATACAGAAACATCTAATCAATTAACCAGTGCTTTAGGTGCAACTGGAAAAACAACAATAGAAATGAAACAACAATCAACCTTTATTGATTGGAATTTTACAGATATCTGGAATATCACAGAGGGAACAACTTATCCTTACTTAAGAAATAATGTTCAAACACCTCTTCCAGAATAATTTTTATAAAAATGTGAAAAAATATGAATAAAAAAATAATATTTGGAATTTTAATTTTAATATTAATAGGTTTAATTTTATTTTTAATATTTAAACCAACAAAATCAAATTTATCTAAAGAAGATACTTTTCTTCCAACAGATGAATCATTAGAACCTGATACTCAAGAACCTTTAGGAAATGAAAATCATCCTGTTATCTCTAATGCAACTTTAGGTTCTTTTTGTAGAGGGGTTGATGAAGGTAAAACTATACAAGACTCTCAAAACCCAGAAAGAACATTAATCTGTAAAGTTACAGGCACAGGTAATCAAAGAATTTGGCAAGAGGCTGAATAGTTTATGAAAAATAAAATATTTATAATAATTATTTCAATTTTAATAATATTAGTCATTATCTCTTTATTAACAGGTTTTATAAAAATAAATATAGGTAAAGATACAAATAATTTTTTATTACAAAATCAAAGTGGACAAAACCCAGAAGAACTAAGAGAAAATGGTCGTTGTGGACACAGAGATGATGGAAAAACAATAACTGATCCAAACAACCCTAATCAAGAATTAATTTGTACATATATAGGAAATACTTGTCCTAGATTTGTATGGATTGTAAAAGAAGATAATAAAGAATATGACGTTCCATCAGAGTTTGAACCTGGAAAAAAATGTGGACATGTAAGAGATGGAGATGTTATTGATGATCCTAAAAATCCAGATCAACAATTAATCTGTACATATATAGAAGATAATGAACCAAAGTTTAGTTGGCAGGTTGTTGATGGAGATTTAGTTTTAAACTTAAATCCAAACAACTCAGAAGTAAAAGAAGGAAATGCATGTGGTTTTAAAAATTTAGATAACATTGAAAAAGATTTTAAAACAAATATTGATTTAATCTGTGTTGATAGAGTAACAGAAACTCCAAGATATGTTTGGGAAAAATATGAATAATAAAAACAAAAAATCAAAAATATTTTCAATGTTATTATTTATAGTTTACTTTATTATTTTAGGTTTGATTATTTTTGTAATTGTTTCTTGGAACCAACTATTTTTATCTAATCTTAATTTTCAAAATGAGTATGATTATAAAGAACTAGAGTTTAAAGAAGGAACTTTTATTTCAAATGCATATATCAAAGACAATAAATTAACTTTTACCTATTCTCCTTCTTTAACACAAGAAGAAATAAAAATAACAAGTTATGGTATTAATGTTACTTGTGGTATTTTTACTCTTAAAGATCCTTTATATCTATCAAGTGGAGAAAACATAATGGAACTTTATAATTTTGATTACAATGTTTCTTTTGGTATTTTTATGCATCTTTTCACAGAGGATGACTATTATATATATATAGATAAAATAGACTATATTCCTAACTAACAAATAATTAAACCTTTATGTAAAAAAATAAACATTTAAAAATACTTCTTAATATACAATATATATTAATAAAAGTTAAACTTTAACTTTTTATTTTTAAAAAAAACCGATATAACTGCTTTATAGCAGGAGGTGTAAGAAACAAATGGATAAAAAATCTTTAGAGTCAACTCTTCAAGGTCTTTTCTCAAATCTAAAGAAAAGAAATTTTGATGAATCAATAGATCTAATAATAACTTTCAAAAATCTAAATATAAAAAACAAAGATCATAGATTTGAATATTTTGTAAATCTTCCTCATCCTTTTATAACAAAAATAAAGAGTCTTGCATTTGTTAAAAACAAACAATACTTAGAATCTTTAAAAGGAATTGTTGATAAAATAATATTTGATGATGAGATTTCAAAAATTTCAAAAAAAGATGCAAAGAAACTTGCAAATGAACATGATCTGATTTTAGCAGAAGGTCAAGCAATGCTTACAGTGGGTAAATTTTTAGGACAAGTCTTAAGTCCAAGAGGTAAGATGCCTGTTGTTATGCCACCAAATGAACAAGCTGTTAAAAATCTAATTGCTTCTCAATTATCAAAAGTAAAAATAAGTAATAAAAAAAATAAATCTTCTGTTTCTTTAATGATAAGAATTGGAAAGAAAAGTCAAAGTGTTTCTGATATTGCAGAAAACACACTTGTTGTTTATAATTCTCTTTTTGAAAAACTTCCAAACGGAAAACAAAACATAAAAGATGTTATTTATAAAACAACAATGAGTGCACCTGTTAAGGTAGGAGGTGCTTTATAATATGGCAAAACATCTTAAAGCATGGAGATTAAAAGAACTTGGAATTATTACAGATATTTTAAAAAAATATAAAACCATTGGTATTGGTGACTTAAATAATTTTCCTGCAGCTCTTTTACATAAATTAAGAAAAAACACTCCACAAATATCTTTTAAAGTTACAAACAGAAACATTTTAAGAATGGCTCTTGAAAAGATAGGAGAAAAAGAAATTATTGAAAAACTTCCAAATCAACCAATATTAGTTTTATCTGATAATAATGCTTTTGATATTTATTCTTCAATTAAGAAAAATAAAGCAAGATCAAAAGCAAAGGCAGGAATGATTTCTCCAATAGACATTGTAATTTCTGAAGGAGATACTGGTTTACCGCCTGGCCCTGCACTTTCAGATCTTAAAAAGGTTGGTATAAAAGCTCAAGTTAAAGGTGCAACAATACATGTTACAAAAGATACTGTTATTTCCAAAGAAGGAGATGTTATAACAGAAGATGTTGTAAATACTTTATCAAAGCTTGATATTAAACCTGTAGAACTTATTTTAGATGTTGTTTTAATTAAAGAAAATGGAACAATCTATTCTAAAGAAGTTTTAGATGTTGATAGTGAAGAAATTTACAATAACTTTATTATGGCTGTAAGACAAGCTATTAATTTAGGCGTTGAAGTAGGTTATGCAAATAGTTTAACAATTGAGCCAATGATTATAATGGCTGAACTAAAAGCAAAAGCTTTAGAAAAGGAGGTCTCTAAATAGTCTTTAGAGATTTTTTCTTAAAAAAATATATTAAATAAAAAAAAGGTGAAAATATGGATTATATATATGCAGTTTTATTATTACACAATTCAAAAAAAGAAATAACAGAAGAAAATGTTAAAAAAGTTTTAACTTCTGCTGGAATTTCTGTAGATGATGGAAAATTAAAAGGTCTTTTAGCTTCTTTAAAAGATATAAATGTTGCTGAAGCTATTGAAAAAGCATCAATGCCAGTTGCTGCTGGACCTGCAACAGGTGCTACAGAAACAAAAGCTGAAGAGAAAAAAGAAGAAGAAGTTGAAGTTTCAGAAGAATCAGCTGCTGAAGGTTTAGGTTCTCTTTTCGGTTA
>CALBUD010000025.1 GCA_937968065.1 Candidatus Iainarchaeum sp. | reverse complement strand
TTTATCTTTTTTAATTATATTTTTATTAAGAAACAAAATAGAAATTATTTATAAATGTTTACTATATATATTATATAGTAAATGTCTTTTTATATATTTCTTATAATATAAAAGATATTGAGGATCCGTAGCTCAGTCTGGCAGAGCACTGGACTTTTAATCCAGGTGTCGTGGGTTCAAATCCCACCGGATTCACATTAATTTTAATATTTTTTTAAGAAATTGGGCTCGTAGCTCAGTTCGGTTAGAGCACTGGACTCTTAATCCAGGTGTCGTGGGTTCAAATCCCACCGAGCTCACGTTAAAAAAATATTGGTTCCGTAGCTCAGCCTGGGAGAGCAATAGGCTGAAGACCTATGTGTCGTGGGTTCAAATCCCACCGGAGCCACTTATCTTTTTAAAAATAAAATAAACTCATTTTTAAATAAGTTTTCTATTATATATTATATTATGCAAGAAAATAACTACACACCAATGATGAAACAATATATAGATACTAAAAAACAATATCCAGAAGGTATTTTATTATTTAGAGCTGGTGATTTTTATGAAATGTTTTACGATGATGCTAAAATTGCATCTAATATATTAAATATAACTTTAACAAAAAGAGGAAAGGGAGACACTCAAGCACCACTTGCAGGAATTCCTTATCATTCTATTGACCCTTACATATCTAAATTAATTAAAGCTGGTAAAAAAGTAGTTATTTGCGAACAAATAGAAGACCCTAAATTTGCAAAAGGATTAGTTAAAAGAGCAGTTACAAGAATAATTACACCAAGCACATTTTTTAATGACAATTATGAAAATAATTTTTTGTGTTCTATTTCTTTTTATAAAGGTTTTTTTGGATTTTCATTAATAGATATTACTACTGGTGATTTTAAAACAACTAAATTTAATTCTATTCAAACAATATTAAATGAACTTTCTTTAATTAAACCAAAAGAATTATTATTAACTAAAAATTTATTAAAAGATATTAATATTATAGAAGATATTAAAAAAACAATTCCTAATACAATTATTAATTACACAGATAATTTAGATTTAGAATTATCAAATAATAGTTTATTAACTCATTTTAAATTAAAATCACTAACTACTTTTGGATTAGATATTTTTAAAACCCCAGAATTGATAATTTCTTGTTATAATGCTCTTAAATACATAAAAGAAACTCAATTTTCAGAAGTTACTTATATTAGTAAAATTAAAGATTATTCTTTAAATGAATATTTAAAACTAGATAGTAAAACAGTTAGACATTTAGAACTAGTTTCAAATCTACAAAACAACTCTATAAAAGACAGTTTATTTTATTTAATTAATAATACAAAAACCCCTTTAGGTTATAGAAAATTATATTTTGATATTTTACACCCTCTTTTAAATAAAAAAGAATTAATTAATATTAATAATTCTGTCCAAGAATTAATAAATAACACACATTTATTACAAGGACTCTCTTTACAATTATCTTATATTGGAGATCTTGAAAAAATAATTAGTAAAATAGGGTTTGGAAATGCAAACCCTAGAGATTTAATTAGTTTAAAACAAAGTATTTCAATATTACCTAAATTAAAGATAATTTTAAAAAACACAACTTCAGATAATCTAATAAAATTAAATAAAAATTTAATTACTTTAAATGAATTATTTAAACTAATAGATAGAACTATTATTGATGAACCTCCTTTTAGTGTAAGAGAAGGTAAATTTATAAAACCGAATTTTTCAGAAGAATTATATAATATAATTAACATAAATAAATCAATTAATTCTTGGCTTGTAGAATTTGAAAACAAATTAAGAAACGAAACTAATATAAAATCTCTAAAAGTAAAATATAATAAAATTTTTGGATATTATATAGAAATTTCTAAACTACAAGCAAACCAAGCACCTGATTATTTTGAAAGAAAACAAACTTTGGTTAATGCTGAAAGGTTTACAACAAAAGAACTTTCAGATAAAGAAAATATTCTTCTAAATTCTAATGAAAAAAGAATAGAATTAGAATATAACATTTTTTTAGATCTTTGCAAACAAATATTAACTTATAAAGAACAAATTTTATTAACTGCAAATATAATTGCAGAATTAGATGTATATTTATCTCATGCAATTACCTCTTCAAAAAATAATTTTTATAAACCTAAATTAAATAATTCTAACAATCTTTTTTTCAAAGACTTAAGACATCCAATTATAGAAAAATTAGTTACTTTTATTCCAAATGATTGCAAATTAAACGAAAATACAAAAACAATGATAATTACAGGACCAAACATGTCTGGTAAAAGCAGTTATATGAGAAGTGTTTGCCTTGCAATTATTCTTGGACATATCGGTTGCTTTATTCCTGCAAAAGAATCTGAAATAGGTTTTATTGATGCTGTATTTACAAGAGTTGGTGCTTCTGATGATATTATTCATGGCCAAAGTACTTTTTTAGTAGAAATGTCTGAAATTGCATATATTTTAAATAATTGTACTAAAAATAGTTTTGTTATTTTAGATGAAGTTGGAAGAGGAACAAGCACATATGATGGATTAAGTTTGGCTTGGTCAATAATAGAATATTTAAATAATTTTATTAATTCTAAAACATTAGTTGCAACCCACTATCATTTATTAAACAAAATGGAAGTTTTATTTAAAGGGATTAAAAATTTTCACGTAACTGCAAAAGAGGAAGGAACAAATTTATTATTTTTTCATAAGTTAATAGAAGGTGGAATTAATAAAAGTTATGGTATTCAAGTAGCTAAATTAGCAGGACTTCCAAACAACCTTATTGAAAATGCTTTAAAAATACAAAAAGAACTAGAAGAAGAGGTTTTTTTAAAAATTACACCTAACTCTAAAGAACAAAAAAAAATGGTAGATTATAAAAATTAAATTTTGTGATTATATGGTTATTAAAAAATTATCTGAAGAAACAATAAATCAAATAAGTGCTGGAGAAGTAATTGAAGGTCCTTCAGATATTTTAAAAGAACTTATAGAAAACTCAGTAGATGCAAACGCAACAGAAATAACTGTAAAAGTTAAATCATCTGGTATGGAATATATTGAAATTCAAGATAATGGTATAGGTATCAGTAAAAAAGATCTAGAAATTTGTTTGGACAAATACACTACAAGTAAAATAAATTCTATTGATGATCTTTACAATCTTAATTCTTTTGGTTTTAGAGGAGAAGCACTATCTTCAATTAATTCAATTTCTAAATTAAAAATTATAACTTCTACAAATAATGATGGTAAAGGATATGTTTTATCAAATAAAAAAATTTCTGAAACCTCTTCTATTAAAGGTACAACAATACAGATAAGTGACTTATTTTATAATGTACCAGTAAGAAAAAAATTTTTAAAATCAAAAAGTTTTGAATTTTCTAAACTGTATGATGTTTTTTTAGCACATACATTAATAAATCCACAAATAACTTTTAAATTTATATCTGAAAAGAAAAATATTACTTTTACAAAAACTAATTTTGATAATAGATTTGTTCAAATATACGGTTTTGAAATAAAAAATAAAACTCTTAAAATAGATGTTGCAAATGATTTTTTTTCAGTCACTGGTTTTATTACAAATCCTGCAAATCCTATATATCTCCCAACTAATTTTTTATTTATTAATAAAAGATATATATTTTCTCCACAAATCTATAAAGCAATAACTAGCTCTTATAAAGATTATTTAATGATTCAACAAAAACCCTTTTTTATTTTATTTATTACTTTAAAACCTAGTACTTTAGATGTTAATGTACACCCTAAAAAAAGAGTTGTTAAATTATTAAATGAAACTTTATTTTTAGTTGAATTTAAAAAAGAATTATCTAAAATTTTAGACAAAAACCTAGGTAAAGAACTTCCTAACTCTTCTTATAATTCATTAAAAGATTTTATTTTACCAAATACATCTAACAATTCAAAATACAACTCTTCTTTTAAATCAAATAAAATAAATTTTTCTTTAAAAGAAAATAAACCTTTATTTTCAGAATATAAAACACAACAAACTTTTAATCAGTTTTCAAAAATTGATGAAATTAATTTGTTTTCTCATGAAATAACTAGATTTCTTGGACAAATACACCGAACCTTTATTGTTTGTGAAACTAAAAAAGGAATGCTTTTAATAGATCAGCACGCTGCTGATGAAAGAATAAATTTAGAGAAAAACCGTGTAAAATACAGCTCTATTATCGAACATCAAAATTTAATAACTCCTGTTATTTTAGATATTTTAACTGAAAGTAATAAAAAAACCTTATTAAAAAATAAACTAATTATTGAAAAATTAGGGTTTTCTTTTATTCTTAAAAATAATTATTTTTATTTAACAACTGTTCCGTTATTTTTAAATAAAGTTTTTGATAAAAATATTTTTTTAAATCTAATAAATGATTTAGAAAATAACAATAATGAGATTGAAAAATTAAAAGACAATCTTTTAAAATTAAAATCTTGTAAAGAATCTATAAAGGCAAATCAAGAACTTTCTATTTCTGAACAAATAGAGTTAGTTAAAAAGTTAAGTTTATGTTCAGATAAAGGTGTTTGCGCTCACGGAAGACCAACAATAATTTTCATTTCTTTAAAAGATGTAGAAAAATTATTTAAAAGAATTGTTTAAATTTTAACAATCCATATAAATAAAATTATAGTTAAAATAATTAAAATTGTTATTGCTGTACTTTCTTTATTTTCTTCGTTCTCTGAAATTATATTTATAAGTGGAGACCCTACATTTTTTTCAATATTGTTTGTCTTATAATAAATATTAAAATTAAGAGGATATGTATCTTCTTTATATGTTTTTATTAAAAATGGAATTTCAATTACATTTTTTGGTTCTATTTCATTAATATAGTCTGTATCTAAAATAATTGTGCCCTTAAAATTATTAAATATATAAATATCAGAAATTATCTTTTCAGAATTATTTCTAATTATAAGATTACCTTTATATTCTTTATTTGGCTCTATTTTTCTAAATATATCTGTATATACTTGTATATTTGATTCTTGTTCAATTAAGTTTATTACTTTTGTTTCTATTAATCTTGTATGTTTAACTCCAAAATTATCTGTGTAAGTCAATTTAGCAAGTGGAGTTGCAAAAGAAGTATCTAAACTAGTTTTTACAAAATAATTTAATGTGAGTGTTTCTTGTGATTTTAAAATTCCTTTAAAATGTGTTTCTCCAGAAACATTTTCAAGATTTGAATTATATATAAATTTATCAGTAGCATTTATAACTTCAATATATAAATCATCATATCCACTATTTCTTACAAATAAATCAATTGGTATCATAGTGTTAGTGTAAGCCGTTGTAGGTGCATTTTGATAAAAATCATCTTCTTTAATCTCTCCAACATAATAATTACCTATAATACTTTTTTGATCTATCACAATTCTTGGTAAATAATTATTTTCAATACAGATTTTTAGATTGTTTTCTGACTTTATATTAGTTAGCTCAATTATATTTTTTTCTAATATATCTTTATTTTTTACTTCTTTAATCTCAATATCATCTAAAAATACAGTTATACTTACATTAGATTGAATAGGAATATAATTTTTAATAAATAATTGCAAAAAAGCTTTTGACTTATCATCAATACCTGCTATGGAAAAAGAATATTCTTGACATATGCTTTCATCTTTATTTATAATTAAATCTCCTGGTGTTATATCTTGCAAGGTTTTTTCATCTAAAACACTTCCATAGATTCCACTAGAGATTAAGAGTAATAATCCAATTATAAATAACATATTTTTTTTAAACATATTTAATTCCCAATATATAAATACTATCAAATAATTTATATAATTATCTTATTTTCTATTAATTAGTGTCTTATAATCTTTTTTTTCTTCTCTTGTTTTGTTTCTTCTTTTTTCTTATTCCCTATCTTAAAATAAGCATATATTAGTCCAAAAATAAAAACTATAACAATTCCTATTAAATATTGATTTATATTTAGTTTATTTTTATTTACTTTATTTTCTTTTAATAAAATAATTGTGTTTAGATATTTTTCATTCTCATAATTAACTTTTGCAAATTCTAATATTTCAGAATCAAAATTATTTTTTTGAGAAGAAGTAATTAGTTCTTTTGCATCTTTTTTAACTTCTTCTAGTCCTTTTTCTAATAAATTCATTTCAGTTTTTATTTTTTCAATTCTACTTATAGTCTGAGTAGAAATAGAATTTATTGCTTTTTCATATTCTTCTGCATTATAATTTTCTTCAAATTTTAAAAGTTCATTATTAAACATAACAGTATCTAAAAAATCTTTGTTTTTTTCAAGTCTTTCTGCGTCATTAATAGTTATGCTTGCAAAATAATTGATGTTATATAAATCTCTTAAAGAATAATCTTCGTATAATATATAAATCTTATTTATTAACTCTTCAATCTTTCTTGTGTTTAAACCAGTTATATCTGGATTTATGTTTAAATATATATTTTGAGCATGTTCTTTTAATTTATCTTTAATTATTTTATCGATCTCTTCTAAATCTTTATATTTACTTAACTCTATACCTTCTAAATTATATTTAGTTATTTTTTCTTTTAAGTTATTCAATTGTATTTCATCAATTTTGATTTTTGTTTCTTCTTCTTCATTTTTTCTTTCTTGAATTTCAAGTAATAACTTTTTCAATTCTTCTTCTGCATCAACAATATCTTTATATTTATTATAATCTATCTTATCTAATTTGTTTTTTTCAGAAACTGTTAATTCTTCTAGGTTTATGTTATTATATAACTTTAAATAATTTATTTCTGCAAGTTCTGAATTATTTATTTTTAAATCAATATTTTCGAAATAATTTGTTTTATCTAATATTTTTTTAATATCTGTAATAGAATATTCTTTATTTAAATTTATACTTTTTATATCTTTAAATAAAATCTCACTTTCGTTTTTAATATTTTCAAATCTTGATAATTGATATTTATTTAATTTTAAAAGATATGTTTCAACTAACAAGTTTATTTCTTCTTTTTCTTTCAACATTTGTATTTCATAGTGTTTTGTTTCTTTTTGATTTATTTTTAATATAAATGTAACGTATCCATTTTCAATAACAGGCGTGATTTCTTTTTTATTTTCTGTAATAATTATTGTTTCTGTGTTATTGATTGGTTTAAAATAAATTTTTTGATCAATATTTTTTAAATAATTATTTTTAACTGAAATTTTTTCAATTAATATATATTTATCTAAGTAAATTTCATCTACCTCTATATTACTTTCTCTTTCAAATAAGTTTCCAAAAAGAAAAATATTATTTTCTTTTTCTGTCAAATAAGTTATTTTTGAATTATTTATATCAACTTGTGAAGAATTTGTTTTAAATCCTGGTATAAAATCAAAAAAATCATAAATACCTTCTACTTCATTTTTTATATTAACTTTTATAATTGATTCTTCTAAATCTAATCTCAATATATCAAAAGTAATTATTTTTTTATTAATATAATTTATCTTATATAAATTATCTCCAGAAAATAATTTTTGTGCAGTAATCTTAGTAGTTGTAATTTTAAGGTTAGGGTTATCACTTGTTATTTCGTTATATCTATTTTCAAAACTAACTTCTTCTATTGTTTTAAAATAAGGATTATAAATATTAAAATAATATTCTCCCTCTACATGTTTTATATCAAACAATTTATTTTCAACAATACTATTTTTTGCAATACCATCTAATTCTTTTTCTTGCTCTATTAATCTATCTATTTTAGAATCTATATTAATAATTTTTACAATATTTTCTTCAAAATCAATTTTTAAAACAATTTCTTTTATTTCAATAATTCTTTTTTTATTTTCGTTTTTTATAACATTTGTTTCTATCTCTTGTATATATTGTTTTAAACCAAATAATATTTTTTCAATTAACAATATTTTTTCATTAGAACTTAACTTATAATTAATATTTCCAACTGTTTCTCTACACATCAAATCATCTTCAAAAATAAACAACTCATATTCTTTTGTTTCTAAAACTTCTGTGGTTAAAAAATTATTTATTTTTAAAAGACAAAAATCTTCATTTATTGCTTGTTTTAATTGATCACAAATTTTTATTTTTTCAATAAAACTATCATTTAACAAATATTCATCAATTTTAGTTTTATAAAAAATATTAGTGTATGTTTTTGCATCAGCTATTACCAAATCACACTCTAAAAGCAATCTTTTTTCTTCAGCATCTAAAAGATCTAAATTTATTTTGTTTTTAGATACCAAATTATCAATTGTTTTTAGATATGCAAGATATCTTCCAAAACTAATTTCTTTATTTTTAAAAGAATTTTTATTTTGTTTAAACTCAAGATATGTATCTTCGGTCAAATATTTTTGATTATCTTCAATACTTATTTCTAAATGTTTTATTTTTAAAAAAACGTTTTCTAAATTATTATTTACATTATTATTTATTTCTTTAAAATCAATCAATATAGAGTTGTCTTTTCCAATAAATCTATTTAAAACATTATAAAAATTATAGCTTTCAATTCTATTAAGATTAAGATTAATTTTTCTTAAACTTTCAATATCAGATATTTTTTTAAAAACATAACTCCCAATTTCAAAAACTTCTGGAATGTAAATCTCATGTGCACTTACTTCTTCTTCATACACTTTTAAATAATATTCAGATAAATCACTAAAATTCTGTTTAGATATATATGTCCTATTAAATCCAAGATCTTGAGCAAGATAATGAAGATTTTCAACTTCTTCATTTATTCTATAAACATATGTATCTTTATTTTTTATTTCTTTTAATTGATTTAAATTATTATTTAACAAAATAAAGTCATCATATAATTTTTCTTCAGGAATTAAATAAACTTCTTCTTTTTCAAGATAAATAGAATAATCGATTAACAAAAATATGCTTTGTTTAGATGTTTTATCTAAATATTCAAACAACTGAGAAAAGAAAAACATAAGTTCATTAACATTCTCAACTAAATCTTTAGGTTTTTCATTAAAACAAGCATTATTTATTTTTTCTAAAAGTTTAGAACTTTGGTTATAATAATAATAACTAGAAGCAACATAATTTTCATACATTAAAATATCATTAGATATTTCATATGGTAAATTTTCATTTGATAAAATATCCAAATTTTCAACTTGTTTGTAGCAAGAATTTTGAGTGCTACAACCCAATATAGAAGTTGAAGAAAAATGAGTTAAAGCAAGACAAGCTTGCTTTTCTTGTGTGGTTATAAAGTCAATACAGCCAGAAAGCCCAACTAAAATAACTAATAAAAAAATTATTAAATATTTTTTATTTAACAATTTAATTTATCCCCTATCATTTAATATCTTACTATACCATCTGCATTAATTGTTACAATTTTAAATTTAATTTTGTTTTTTAATAATATAGATAATATTGCACTATGCTCTTTTCCACTTCCTGAATGAAGATTAAGTTCAATATCATTTAAATCTTTTGCAATTTGATTTTCAATATCTGTTACAATTTCTGAAAATCCTTTTCTAGGATCAATGATTATCCAATTTACTTTTTTTGAACAAGTAAACTTATCTTGTGCCCATTCATTAGATATTAAATAAACTTTGTCGTAATCTGTGTTATCAATAATGTGTGCAACTTGCCCCCAAGTACCTTTTCCAGTACTTAAAATTCCTAAAAATGTTTTCATTTAGTTTTCACCACCTAAGTTAAATTTCTCTTTTGTGTTTAGATACAACTCAACAAACTCTTCTCCTTTATCTGTAAGATAATAAACTATGTCTTTATCAATTTCTGTTTTTTTAATTAATTTGTTTGATATAAGTGTATCTAATATATTATATAGTATAGATACATTTTTAAAATATATATTTACCTTAAGTTCTTCATTTTTTTGTGCTTTTCTATTAATTTCAAGCAAAACACGCATATGCTCTTCAGAATTAAGTATTTTTAAAAGTTCTGGTTCTTTTTCAACCATTTCAATTAATCTTTCATTTTTATCCATATTAAATCTTTTTTACCATATATATCTTTTCAAGTTTATATCCTTGTTTTTTATAATATTCTCTAACTCCAATACCACTAATAACAGCAACTTTATTCATTTTTTCTTTTCTTGCAATTTCTTCTGCTATCTTTAATAGTTTTTTTCCAACACCTCTATGTTGAATATTTTTATCTTTAAACTTAGTTGCTTGTCCATAAACATGTAATTCTCTAACAATTGCTGTTTTTTTTGTAATTTCTTTAACAAAAGGTTTAAACGGTATTCTTAATCTTAAAAATCCTAATAAATAATTTTCTTTTTCAGCATATATAAAGTATTCTTTTCCTTTAGATGCTGCATATTTGATTTTTTTAATACTGTATTTTTTAATATTATCTATATTTGATTTAGGTTCACAACATCTAATACAATTACACTTTGTTTTTCTTCTTTCCATTTCTTTAAAAACAAGTTCTCTCAAATTACTTTTTGTCATACCTGCAAGAATTTTTGTTGCTGGTATATCTCTTTGAACTCTCATTATTCTTACCCATTTAGGTACTATTTCTTTAATATCAGCAATTAGTTTTATAACATCTTTTTCAGAATATGACTTATATTTGCCTGCATAATACATTTTTTCAAGAACACTGTTTTCTGTAACTAAACAAGGGTATATCTTAATCATATCTGGACAATAATCTGGATTTTTAAAAATTTCTTTAAAATCTTCAAAATCTTTTTTAAGATTACTAGAAGGAAGGTTTAACATCATATGATAAAGTACCTTAAAACCAGAGTCTTTTAATTTTCTAGTACTTTCAATAATTTCTTTTATAGTATGTCCTCTTTTAACAAACAAATGTACTTCATCTTGAACTGTTTGAGCTCCAATTTCAACTCTTGTTCCTCCAAAATCAAGTAGTCTTTTAATTATTTTTTCATCACAATAATCAGGTCTTGTTTCAAATGTAATTCCAACAACTCTTCTCTTAGATTTCATTAATAATTTTTTTAAATGATTTAAATCTGTGCTCTTTGAATTTGTAATTGCTTGAAAACACTTAATCATAAATTCTTTTTGATATTTAACATCAGTTGCAGGAAAGGTTCCTCCCATAATAATTAATTCTAATTTGTTTGTAGGGTGTCCTATTGCCTTAAGTTGTGCAAGTCTATCTTTTATTTGTTTATAAGGATTAAAGTTATTTAATTTTCCTCGCATGCTCGCAGGTTCAAAACCAGTATAGCTTTTAGGAGTATCTTTAAAAGTAGGGCAAAAAATACAATTTCCAGGACATTTATCTGGTTTTGTCATAACAGAAATTATTGTAACTCCAGATAAAGTCCTTGAAGGTTTTGTTATAAAAGTATCTGTTGGTTTTTGTATCTTTAAACAATTTAAAAGATCTGAAGTTAATGGTAGTTTAGATGTGTTATATTTTTTTGCAAACTCTGATTTTAATTTTTGTAATTCTCTATATTTGATATTTTCTAAATCAATATCTTTAAAAAACTCTTTTAATTGAGAGAGTTGTTTTTTATCCATGTTTAAAAATTAGGTGTTTTTATATAATTTTAATTATTTTATTTAAAAAATATATTGGTATTAAATTAACATTAAATAAAGGATATGTGTGTTCTCTTGAACCATAAATTGCTTTTAAGTCTTTTTCAACTTCGACATTTAAATTATAACTAATATATTTTTCTAGACCCTCTTCAAAAGAAGTATATATTTTTAGATTAATTATTTTAGATCCAATCTCTTTTGGATAATATTCATAAGTGGTTTCAGTTATACTGTTTGGTGTTAAGATAATTGTTTTTTCAGAATTTAATTTTTCTTTTTTAATATTAAACCAAGTTGTTGGAAGATCAGAAGTCACAATAACTGTTTTTGTGGTGTTTGATTTATTTATAAGTTTAAGATTAATAGTTTCTTTTTGTTCATATCTTATAACAGGGTTATAGTTTATTAAGTTTGTATGAATAACATCGTCTGTAACTTTCATTTGTAAAATAACTTCTTTTGTTTCAGTATCAGATATTAACAATAGTTTTAAAGAATAATTTCCTGATAATTCATCCTCTAAACGAATAACTGTAAATATACTTTCTTGTGTTTTCTTGGTTGGTTCTACAATAACCTCTTTTATCTGATTAGAATCAACAGAGATGGTATGGTAATTATCTCCATCTTCTAGAAGAAAACTTATCATAAAAAATTCTCCTGCAGAAAAATAACCTAAATCAGCTGTATTAGAATAAGTTAAATCTTTTGTTAATGGTTCTAATATTTTTAAAGAATAAATATTTGTATTTATTAAAAGAACTGCTATAAAAACTAATAGTATAAATTTTAATTTCATATTTTTTTCATCTGTTCTATTTTTATTTATTTAACATATATAATATATATGAACATATATAAAAATGTTATTTATTTTTAGGAGTTTTAAGTTATGGATAAAAACAAAGTAACTCAAAGATTTAAAATGTTAAAAGAACATCATACAAAAACATTATATGAAGCAATTGATAATAAAAAAGTAGATGAGATTTTAACTCTTTTTCTTTTAGATGTTGTAAAGATACCAGATATTTTTACATCTTCTTCTTGTGCAGGAAGAATAATGCTTTTGTCAACAGATGAAACTGAAAATAAAAAAATATCTTCTTTTCATAAAAAATATCATAGAAAAGTAACTTTTGAAGAAATCAAAAAAGATATCTTAGAGTCTTCAGAAAAAGATATTTGGTTTAAGATGGAACCTTTTATCTTTCATTTTGGATGTAAAGATTTTGAAAAGGCAAGAGAAGTCTTATCTTTCTGTCAAGAGTTTGGTCTTAAAAAAGCAGGAATTATAACTGCAAAAGATGGCAAATATATTTTAGAAGTTACAAGCACTCAGTACATGGCTCTTCCAATAAAAGAAAATAACAACATTCTTGTTTCAGATGAATATTTAAAATTTATAATTGATAGAGCAAATAAAAAAATAGAAATAAACTTTGAAAGACTTGAAAAGTTTTCAAAGTTATTTTTTGAAAAATTTAGTTAAATTATTTTCTTCTTTTTAATCTCTTATTTTTTTCTTCATCTTTAAGATAGGCTTTAATAAATGGAAGATAATTTTTTAAAGTATGTTCATCTACTTTTTCTTCAATAGCATGAACATTTTTTTTCTTAATCAGAGTTGTTGAAACTTTTTCTAAGAGATTTGTAAGTTCCATTGGAAAAATAATTTTTGAAGATTGTCCTTCTGCCATTTTTTCAAGTGCTTTTATATAGTAATAAACTACGGTTTTTTCATCTAAGTTTGCAGTAGCATCTCTTACTGCTAATATCTTTGCTTTCTCAGATTCTGCAAGTTCATAAATAGCAAGCTTTTTCTGAACTGCTGCTTTTTGTTCATGCATTGCAAGTAAAATATCTTCAGGTATCTTAATATCTGTAATTTCAACAGAAGTTACATCAACACCCCATTCACCAGAAACTTTAATTAATGCTTTTTTAAGTCTTGTGTTTATCTCTTCAATATTCGTTATAACATCTGTAAGCTCAAACTCACCAACAATGTCTCTTAAAACAGCAATAACATACATTGTTGATGCTTTTCTATAATTTTCAACTTTTACAACAGAATTAATTACACTTTGCTTTTCAGGATTTACAGCAATAAACAAAACACCATCTATTCTTAATTGAATATTATCTTTAGTTAAAACATTTTGAGGAGGTATATCTATAGTTTCAACTCTTAAAGTTACAAGATTTGGTTTTTCAATCAATGGCCAAACAAATGTCCAACCAGGCCCACCAACTCTTTTTACTTTTCCAAACCTAAAAATAACTGCTCTTTCATAGTCTTTTAAGGTTAATATAATTTTTAATTTAAAAATAAGATATATGAAAACAAAAACTCCTAAAATCCATAAAAGACTTGTTTGTAATTTTTTGCCAACATAAATTATTAAAAATATAAATATGATGACTCCAAATATAAGCAAAGTAAATATAAAGTTTTTAAATTTTGTAGCGTCCATATAATCTTTTTTTGTAATTTTTTAATTTTAATAAATAATTAAGATTACAATTGTTTTATATATTTTTCTATATTATATATTTTTGAGTAATTACATATGCCTGCAAAAAAAAGAAAGATATCTCCAAAAAAGAAAAAAATAAATAAAAATTTAGAAAATAATAATAAAAATCTAAATTATTTAAAAGAACCTAAAAATTTGGAGACTATTAGTGAAGATATTTTAGATCACGAAAAAATTATAATCATAACTGTAGATAGAGATAATGATATTGGTCAAAAAATAAATGTTTCTGGACCTATCATAGGTTATAAAAATAATTTAAGAGTTGCAACTAATTTTGCAATGGAAGATCCAGAAGATTCTGATGCCAACTCCATTTTTGGAGCTTTAAAAATTTATAAAAAATTAGAAAAAGACAGTGATGTTGAAATTGTAACTTTAACAGGACACTCTAAAGAAAATTTGTTATTTGCAGATAAAAATATAGCTATACAATTAAAACAAGTTTTAAGTGTTTATCCTGCAACAGCTGCAATATTTGTAAGCGATGGAGCTGAGGATGATCAAGTAATTCCTTTAGTTCAAAATTTTATTCCAATTATTTCTAAAGAAACTATTATCGTAAGACAATCAAAAGGTCTTGAAAGTACTTTTTATACAATTAAAAAAGCTTTAAAAGATCCTTTTTTTGCAAGAATTGTATATGGAGTTCCTGCTATAATATTATTATTGTATGTTTTTTTAAGACAGTATGCTTTACAAATAATAGCATTTTTACTTGGAATTTATTTTTTAATAAAAGGATTTAATTTAGATTCAAAATTTACTAGATTTGCACATTCAGTTTCTAAAAAATTTTCAATTTATAGGATAAGTCTCCCTTTTTATCTTGCTTTTTTATTTTTCTTAATATATGCAATTATTAAAGGAGTAAATCTCTTCTATCAAAATCAATATTTTGATCTTATATTTATAATTGTTTCTTCAATAAGAGCTGTTTTGTTATTATTAGTTATTTCTTTCATACTTTTAGTTATAGGGTCTATAATAGATTTAATTTATTTTAAAAAAATGTATCTTTTAGGAAAAAATTTATTCGCATTATTTTTTATTTTGATTTTTGCAGTTATCTTTGATTTTGCACTTCAATTTATATTACAAGATATAAGTTCTTTTTATTTTTTAATAGTTGTTGTCTTCGGTTCAATTCTTTTAGTACTAATAAATAGATTTACTATAATTTTCGATGTTTCTTCTAGAATATCTTCTTTGTATATTGGCCTTCCAGTCTATTCAAGATATGGTTTATTTTTAGGAGAAGTTACAAGTATAGATGAAAAAAGAAAAATATTAAGATATAAAGAAAAAAACACAGAAACCATTAAAACAATCTCTGAAAAAAATATTTTTTTAAATAATGGAAGAATATTAATCTGAATTATTTTCGGTAATACTTTTTAAACTATTTTCACAAATATTTAGTTGATTTATACAATTGTTTATCTCTTTATTTAAAATTGTAATTTCATTTGTTGTTGTTGATTTATCTTTAGAAGATAAATTTAAACTATTTTTTGAAAAAACAATTCCTCCTAAAATAAATCCAATTAATAAGCATCCAACTAACAAGATTATTTTTGTTTTTAAATCATTTTTATTTTCCTTCATTTATTATTCATCTCTTTTTTACCATATGTTATAATATGCTTCAAATAACTTTATATATATTTGTTTTAAGCATTTTTAATTTACTTTCTTAGATTGTTTATAGGTTTAAAATAACAACCAATTTTTACTATAACTTAGGTTTTTAAAACCGATTACTTTATAAATGTATTTACTAACATATTAATATAATTTTTATATTTAAAATTAAAGTGAGGAGTTAAATATGTACAAATATGCAATAGCAAGACAACTTGCAACTAAAAAATTAATTACAAATAGAGGAGACAACATAGGTCGTTTAATAGATTTAATGGTTAATGAACAATCAGGTGAAATAGAATCTATATTAGTAGAAGTTGATCCATCATCTGCATTTATTCAAAAATTAAGTTTACAAGGAAATATGCTTGAAATTCCTTATAAAAGTGTTCTTGCTGTAAGTGATGTTTTTATAGTTGATGAAAACCAAGTTAAAAAAGAATAAATATATAATATATTTATTTTTTTTCTATTTTTTCAATTTCATAAGCTTTATTTTTTTGATTAATACTATTTATTTTTAAGTTATCTTTTTTAATAATTTGATTTATTTTTTCAATAATTTCTTTTTCATTAATTTTTTTATCTATTGCAATTTTAATTTGTTTATTTATATTTTCAATAATTGTAAAATAGTTATAAATAAACTCTCCTTCTTGTTCCAGTGATTTTATTTTTTCCAAAATTTCTATTTTTTTATTTTCTTGAATCTCTAAAATTTCTCGGTTTTTATCTTTTTTCTTTTTTTCAATAACAACTTCTTTATTTTCATATTTTTCAGAAAAATAATTTTCAAAAAAAGAAAATATATCCTCTCCGTTTTTAGAAACAATTCCTATTTTCTTTTTATCTTTTTCAATAATTTTTAATTTAGGTTTTTCTAAAGTATATTTTTTAAAAATTTCTTTAATTATGTTCTTTTTATTATCAATAATCTCATTAACTTCTATAGGTGCTACATTATATTTTTTAGAAAGCACTTTTATAATTTCTTTTTGATCTAAATCTTTTAGTTCCTCATTTATTTCTTTTTCAGTTTTAAGTTTTATGTCTTCTCCACCAGGAAATAAATATTTCTCTCCTTTTTTAATACTTCTATCTTTCCAAGCTTCTTTTTGTTTTGAAGTTATGATTATAAAATCTAAATCTGTTAAAATTATATTTGAATTTGAGAAAAATTCAAATATTAAATTATATTTATCAAAAACAAAGCAAATAACTTTATTATTTTTATCTTGATAAATATCTTTTATTTTTTGATTATACATTTTCTTTTTAAGATATTTTTCAAAACCAAGAATATCAGTAACTGGAAATAATTTTTCTGAAATAAAACAAATCTCAGGTGTAACAATAAGTTCTTTTGTTTTTTTCTTATGTATCTTTAATTTCCATACATTTTTATCAATAGTTTGAACGTTATTTAAGTAGCCATCTAGTAACTTTTCTCTTAATTGTTTTACAATATAAAAAAAAACAGTACTGGTTGCTTGATAATTATCCATAATATTTTTCCTTATTATAATTTATTAAAAATAATTTTATTCTTGATTATAATCAGTATAATCTAAATTATTGTAACTATAAATCTTTTTAATAATTTTTTTATCATTATACCTATATTCTGAATATAATTTTTTAGCATCTGTACTTTTATAAGTATCAAAAGGCAAGTTTTGAGTTAGATCAAATATATAATAAGTTTCTTTTATTTTTGTAGTTACAAAAGAATGTACTTTATCATCTTCAAGTAAAACCACCTCAATACTTGCAAAATTATCTTGAAGTGCTCTCATGCAAGAACATAAAATAATAGAAGTTGTTTGTTCGTCAGATATTTTTTCTTTTAATACTTTTGAAAAATCAATCCAAAACAAAACTTTTAAATCATTTGTAACAATATTGATTTCTGTTCTAAGATAGTTATAAATTTTTCTTAAAGAGGTTATATAGTCTTTATTAAAATCATATCTTATAGGTGTAAATTTAGATACTATACTTTTAATTGTTAGATCTGTAGGTCTTATCATTTCTTTAAGTTCAGATATTGTTTTTCTTTCATTTTCATTAATAACTTCTTTATATCTTGTAACAATTAAAGAATAATATTTAATTTTATTAATATCTTCATCAGTTAATTTTTTATTTTCGTTTTTTGTAATATTTTTAATAAAATTTTCAAGTTCTTTTATTTTTTCTTTAAGAGAGTTATTTTCAACTTCAAGTTCATTTACATCTCCTTTAATTTTTAAATTTTTAAATCTTAATTCGTCTTCAACATTTTCATTTTTTTGTAATTTTGTAAGAGTTTCAACTTCTTTGTTTATTTCATCTTCAAGTTTATTTATTTCTTCAGTTATAAATTTTAAGGTTTTAGAATATGTATAATCATCTATACTTTTAGCTGTGTATTTATAAGATAATTCTTTTTTTTGATCTAAAAGTTCTTTTTTTCTAGTATTTAACTTTTCTATATTTACCCAAGTTATTTGCTCTTTGTTTACTGGTTTTTTATTTTTTCCTTTTAAGTTAACAATAGCAATCAATGTTCCAAATATAAGAAATATTAAAATAATTATTAATATTTGTGTAAAATCAATTAACATTTTATTACACTCCTTTATCTATATACATATATAATTAGTTGGGTTTATATATTTTTGTT
>CALBUD010000024.1 GCA_937968065.1 Candidatus Iainarchaeum sp. | reverse complement strand
TATAAAAAAATATAAAAAGGACAGTTTAAATATGACTAATTCTAATGAAAATTTTAATACTCTTGTTAAAGATAAGAGTATTTTAAAAGCAATAAAAAATATGGGTATTGAAATACCTACAGAAATACAAATAAAAACAATTCCTTTAATTTTAGAAGGGAAAAATATAATTGCAGAATCTGCAACAGGAACTGGAAAAACAATTGCTTTTTTATCTGGTATCTTACCAAGTATTATAAAGCAAAATAAAGTACAGTGTTTAATAATAGTTCCAACAAGAGAGCTTGCTCTTCAAGTTTTTGAAGAAGTTAAAAAAATAAGTAAATTTAAAGATATTTCTTCTTGTGTTGTTTATGGTGGAGAATCAATCCATGATCAAGCAAGAGAATTAAAAAGAGCAGATGTTGTTATTGGAACACCTGGAAGATTAATTGATCAAGCATCTAGAGGTAATTTAAAACTTGGAAATATTAAATATCTTGTTTTAGATGAAGCTGATAGAATGTGTGATATGGGTTTTTTTGAAGATATTTCAAAAATTATAGATCAAATTCCAAAAGAAAGACAAACTTTATTATTTTCAGCAACAATAACAAAAGATGTTTCTATTCTTGAAAGAAAATATTTATCTTCAGCAACAAAAATATCTGTAGAATCAAAAGTAGATCCTGCAAATCTTTTACAAGAATATTATATTATTAAACCTTCTTTAAAGTTTTCTTTACTTATTCATTTAATTAAAGAACATAGAAAAAAATCAATTATTTTTTGTAATACTAGAAAAGAGGTTGACGTAATTTATAATAATCTTGTAAGAAATGGAGTTGAAGCATTTAAATTACACGGTGGACTTGAACAAAGAAAAAGAACACATACTATAGGAAAATATCATGAACATAAAAGTGCAGTTTTAATATCAAGTGACGTTTCTGCAAGAGGGATACATGTTGATAATTTAGAATTTATTTATAATTATGACTTTCCAAAAGATGATGTTCAATATGTTCATAGAATAGGAAGAACTGCAAGAGCTGGAAAAAAAGGAAAAGCAATTGCTTTATTACATGAAAAAGAAGAATTTATTTTTTTAAAAATGTGTAAACGTTTTGGTTTTAAAGTTGAGAAAAAAGAATTACCTGTTTTAAAACAATATTTAATGGATAGAGGTAAAGGAAGAAGTGATAATAAAAGTAATTTTAGAGATTCTAAAAAAAGTGATTTTTTTAGTAAACAATTAGATTTTTTAAAAAATTCTAATAGTTCTTCTAGAAACTTTAAAGATTCTCGCGGTCCACCAAGAGATAGAACTTCTCGCGGCCCACCAAGAGATAAAGACTCCCAATATCCTAAAGGTTCTTTTACAAGATCAAACAAAAGTTTAAGAGATTTAGATTCTGAAGAAAAAGAAAAAAAATTTAATCAAAAAAGAAAAGATGATAGTAAAAAACAAAAATTAAAATTAAAACAAAAAAAGTATTTAAAAAAAAGATAGTTACTTTAATATTTTAAAAATTTTGTTAAAATAATCATACAAATGTGATTTCCATGAGTTATAAATACCTTCAAGATAAATATCCCCAAAAAACAATAAATGATATTTTTTCATTTGTTTGTCCTGATGTTTCTGAAAAAAAAGAATGTAATGGCATACAATTACCAAAAGCTTATTGTTCAAGATTTGCAATACAGAGTGCTATGAAAATTTTTGATTGGAAAGAAAAATATTCTTATTTTGCAGAAGATGCATGGAATCTTAAATATAAAAAAAATGTTTATGAAGTTTTATGGAGTGAAGAAGATTCTTTACCTTTAAACTATAATAATTTATTTGATGGTCTTTTAATGGGTATCTATAGACCTAAAAGTGAATACAATAATAAAAAAGATATAAAAGGATTTGATATTAAATATACTCATTTAGCATTATTTGTTAAAGAAAATAATATTTTTAATTATTTTGATACTAAATGTATTTTACATTACTTTAAAAATTGTACAGAATATGTTTCTTTAAATGATATTTTTGGAGATGGTAAAAGATCTGAAGAAAAATTTATTTTAAAAGAAATTTTAATGTATAAAAGTGATTATACACAAGAAGAATTAGATATTTTTAAAAAAATTCTTGTAAGTAAAGAAAATTTTTGAGATTTATGGACTTTATGAATTTACCAAAAGGATTTAGAAATAAAAAAAAATCTAAAATATGTATTTTGCCTTTAATTTATAATGGTAAAGTAACTGTTGGTAAGGGTGCCTTTAAAGGACCTAAAAATATTATTAAAGCATCAAAAGAACTTGAATATTTTGATTGTGAAACTAATAAAGAATCTTATCTTCATGGAATTTATACTTGTAAAGAATATAATTTTTTAAAAAATAAAGAAAAAGATTATTTTAAAATATCGCAAGATATATTGGACAAAATTAAAGATGATATTTTATATTTTGATTTTCCAATAATCTTAGGTTCAGATCATTCTACAACTTTTCCAGTAATTTTAGCTTTTGAAAAAAAATACAAAGATTTTGGAATTATTGTTCTTGATGCTCATTCTGATTTAAGAGAACCTTGGGGAAAAGAGACTTGGTATCATGCTTGTGTTTCGAGATATATTTCTAAAAATCACAAAACTTTAATTGTAGGTGTAAGATCACAAGATTTTTATGAAAAAGAATATTTAAAAACAAAAGATGGAAAAAATATATCTATTGTTTATGCAAAAGATTTATATAAATCTTTATCTTCTTTTAAAAATAATTTAAAAAAATTACCAAAAAATATATTTTTATCAATAGATGTTGATTTTTTTGATCCTTCAGTTGTTAGAAATACAAACACACCAGAGCCAGGTGGATTTACTTGGAATCAAACTATTGATATTTTAAAAATAATTTTTAAAGAAAAAAATGTAATTGGTACAGATATTGTAGAATTTGCACCAAAAGGTCCTGATTGGAATCATTCTTTTGAAAGTTATATGCTATCAAAATTAGTTTATGAATTATGTAATTATAAATATTAAATATAAATACATTTATATATAATAAAAACATATTTATATAAGTTAATAAAACATTATATATTATAGAAAAATAAAACTAAATAATACAATTAAAAAATGGATAAAATATGTCTTCACTTTTATGGATTATAATTATTTTTGCATCTCTATTTT
>CALBUD010000023.1 GCA_937968065.1 Candidatus Iainarchaeum sp. | reverse complement strand
GGAATCCATGCAAGCCAAGATTTTTTATAACCAAGTTTTTTTGCAATAGTTTGCCAAACAAGTGCATAATAAACATATAAAGCAATAAATATAATTATTAAAAATATTCCCATTGCTAACAATGCACCACCAAGAAGACCTCCAAACACAGAATTAGATCCAGTATTCATTGAATAATCAAATCCTACATTCAATAATGTATTTAACATTTTTTTTCACCTCTTATTTTTTAAAAAATATAAATATTATATTTTAATCTTCAAAACCAGGTACAAAAGTATCAAATCCAGCAATACCAATTAATATTAAGTGAACAATAAATGCACCCACACCTAAAATTCCACCAAATATAAATGCAAGCTTTGTGTTTATTAAAGATATTAAATATCCAAGAACTATTATAGCTATAGGTATTAATATCCAATAACCTGGTTTTTCTACTTTTTCATAAGCTTTCCAGTGCCATATAACATTCATAACTAAAAATGTTAATATTACACATATATAAATTATAACTAAAGCATATATTACATAAATGCTTTTAAATAAAAATGGAATTAATATTAAAAATAAAAAATTAATTAAAACAAGCATGATAAATGGCCAATTACTTTTTCTTGAAGACTGATAAATAATTACTAAAGGACCAATTACTGGAATCCAAGCAATACCAGAACCTACAACACCACTTTTTTTACCAATACTTTGATATGCTGAAGAAATATATGCATAAATTCCAAAAAGAATTAATATTCCTAAATAATATAAAATAGTACTTGTTCCTCCTAAAATGTTATTAAAATCATTTGTAGGAAAAAAACCAAAATCCATTGCTAAGAATAATAAATTCATTTTTTATAACTCTCCTAATTATTTATAAATTTATAATATGAATAGTTTTTTAAAACTATTCATTTTTTTATCTTTAACTACATTTCATCCATTGCATATAAAAAATCAAGATCTATTTTTTCATAAGAGAAAAGTTCTTCATCTCTGAAAAATCTTGCAATTTCAATATCTGATGAAACTTGAGAATCTGAGGCATGAACAACATTACACTGACCACTTAAAGAATAGTCTCCTCTAATTGTTCCTGCTTGAGCTTCATAACCTTTTGTAACTCCAACAAGATTTCTTACAACATTTATAGCATTAACTCCTTCAATAGCAACTAAGATTGAAGGTGCGCTTTGCATAAATCTTTTAAGTTGTGGAAAAAAAGGTTTATCTTTTAGATGAAAATAATGTTGTCCTATTAAATCGTCACTTAAATGAACCATTTTCATTCCAATAATTTTTAGTCCTTTTCTTTCAAATCTATGTAAAATTTCACCAACAAGTCCTCTGTTTAAAGAATCTGGTTTAAAATAACAAGTGTTTTTTCCATATTTATTTCACCTTTTTTTATTTTCTTTCAAGAATATAGATATATCTATTTATTTTTGAATCATTAGGTGTTGTATAAAAAATAGGATTTTCAATAGTTATATCTTTATTTATTTTTTTTAAATCATAAAATACAAAATTATTTTTTAAAAAAACATCATTTGTAATTTTAATTATTTTATTATCATAAGTTTTAAATTCTGGTAAGATACATACAACTCTTGTTTTTGGTTTTAGATTTTCAGATAAATTTTTAAAAACATCAAAATAAAGTTTTGTTAAAGAATCTGAAATTTCTTTTGCTCTAGTATAATTTAAAAGTTTACTTATAAATGGTCCCATGTAGGGTTCAAAAACAACAGCATCAGCTCTAACCTTTAATTTTGAAGAATCTCCATGTAATATTGAAGAATTATTTTTTAATTTAAAATAATCAATAGCCCAAGATACATTTTTTTTAGATTTAACAACCATTTCTCTATCTTTATCAACACCAACAACATCATATCCTTTTGATAACCCTTCTATTAAAAAATTACCCAGTCCACAAAAAGGATCATATATTCTTTTTCCTTTTTTTAAAGATAAAAGATTTATCATTATTTTTACAAGTCTAAAAGATGTTGAATAAAGTTCTCTTTGTTCAGGTCTTTTTGTATCTTTTAAAATAATATCTTTTAGAGAAGTACATGCTATTGCATAACCTATATAAAAAAGATTTTTATTTTTTGTTAAAAAAAGTTCAAAACCTTTATCTAAGGAATAAGAAAAATAATTATTTGGATTTACAATTGTATTTTCTATTTTTGGATCATGTTTTTTTGGTTTTTTATAAACTGCTTTTATTTTTTCAGATTTAAATTGTTCTTTTAAAATATCTAAAACTATTTGTAAATGATTATGAGAGGCATCTGTATAAGATACAGAATAATTAAACTTATTTGTATACTCTTTATCAAATTTATTTAAAAAAGAATTATTTAATTTTTCAGAAACATAAAATATTTTATAAATTCTTGTAATTCCTGAAACATCTAAAATAACTTTATTGAAATCTAAATCTTTTGGAAAATCTTTAAAAATTATATAGTTGTTTGTAGAGGTTATAAGAGAATAAGAAATATTATTAAATTTAAAATAAGATAGAATTTCTAAAATTGATAGTTTATAATCTCTTCCAAGTAAAAATAAATACATAATCTTTTTCCAAAAAAACTTATTGATAAAAAATTAAAAAAAGATAAAAAAAAAATTATTTCTTTTTCTTATCATCTTTTTTAGCAGGAGCTGCTTTTGAATCTTTAGAACCTGCCTTTGAATCTTTGTCTGTTGTTTTACCTTTAGCATCTTTTGTTGCTTTTGCATCTGTTTCTTTCTTTTCTTCTTCTGCTATTGCTAAAAGTTTTCTTCTCTTCTTTGTTGTTCCAACAGATTTTAATTTATCTTTATTTTCTTCTATAACAACTTTCATTTTACAAGGAAATTTAGAATCATATTTATCTAAAACTTCTTTAACAAAAGGAATGTGTTGTGCGTCAACTAAGATACTGTATATTTTTTGATTAGCTTTAACTCTTGCAGCAACACCCATAACTTTTCCAAAAGGACATTGACTCATACCTTGTTGTATTCTGTCGGCTTTTGCTCCTTGAGCTTGTTTGTTTTCTCTTAAATAAAATTGAGGTTGAACTCTTAATTTCATATAAAAATTTTGTTGTGTTAATTTTCTATTTAAGTTTCTTACAATTGAGGTTCTTACAGATTCAAGTGCATTATCTCTTATTTGTATTTTTTCTTTAGTTACATAATGCACAACATGTGTGTAATCTCTATCTCCAAAACCCATGTGGTATTGTCTTATTTTTAAACCTGGTACACCACCGATATAGTTTTTTCTGTGTACTTTCTTTGCAATTCTTGTGTATGCTCTTTTATTTACCTTAGGATTGTAACAATGTCCTGGTCTTAAACCCATATAAACTCACCCTTACTTTATAATATTTTTTATTTAAAAAAATTTT
>CALBUD010000022.1 GCA_937968065.1 Candidatus Iainarchaeum sp. | reverse complement strand
TTCAAAAAAAGATTTATTTGAAATATTTAAAAAAATAATACAAGAATTATTTTTTATTTTTGAAAGATTATTTATTGAAAAATTTTCTGAAAAAGTATTAAATATATAGAAAGATAATTTTTCAGAATTATAATTTAATTCTTTTAACTTTTTTTTAATTAAGTTAACTGTTTTAAGATTAAGATTGTTTAAAAAAACTTTAGAAAACATAAGAAAAACACCAATTAACCTACAGAATTTTCAAATTCCATTTCTATTAAACGATTAAGTTCAACCGCATATTCTAAAGGTATTTGCTTTGAAAATTCACTAATAAATCCTAAAATGATTAAAGTAATTGCTTTTGATTCTTCAAGTCCTCTTGACATCAAATAAAATAATTGTTCTTCACCAATTCTTCCGACTGTCGCTTCATGTGATACTTCAGCAGTTGGTTCATTTACAACAATAACAGGATAGGTATCAGTTTTACTTTTTGAATCAACTAATATAGCATCACATCTTACATTTGATTTTATATTTTTTAACCCTTTGTTTATTTTAACAAGTCCTCTATAAGCAGTTTCCCCACCATCTTTTGATATTGATTTTGAAACTATTATTCCTGTTGTGTTATTTGCTTCATGAACTATTTTTGCACCTGCATCTTGTTTTTGATCTTTAGACGCAATAGCAATAGATAAAACTTCTCCTCTTGCATTTTCACCTTTAAGATAAATTGCAGGATACTTCATAGTTAGTTTTGAACCTAAGTTTCCATCAATCCATTCAACCGTTGCATTTTTGTAAGCAAAAGCTCTTTTAGTTACTAAGTTATATATGTTATTGGCCCAATTTTGTATTGTAGTATATCTTACACTAGCACCTTCTAAAGCAACAACTTCAACAACAGCTGCATGTAAAGATTGAGTTGAAAACTTTGGAGCTGTACATCCTTCGATATAGTGGATTTTACTGTTTTTATCTGCAATTATTAATGTTCTTTCAAACTGTCCCATATTTGCTGAATTAATTCTAAAATAAGCTTGAAGAGGAGTATCTACTTTTACACCTTCTGGAACATAAACAAAAGAACCTCCTGACCACACTGCAGAATTAAGACTTGAAAATTTATTATCATCTATTGGTATTATTGATCCAAAATATTTTTTTACTAAATGAGGATATTTTTTTAATCCTTCATCCATTGATAAAAAAACAACACCTTTTTCTTCAAATTCTTTTCTTGTTTTATGATAAATTACTTCTGAATCATATTGAGCACCAACACCTGCAAGGAAATCTCTTTCAGCTTTTGGAACACCTATTCTATCAAATGTTTTTTTAACAGATTTTGGAACGTCTTTCCAACTTTTTTTTTCATCAGTTCCAAATGATGCAAAATAAGTTATATTATTAAAATCAATTTCTTTTAAAGAATGTATACCCCATTCAGGTAATTTTCTTTTTTTAAAAGCTTCATAACTTCTAAGTCTAAAATCTAGCATCCATTTTGGTTCTTTTTTAATTTTAGATATTTTTTTTATAATTTCTTTTGAAAGACCTTTATCAAACTTTATTTTATAATTTTTTGTAGAATATGAAAAATTATATTTTTCTATTTTTGTGGCATCTCTTTCTTTTTTATTTGATTTTTTATTTATAGTGCCAGTTATTTTGTTTCTATTCATATTTTTTCTTTTTTATATTCTTCAATTATCTTAGAAAAACCATTTTTTTCAATATAGTTTGCAAAAGATTTATCTCCACTTTTTATTATTTTTCCATCATACATGACATGCACAAAATCAGGATTTAGATAATCTAATATTTTTTTATAGTGAGTTATAATAATTGCAGAAAATTCTTTTTTTTCTTTTTTTAAAAGATTTATTGATTTACATACAAGTTTTAAAGAATCTATATCAAGTCCAGAATCTGTTTCATCTAATATAGCAAGAGTTGGACTTATAAGATTTAATTGTAATATTTCTGCTCTTTTTTTTTCTCCTCCTGAAAAACCAACATTTAAATCTCTTGATAAAAAATTATTTGGCATTTTTAAATAAATCATTTTTTCTTTAACAAACTCATTAAATTTTAAAGAAGATGTTTTACTATCAAAAACACTATTATAACTACTTTTTAAAAAAGAAAAATAATTTAGTCCTTGAATTTCTAAAGGATTTTGAAAAGATAAGAAAATACCTTGTTTTGCTCTTTTTTCAACACTTAAAGAAGAAATATTTTTTTCTTTATAAAATATTTTTCCAGAAGTTATTTTATATTTTGGGTGCCCCATTATAGAATAGGCAAGAGTTGATTTTCCAGAACCATTAGGACCCATAATTGCATGAATCTCTTGATTGTTTATATTTAAATTAAATTTAGAAATTATTTTTTTATCTGAAATATTTATAGATAGATTTCTTATAGATAGAAGTTCTTTTTTCATAATAACACACATGAATTTTGTTTCATATATAGTAATATATAAAAGACTTTAAAAACATAACTAAAAAACATATATATTTATTTTAAACAAACAATAAAATATTTAGTTATAAATTTTTAAAAGGGGGTTGAAAAAATGTTAATGATGATTTTATATATAGTAGGATTAATTGCAATGATTTGGGTCATCTATGATATTTTAACAAATAACCAAAAACTATCAACAGGATCAAAAATTATTTAGATTATTTGTGCAATACTATTTAGCATAATTACAGCAATTATTTACTATTTTGTATATAAGACAAAATAAAAGTTTATAAAAAAAGGTTTATTTAACAAAAAACCTTTTTATATTTTATTTTTAAAAAAAGGAGAAAAAGAAGATATTAATCTTCGATTCCATTTTCTGTGATATTATATGCAGTTTCTCCATCTGGAAGTGAAGGAGAATCAACTAATTTTGCAATTCTTTTTGTTCCTGAACTCTTTCTTAAATAAATTCTTGTTTTTGAAGCGTGTTTTACAACATTTCCTCCGATTGCATCTGTAGGATCTCCAAATAATATATCTGGTCTTGACATTACTTGGTTTGTAACAAAGACAGCAACATTATAAAGTTCTGCAACTTTTTGTAAAAGTCTCATGTGTTTATTTAATTTTTGTTGTCTATCTGAAAGTTGACCTCTTCCAGTAAACTCAGATCTAAACTGACTTGTTAAAGAATCAACAATTAAAAGTTTAATGTTTTTTTCTTTAATTAAATCAACTGCTTTTTCTGCAAGAAGCATTTGATGATCACTATTATAAGCTCTTGCAACAAAAATATTTTTCATAACTTCATCAGGATCAAGTCCTTTTGATTTTGCTATTTGAGAAACTCTTTCTGGTCTGAAAGAGTTTTCAGTATCAATATAAAGAACAGAACCTAAAAGGCCACCTTTTTCTTTTGAAAGTTGAGCCATCACACACAATTGAAAACACCATTGACTTTTTCCAGAAGCAAACATTCCATAAACTTCTGTTATTGATTGACTTTCAATACCACCTGCAAGCAAATCATCAATATTTTTAGAACCAATTGATATTTTATCAATTAATTTTCTTTTTTCTAGAAGTTTATCTGCACTTTCAAAACCCATTTCTAAAGAATCTCTTGCAGCTTTAATACACTTAATAGCAGTTCCTTCTCCTAAACTTGCAATTGCAACCAATTCCATTGGAGAGGCAACAGCAATAGATTCATAAGAATCAAAACCAGCTGCTTTTAATTTTTCTGCAGAAGTTGGACCTATGCCTGGAAGATCTGTGATATCTTTTGGTTTTATTTTTTCTTTTATAGGATCAATTTCTATATTTTCTGAAACTTCTTGAGAATCTAATAAATTTTCTTCAAAAGATTCTTCATTTTCAATATTTTCTTTATTTATTTCTTTTTCTTTCTTCATATTTATTCACACATTTAAAAAATTTGTTTTCAATAATATATAGATTATAAAGAATTTATAACTTTCGCAACCCCTCATGGCCGAGAAAAAAAATACACAATTTAAAAAAAATAAGAAAAACAAATAAATAGGTTTCTATCTACTATAAAAATAGACTATTTAATTATAATTAAAAATGATATTATATGTTTGAAACAAATGTTAAGTGGCTTAAAGAAATATCAGATCAAGACATCTTAGAAGTAGGTTATAAAGCCCACGTATTATCAGAACTTGCAAAATCAAACATATCCATACCAAGAGGCTTTGTAATAAACAACAAGAATTTTTTTAGTTTTCTTCAAAAAGGAAATTTAAAAGAAAAAATAACTGAAATATTAAAAACAATAGATTATACTACAAAAACAGATATTGAAGAAAAATCAAAAAAAATAAAAGAACTTTTTTTAAAAACAAAATTAGATGAAGATTTTATTTCTGATGTTTTAAAAATGTATATTAAAGTAGGAGAATCAAAGGTTGGATTTATTAATAGTAAAGTAGATGAGTTTGTGTCTATAAGAGCCTCTCTTTCAAGTGAAGAATATCCTTTAAAAGAATTAGATTTTATTGAAACACAAATTGGTTTTTTAAACATTAAAGGAAGAGATAATGTAATTAACTGTGTAAAAGAATGTTGGAGTGAGCTATATAGTCCAGAAATTCTAGAATATAAATTTAAAAAAGGTTTTGAAGAAGAAAAAATACATTTGTCAATTATTGTTCAAAAAATGATACCTGGTAAAAAATCAGGTATTTTATTAACTTCAAAAGAAAATAATAAAGATACTTTAATAATAGAGGCCATCTACGGTTTTGGAGGAAAAAGTATAATTAATGAAATTACTCCAGATCATTATGAAATAAATAAAAAAACAGGAGAAACTATCAGAAAAACAAAATCAAAACAAGAATGGATGCTTAAAAGAATTCTTGGAAAAACCACAAAAGCAGAAATTGAAGAAAAAGATCTTGAAAAATATAAATTAGAACAAAGAGAAATAAATGAACTATTAGATGTTTCAAAAAAATTAGAATTAATTTATGGAACTGCTCTTGAACTTAATTGGGTAATTGATTCAAATGAGGAATTATTTATTATTAGTGCAAATCCAATTAATCCAGATCTTAAAAAAATTAAAAAAAAGAAAAAAATAGATATTACAACTTATCAAGAAAAAATGGATACTTTTAAAAAAAAAATGATATTAGAAGGAATTGGAGTATCTTCAGGAATTTCTATAGGAAATGTAAAAATAGTTAAGAGTAATAAAGATTTAAAAGAAATTGATGAAAATTCAATTCTTGTAACTAAAATGACAACTCTTGAAATGACACCTTACTTAAGAAAATCTAAAGGAATAATTACTGATGCAGGAGGGACAATTTGTCATGCAGCATTAATCTCTAAAAAATATGATATTCCTTGTGTTGTACACACACAATATTCAACAGCACAATTAAAAGATGGAGAAGCTGTTTTAGTAAATGGATTTAATGGAAAAATATATAGTGTGGTAGGATACGTTACTCCTCCAAAAAAAATAGTTACAGAAACAAAAAGAGAAAATGAAGTTTTAATTGATGTTGAAAAAAAAGAACCAGAATATCCAAAAACAATTACAAAAACAATTATTAAACTTGAAAATTTTGAAGAATTAAGAAAAATAAATCTTTCAGATATTGATGGAGTAATTTTAACTATTGATTCTCTTTTTACAAGCTATCAAAAAGGAACTATGCTTGAAAATTTAAAACTTTTAGTTCCGAATATTAAATCAAAATTATTATCAATAATTAATGTTTTAAAAGAAAAAGAAATCTACTATAGAATAAACACACATACAAGAAACTTAATGACAGAAAATGTTTCAAGTTATGAAATTGAAGCTATTTTGGAAATTGGTTCTAAAATAAATATTCTTTTAGAAAATATTAAGTCTGCAGATGAGATAACACCTATTAAAGAAATTACAGATTCAAAAATTGGAGTTATAGTAGATTCTTTAAAAGAAAATCTAATTATTGAATATCTTTCAAGAGGATCCTCTTTTATTGTTTTTAGTTTAGAAGAAATAGATTATATAAAACTTAAAGAAATTATAAAAATTTGTAAAGATAATAAAATATTAAGACTTTCTGATATTACAGAAAAAAATAATATTAATGATGTTAAACAATTAATTGAAATTAACATTAATGGAATAATGATAAATAAAAATCAGATTGAGTTTAAAGATACTATTTATAGAAAAGAAAAAGAACTTTTAAAAAACTTACTATCTATTTAAAAAATTAATTTTTTCCTTTTCCTATACTTGCAAGATAACTCATCATAGTGTTAACTTCAGAAGCTGTAATGTGTGGATTTTTTAAAAACATCTCTTTTAGTTTATGTTTTTGTTCTTTTGATAAACCCTGTGGATTTTTTTCATTAATTTTTTTAATTAGTTCTTTGTAGTTTCTATTTAAAATTTCTTTGGAAATGTTTTTTTCTTTTGAAATTTTTGGCAAAGTTCCTTTTTTTAAATAAGGCTTTCTTTTAGGACTTAATTTCATAAAAATCTCCTTTTTTTTTAAAAAAAAAGCCTCGGTAGGGAGTCGAACCCTATTCTTCCGCTCTGCAGGCGGATGCATGACCATTCTGCCACCGAGGCAAAAATGTTTACAAAACCTATAAATAATGTTTCATAAATATATATTTTATAAGTAGAATGATTTATAAACATTAGGTTAAATAACATGAAAATTGCAATATTTAGTGATTGGCACTTAGGCCTTAATTTTGGAACAGATCTTGAAATGGATTCGTTTGTTCAGTTATCACAAGCCTTTTTACAAATTAAAGAAAAAAATATAGATTTTATTATTACTTGTGGAGATTTATTTGATAAAACAAAACCAAGTCATGAAGTTTATTTTGAAGCCATTCATCTTCTAAATCAAGTGAATATAGAAAACAAATTAAAAATAAAATCAAGACTGGATAGAATATTAAAAATACCAATGATAGGAATTATTGGAAATCATGAGTATTTAGGAAAGGATTATAAATCAACTGTTGAACTTTTAGAAGTTATGGATTTTTTAAGAGTTGTACATGCTGATTATATAACTATTGAAAAAGAAAATGAAAGAGTTAGTGTTTTTGGACTTTCTGGAGTTCCAGATAGATTTTCAAAAGATATTTTAGAAAAATGGAATCCAAAACCTATTCAAGATAGTTATAATATTCTTTTAATACATCAATCAATTAAAGAATATCTACCATTTGAAAGTGAAGAAATGTTATCATTAAGTAATCTTCCAAAAGGTTTTGATATTATTGCAAATGGACACCTTCATTGGAGTGTTTCTGAAAAAATTAATGAAAAAACAACTTTTTTAATGCCGGGATCAACTGTTTCAACACAGAACAAAAAAATTGAAAGTGAAAAAGAAAAAGGTTTTTTTATACTTGATACTAAAACAAATAGTTTAGAATTTGAAGCTATTAAAAATGTTAGAAAAGTTTATTATCTTGATTTAGATCTAAAAAAGTCAGATCCTTTTGCTGTTAAAGAAAAAATAATTTTAGAAATTGAGAAAATTAAAGAAAAACATGAAAAAAAACCTTTTTTAAGAATAAGAATTAAAGGAGAACTTCTTAAAGGATATTTCTTAAAAGATGTTAATTTAAAAGAAATTCAAGAAAAATATAAAGATTTATTTTATATTTCTTTTGCAAATAAACTTGAAGAACAAAAACTTAAAGAAAGTGTTGAAAGATTAAAAAATATTGAACAAAATAAAGGAAATGTTTTTGAAATTTCAAAAGATATCTTTTTTGAACAAATAAAACAAACAAACATTTCAAAAGATTTTGATTATCAAAGATTTTTTGAAGTCTTGTATAATGGAAATTTAGAAAAAGCAAAACAAATTATTTTAAAATAAAAAAAATAATCTAAAGAATTATTATGAGAATAAAAAACAATTTATTAAAAATAAAAGAGACAAATAAAAAAATAAAAGATAAAATAATATTTTTTAGTTTTTTCTTTTTATATCTAATTATAAATGTATTAATAAATAAATTACATATTACTTATAAAACAGTATTCTTATTTGAAAAAACTTTTTTTTTAACTTTTGTTCTTTTAAATGTTATTATTGCATTTCTTTTTGGAATAATAATTAATTTGTTAAGATATAGAATTAAAGAATCAAAAGAAGTTAGAAAAAAGATTGGACTTGCACCTGCAGGGATAATTGTTGGTATTTTAGGTGGCGCTTGTCCTGGATGTTTTGCAGGATTACTTCCATTAATATTTAGTTTAATTGGAGTTAGTTTCTCGTTATTATCTCTTCCTTTAAATGGATTAGAGATTTTGTTATTATCAATTATTCTTATGATTCTATCAATTTATTATTTTACAAAAGAACCTAAGTCCTGTAAGATAAAAACAAATATTTAAAAACTATATTCTTTATATTATATATATGAACTGTAAATCATATTATTTCTTTAATGTTATGGCAAATGAAACTAGATGGAAGATAATCAATAGTTTATTTGAATCAGATAAATTTGTTTCAGATCTTTGTAAAGATATCTCAGAAGAACAATCAAAGGTAAGTCATAATTTAAAAATACTTCTTAATTGTAGTATTGTATTTTCTAAAAGACAAGGAAAATATATAAAATATTCAATAAATAAAAAAACAATAAAACCACTTATAAAACTTATAAAAGAACATACAAATGAGTTTTGTAATGGAAAATGTAATATTAAAAAATAGAAAATAAATATGAAAACAATATATTTAGATTATGCAGCAACATGTCCTGTTGATAAGAAAGTTTATGAAAAAATGAAACCTTACTTTACAGAACATTTTGCAAATGAATCAAGCATGCATACTCTTGGAAATAAAGTAAAAGAAGATGTTGAAGAAGCAAGAGAAAATATTTTAAAAAAAGTAAATGCAAAAGAACACAAACTTATATTTACTTCTGGTGGAACTGAAAGTAATAACCTAGCTATTAAAGGAATTGCTTATAGCTATAAAGAAAAAGGAAAACATATAATCACAACAAAGATAGAACATGATAGTGTTTTAAACACAGTTAAATTTTTAGAAAAAGAAGGTTATGAGATAGATTATTTAAATGTTGATAAAGAAGGTTTTATTAATTTAGAAGAACTTTTAAAAAAAATTAGAAAAGATACTGTTTTAGTTTCAATCATGCATGGAAATAATGAAATTGGAACTTTGCAAGATATTAAAAAAATTGGAAAAATTTGTAAAGAAAAAGGAGTTTTCTTTCACACAGATGCTTGTCAAAGCTTTTGTAAAACAGAAATTGATCTTTCAAAAGAAAATATTGATCTTTTAACAATAAATGCACACAAGATATATGGTCCAAAAGGAGTTGGAGGACTAATTATTAAGAATAAAATAAAATTAAATCCTCTTCTACATGGAGGAGGACATGAATATAACTTAAGAAGTGGAACTTTAAATGTTCCTGGAATAATTGGTTTTTCAGAAAGCATTAAAGTAATTTCTAAAAAAGATATTGAAAATATGACAAGGGTCAGAGATTATATAATTACAAACGTTTTAAAAGAAATTAAAACTGCAAATCTTTTAGGGCCTAAAGAAAAAAGATTATGTAACAATGTTTCTTTTTTATTTGATTTTATTGAAGGAGAATCAGTTCTTTTACATCTTGATCTTAAAAATATACAAGTATCAACTGGCTCTGCATGTTCTTCTCATACTCTTGAAACAAACCATGTTGTTAGAGCAATTGGTGTTTTACCAAAAAATTCAAATGGAATGGTACGAATAACTATTGGAAAAGAAACTAACTTAAAAGATGCTGAAACTTTAATAAAAGAATTAATTCCTGTTATTAAAAAACTTACAGAAATGTCTCCTGTAAGATAAAATTAAGAACATTTATGGAAAATACAAAATATTCAAAAGAAGTTTTAAAACATTTTAAAAATCCTAAGAATATGGGAAGTTTAAAAAATCCAGATGGTGTAGGAAAGCTCGGAAATCCTGCTTGTGGAGATGTTATGAAAGTTGAAATAAAAATAACTAAAGATATAATTAAAGATATTAAATTTCAAACAATGGGTTGTGCAGCTGCAATTGCAACCTCATCAATGATAACAGAGATTGTAAAAGGAAAAACAATAAAAGAAGCTTTAAAAATAACAAATAAAGATGTTGCTGAAAAATTAGGTGGACTTCCACCAATAAAAATGCATTGTTCTAATCTTGCAGCAGACACTCTTCATAAAGCTATTGAAGATTACCTTTCTAAAAAAAATAAAAAAGATTAAATATGAAAATAACTTCAGAAACAAAACTAAAAGAAATTTTAGAAATTCCAGGTATTTCTGAAATATTAATGGAACATGGGTTTCCTTGTGTTACTTGTCCAATGGCACAGATGGAAATGGATGTTTTAGAAATTGGTGCTGTTTGTTCTATGTATGGAATCGATGAAATTTCTTTAATTGAAGATGTTAACTCTTTTTTAATAAAAAATAAAAAATAAAATGGTGATTTTTTTATGAAAAAAATAATTTTAATAATTATTATGATGTTCTTATTTTCTGGAATTATTATAGCTGAAGATAATAATGGTTTTATTGAAAATAATGAAATTATAGAAGATAATAGATTACAAAATATAAATATTTATTTCTTTGGAACTTCAACATGCCCTTATTGTGCAGATGCAAAAATGGCTTTTGAAGAATATGTTGTAGATAATCCAGAAGTTACAGTTTATTATTTTGAAATTGATAGAAAAAGAGATGGATCAAGATTACTTTTAGAGTTTGGAAAAGCATTTAATGAAAGAACAACAAGTGTCCCAATAATATTTTTATCTGAAAAATCATGGATTGGTTTTAGTGGAACTATATTTTTCCAAATAGAAAGAGAAATTGAAAAGTGTAAATTAAATGAATGTGTTGATGCTTTTGAAAAATTAGAAAATAAAGAAAATTATTTAGATTTTTTAAAAAACGATAAATATGTTCAAATTTATCAAGCAGAAGATAGAGAGTATCCTATAATTATTGAAAAAAGAGAAAGGTTTTCTTTTTTTAAGAAAATAGCATCCTTTTTTAAAAACTTATTTAGTTAAATTATATGTGATTAAATGAATTACAAAAAGATTGCATTAATTTTAATAACTTTGATATTATTTACAAATATAGTTTTTGCTCAAACAAACAACACAGTTATTAATGATGATTTATTTTTAGAAGAAGAAAACTTTACAGACATTCAAGAAAGTTCTAAAAGTGTTACTATTTTTGGAAAGGAAATAAATCTTGAAAATAAATCAATTATTTTAAATACAATTATAATTGCTTTTGTAGATGGTATTAATCCTTGTTCTTTATGGGTGCTTTTCTTTTTATTAAGTATTATTATTTATTCAGGGTCTAAAAAGAAAATATTTTTAATTGGAATTACTTTTCTTGCAATTACAGCAATTATTTATGGTCTTTTTATAACTAGTGTTTTAAATGCACTTATTTTCTTTTATAATCCTATTATTAAAGGATTAATTGTTACTGTTGCTATTATTTTTGGAGTTATAAATATTAAAGATTATTTTTGGTACAAGAAAGGAATTTCTTTAACCATTTCTGATAAATATAAACCTAAAATCTATGATAGAATAAGAAACTTAATGAATCCTAAAAATAGTATCTACACTATTTTAATTGGAACAATTATTCTTGCAGCAGGAGTTACAATTGTTGAAATTCCATGTACAGCAGGACTTCCTTTACTTTGGGCTAACATGGTTGCAACAAGTAATCTTACAACCGCTAATTATTTTATGTTACTTGGATTATATATTTTCATATATCTTTTAGATGAATTAATACTTTTCTTAATTGCAGTACACACTTTAAAAATTACAAAAATGGAAGAAAAACATGGAAAAATATTAAAATTGTTTAGTGGAATTTTAATTGCAGGAATTGGAATTGCATTCTTGTTTTTTGAAAAATTATTAAATAGTTTGTTTGGAATGTTAATGTTACTTATTGTTGCTGTTGCTTTAACATTTATAATTAACTTGATTTATAAAAAATTAACCTAAAATTTCTTTATCAATTTCTAAAAGTCTTTCTTCAACATCATGCATTAAATATTCATAATCTCTTGAAACATTAGATGGCACTTCTTTACCTAAAATATTTTCTGAAATTTCTTCTTTAAGATAAAGAATATCTTTTTTTAATTCTCTATAATCTTCTCTATGAAAACCATTTGTAGAAATTGTTATTAATCTTTGTAATTTTCTAATATCTGAAATTATTTTTGAAACAGGTATAAAATTTTTTTTATTATAGTTTTGAGAATCATCTGTCCAGGAAAAACTTTTTTTAGATTTAATGCTTGTCATATTTAATAACACCTTTTTTATAATGAAATATATAAACTATAATAATAATATAGATAAAAGGAAATATAAATATTATGTAAATTATTTAATTCTTCCTTTTTTAATATCATCAACAACAGTTGGATCTAAAAGAGTGGTTGTGTTTCCAACATCTTCTTTTCCATCAGCAATTGCTTTTAAAATTCTTCTCATAATCTTTCCACTTCTTGTTTTTGGAAGAGAAGAGACCAGTTGTATCTTATCTGGTTTTGCAATTGGTCCTATTTTTTTAGAAACATAATTTCTTATGTTTTTAATAGTTTCATCAAAATATTTTTCATCGTTTTTTAAAACCACAAAAGCATAAATTGCTTGTCCTTTAATCTCATGATCATAAGGAACAACTGCAGCTTCAGATATATTTTCAAAAGATGCTATTGTTGCTTCAATCTCTGCTGTTCCAAGACGATGCCCTGAAACATTTATAACATCATCAATTCTTCCAAGTAAAAAGAAATCTCCTTCCTCATCTATTCTTGCACCATCACCTGAAGCATAAAACCCTTCAAACTCTTTCCAATAGGTTTTTAGATATCTTTCATGATCTCCATAAACTGTTGTCATCATTCCTGGCCATGGTTTTTCAATAACAAGATGTCCACCTTCTCCTTTTTTTGCAAAAATTTTATCTTCATTTATTATTTTTGGAATAACTCCAAAGAAAGGTTTGTTTGCAGATCCTGGTTTTAAGATAAATGCACCTGGAAGAGGACAAAGCATAAACCCACCAGTCTCTGTTTGCCACCAAGTATCAACTATAGGGCAGTTTTTAAGACCTATGTTTTCATAATACCAAAGCCATGCTTCAGGGTTTATAGGCTCACCTACAGATCCTAAGACTCTTAAAGAAGAAAGATTATGTTTTTTTACAGGTTCTTCTCCAAACTTTTGTAAAGATCTTATAACTGTTGGAGCTGTATAAAAAATATTAACTTTAAACTTTTCAATAATTTTCCAAAACCTATCATTTTCAGGAAAGGTAGGAACTCCTTCAAAAAGAATAGTCGTGGCACCATTTGTTAAAGGACCGTAAATAAGATAAGAGTGACCGGTTATCCATCCAATATCTGCTGTACACCAAAAAACTTCTTTTTCTTTATAATCAAAAACTGTTTTAAAAGTATAATTTACATATGTTAAGTAACCCCCTGTTGAATGAACAATTCCTTTTGGAGTTCCGGTGGTTCCTGATGTAAAAAGAATAAATAAAGGATCTTTTGAATCCATTTCTTCACAAGCACATTCATCTTCTATATCTGAAGAATTTATTAAATCATTCCATAAAAATTCAAAATCTTTTTTTAAAGAAAGAGAAGAATCATTTATTCTTTTAACAAGAATTATTGATTCTAAAGATTTACTTTTTTCAATAACTTGATCAATGTTTTCTTTAAAAGATATTTTTTTTCCAGCTCTAAAACTTCCATCACAGGTTATTAAAAGTTTACATGTGCTATGCTCTATCCTGTCAATTAAAGCTTCTGCACTAAAACCTGCAAAAACAACAGAGTGAATCGCACCTATTCTTGCACAAGCTAAAATTGAGATTACAAGCTCTGGTATCATTGGAAGATAGATTGAAACTCTATCTCCTTTTTTTATGTTTTTTTTCTTTAAAACATTTGCAAATCTTGAAACTTCTTTTAAAAGTTGTTTATAAGTGTATTTTTTTACATCTTCTTCAGATTCTCCTTGAAATATTAAAGCTATTTGGTCTCCTTTATCTTTTATATGTCTATCAAGAGCATTATAGCAGGCATTTAATTTTCCGTTCTTAAACCAAGTAAACTTTTTTTTTTCAAAATCATCCCAGACAAAAACTTTTTCAAAATTTTTAAACCAAGTAATGTTTTTTGAAACTTCTGTCCAGAAAGTATCAGGATCTTCAATTGATTGTTTATAAAGTTTATTATATTCTTCTTCTGATTTTATGTGTGCATTTTTTATAAACTCTTCACTTGCTTTAAACTTTAAAGAATCTTTTTTTAAAGAAATTATTTCTGTCATATTTTATCAAACTCTTTTTTTTTAAAAAACTTTTTTTAAAAATTATAAAATTAAAGGAATTAAGATTAATGAAACTACAGTCATAAGTTTAATTAAAATATTTATTGATGGACCACAAGTATCTTTAAAAGGATCACCAACAGTGTCACCTACAACTGCTGCTTTATGAGCATCAGATCCTTTTCCACCTAAATTTCCTTCTTCAATATATTTTTTTGCATTATCCCAAGCACCACCTGTATTTGCCATGAAAAGAGCTAAAACAAAACCTGAAGCAATAACTCCTGCAAGAAGGCCACCCACAGCTTCTGCTCCTAAAAGCAGAGCTATGATGATTGGAACAAGAATTGCTAAAAGAGCAGGATAGATCATTCCTCTTAAAGCTTCAAAAGTGCTTATTTTTATACAAGCATCATAATCTGGTTTTTTATCTCCTTGCATGATTCCTTTAATAGTTCTAAATTGTCTTCGTACCTCTTTAATTATTTTAAAAGCTGCTTTTTCAACAGCATCAATTAAGAATGAAGAAAAGACAAATGGAAGCATAGCGCCTATTAAAAGTCCAACAATTACTGGAACTTTTATTAAATCTATTGTTTGAAGATTTGTAATAACTATGTAACTTGCAAACAAAGCAATTGATGTAAAAGCAGCTGATGCTATTGCAAAACCTTTAGTAACGGCTGCAGTTGAATTTCCAAGTTGATCTAGCTTTTCAGTTCTTTTTTGTGTTTTACTATCAGAACCTGTCATCTCTACAATTCCTTGAGCATTATCAACTATTGGACCATAAAAGTCAGCTGCTAAAATAATACCTAAAATGCTAAGCATGCTTACAGAAGAAATTGCAATTCCAAAGTATCCTCCAAAATGATATGAAAGAATAATTGTTATACCTATAATTATTATTGGAAGAGCAGTTGATAACATACCCACACTTAGACCTTTTAAAATATTTGTAGCTGCACCTGTTGTTGAAGAATTTGATATTTTTTTAGTTGGTTTGTATTTTGCAGAAGTTACATAAAAAGCATATTTACTTATAAAAACACCACTTAAAAGACCTAAAAGAATTGACCAAAAAAGATCTAGATTTCCAAATATTTTTTTAATTAAAAAGAAAGAAAGAATAATTATTATTATTGAACTTGCATAAATACCTTTGTTTATAGCATCGTAAACATCTTCTTTTTTTGGGGTTACAAAATAACTTCCAATGATTGATGCTAAGATACCTAAAGAAGATAAGATTAATGGAAGTAAAAGACCTTTATCTTGAAATGCTAAAAAACCTAAAACCATTGCAGCAATTATACTTTGGATATAACTTTCTAAAAGATCAGATCCCATTCCTGCAACATCACCAACATTATCTCCAACATTATCAGCTATAACTGCTGGGTTTCTAGGATCATCTTCTGGAATTCCTTTTTCTATTTTTCCTACAAGATCAGCTCCAACATCTGCAGCTTTTGTAAAAATACCTCCTCCAACTCTTAAAAAAAGAGCTATTAATGAAGCACCAAAACCAAAACCATAAAGAATCTCTGGATTTTTAAAAACTAGATAAAAAATAATTATGCTTAAAACACCAATTGAGACTAAGAAAATACCAGCTGAAAGACCACTTTTAAAAGAAGTTGAAAGACCTTCTTTTAGACTTGATTTACAAGAAACAACTGTTCTTGAATTTGATTTTGTTGAGATTGTTAAAGTCACATATGCAACAAAAGAGGAAAGAATTGCACCAAAAAGAAAAGAAATTGCAAGAGGGATATTAAAAAATAATAAAAATAAAGTTATTATTATTACAAAGATAGATACTATCTTATATTCTGTTCTTAAAAAAGAAAGAGCTCCCTTATGAATAATGTCTGATAAAGATTTCATCTCTTTTGTTCCTTTAGAAACCCTCATAACTCTTTTATATTCTATAAAAGAAAAGATTAGACCTATTAAAATAATTATTATTAGTAAAGTTAAAATCATATTTATTCACTTTTTTTTAAAAAAATAATAATATATAATATAGTAAGTATTTAAATAATATTGGTTAACTATAAAATATATTAAGAAAAAAGATTTAAGAGAAATTAATATGGAACTAAAAATAACTATTTATGGAAGAGGGGGGCAGGGCGCTAAAACTTGCGCACAAATCTTGGCTGAAGCTGGAATGGAGGCAAGAAAGTTTATCCAGGCTTTTCCTGAGTATGGGCCTGAAAGAAGAGGGGCTCCTGTTAAAGCTTTTGTTAGAATTTCTGATAAACAAATAAGATCTCATGAACCAATTAAAAATCCTGATTTTGTAATTATTATTGATGGTAACTTAGCAAATGTTTTAGAAGAGATTAATTTGTATACTTGTCCTGTAATTATAAACACAAATAAAAAAATAAATAAACTAAAAAGTAAAGAAAACTGTTTAATTGATGGAACTAAAATCTCTTTAGAAGAAATAAAAATAAATAATCCAAATATTGTGTTGATTGGAGTTCTTTTAAAAATATTAGAAAAAAAGAAAATAAATATTCTAAAATATAAAGATGTTGAAAAAATTATTCAAAAAATATTTTCAAAAAAAGGAAAAGAACATTTGATAAAGCCAAATATAAATTGTTTAAAAAAAGGTTATGAAAAATTTTAAAGAAAGAATACACATGAAAGAAAATAAAAAAATTGGCGGAGTTTTAAAAGGTGGAACTTCAGAACAATATAAGACAGGTAACTGGAGATATAAAAAACCAGTGTGGGACTCTAAAAGATGTGTTCAGTGTATGGTTTGTTATGTTTATTGTCCTGATAATTGTATCTTATTAAAAAAAGGAAAAGATGGAAAAGTTAAAAGAAGCGAAACAGACTTAGAGTTTTGTAAAGGGTGTGGAATCTGTGAAAAGGTCTGCCCCGTTAAATGCATAAAGATGGAAGATGAATAGAATATGCATAATTTAAACGAAATAAGGATATTATTAAAACTTAAAGAAATTCAAAGACATGCAATTGTAAAACAAAGACGAGAATCTTCTGCAGAACATTCATGGGGTTGTTTGATATTAGCAAATTATTTTTTTAAAAAAATAAATTATAAAATAGATCAATTAAAAGTTTTAAAAATTTTAACCTACCATGATCTTGTAGAAATAATATCTAAAGATCATTATGAAATCGTTGAGAACCATAAAAGAGAAATAAATGAAGAAAAAGGTTTTGAAATATTAAAAACAAAAATACCAGAAGAACTTAAAGAAGAATATAATAATTATTTTAAAGAATTTGAAGAAGAGAAAACAAAAGAAGCACAATTTTCAAAAGCAATTGATAAATTAGAAGTTTTAATACATATGCTTGATTATAAAGAAGAATGGATTAAACAAAAATGGACTGAAGAAAAGTTAAGAGATTATAAAGAAAAATATTTTGTTAAAATACCAGAAATACATGCTTTCTTTAATGATTTAGTAATATATTAAAAAAAAAATAATTATTTTATAGAATAAAAAATGTGAAAATATGAAATTAAAAAAATTACCATTATCAGGAGGAGAAGCAATCTCCTATGCTCTTAAACAAGTAGATGTTGATGTTTTTGCAATGTATCCTATAACTCCACAAACACCAATCATTGAAAGTTATTCTATGCATGTTAAAAATAAAGAAGTTTCAACAGAAGTTATCTTAGTTGAATCAGAACACTCTGCTCTTTCAACAGTTATTGGCTCAGCAGCATCAGGCGCTAGAAGTGTTACAGCAACAGCCTCACAAGGACTAATGTATATGTATGAATTGTTATCAGTTGCATCTGGTTTTAGGCTTCCAATTGTTATGCCGGTTGCAAATAGAGCAATCTCTGCACCAATAAACATACACTGTGATCATTCAGACGCTATGGCCTGCCTTGATCAAGGATGGATGATGGTTTTTTGTGAAAATGCACAAGAAGCATATGAGATGACTCTTTTTTCTTTTAGACTTGCAGAAAGTATAAATCTTCCAATCATGATATGCATCGATGGTTTTTATACTTCACATAATGTTGAAAACTTAGAAGTTTATGAAGATAAAATTGTAAAACAATTTGTTGGAGAATATAAACCAAACTATAATCTTTTAGATACAAAAAATCCTGTCTCTGTAGGATCTTTAGCACTTCCAAATACTTTTTTTGAAATTAAAATTGAAATGTTTGAAGCTTTTTTAAAAGTTAAAGAACATTTTTTAAAAATTTCAAAAGATTTTAAAAAAACTTTTAAAAAAAATATTAAGATTTATGAAGAATATTTTACAAAAGATGCTGAGATAATTATTGTTTTAATGTCTTCAACTGCAGAAAGTACAAAAAATATTATTGATAGACTTAGAAGTAAAGGAAAAAAAGTTGGTCTTTTAAGACCTATTCTTTTTAGGCCATTTATTTATAAAGAATATAACAAATCTTTAAAAAATGCAAAAGAAATAATTGTTCTTGATAGAGCTGAAGGTCCAGGATCCTCTGCTCCTCTATATAAAGAAATAAAACTTTCTGTTTGTGATAATAATAAAAAAATAAATTTAACTTCTTATGTCTTTGGTCTTGGAGGAAGAGATCTTTTTGAAAAAGATATTGAAGAATTGTTAGTATCTTTTATTAATAAAAAACCTTTAAAAGAAAAATATTTAGGTAGAAAAAAATAATTTGATTAATTATGAACTATATAGAACTTGCAAAAAAAATAGATGAAAGAAAAGCAATTATTCCTGGACACCGGACTTGCCCTGGCTGTCCTATCGCTATTATCTTAAGAATAGCTTATGCTTCAACAGACAAAAAAATTATAACAGCTTCTGCAACTTCTTGTGCTGAAGTTACAACCACAATCTATCCTTACACCTCTTGGAATGAACCTTTTATACATTCTGTTTTTGCAAATGCAGCAGCAACCATCTCTGGAGTTGAAACAGCATATAGAGCCTTAAAGAAAAAAGGAAAAATAAAAGAAGATATTAAATTTATGGCATTTGCAGGGGACGGTGGAGCCTTTGACATTGGACTTCAAAGCCTTTCAGGAGCTCTTGAAAGAGGACATGATTTTGTTTTTATATGTTATGATAACGAAGGTTACCAAAATACTGGCGCCCAAAGGTCGTCTGCAACACCTTATAGTGCACAGACAACAACAACTCCTGGTGGAAAAGAAGAATATCAAAAGGATCTTGCAAAAATAGCTATTGCACACAAAATTCCTTATGTTGCAACTGCAAACCCAGGAAATATTTTAGATATGCAAGAAAAATTTAGAAAAGCCTTTGAAAAAAAAGGACCTGCGGTTATAATTGTTTATGCAGCTTGCCCTACAAACATGAAAGCACCTGAAGACTTAACCATTGACATTTCAAAGCTTGCAACTGAAACAAACTTTTGGCCTCTTTATGAATATGAGGATGGAAAATATAAGATTAATTATAAACCAAAAAATAAAAAACCAATCCAAGAATTTTTAAAAATGCAAACTAAGTTTAAAGATGTTTTAAAAAATAAAGAAGAGGTTAAAAAGATACAAAAAAGAATAGATGATGATTTTGAAGAACTACTTAAACTTGAAAAAGCATTTCCTTTAAAATAAGTTTATAATGGTAATTATTATAGTCACCATTATAAGTTGTAAAAAAATTATAAGAAAATTTCTTTTTCAATTTTTTCTGGCAGATATTTTTTTGCAACAAAATCAAGAGATTTGTTTGCAAGAGCTTGCTGTTCTATTCTTATCTTCTTATCAATTGCAAGCTTTAACTCTTTTTGCCATTCAGGAGATTTAAACCAATCATAAGACATAAGCTCCTTTGCTCTCTTTATATCTCCATCTTTCATTTTTTCTGTAACATTGTAAAGACCATATTCTTCAACATCAGTTAAAGTCATACCTACATACTTTGCATCAGGAACTGCTAAAAACTTAGAGTGAGCTGCAAGAGCCATAGAACCACTTTTTATAACAGAATATATATACCATCCGTAAGGGTCACCATCTGTAAAAACAATCACAGGAAGATTAAACTCATATCTTAAACGATGAACAAGTCTTCTTGCACCTCTTGCAGCTTGTCCTGAAACACCAATTAAGATTGCTCTATTTTTTGCAGGATAATTTTCTTCTATTAGTCTTCCATACATCGCAGAAGTCTCAACAACTAAAACAAAATCTGCATTTACATCTTTTATTTCAATTTCATCAGGTTCAAGTCTTGACATTATAGACCAGCCACCTCTTCCTAAATTTTTACAATTAAATTCATCGTTGTTGTGTTTTCTATCAATTAATGTAATATCACCATAAAGAGCACCTTTAGGATCAGCTTGAAGACCTAGCTTTTCTCTGATTGTTGAAACAGAATGTTCAATATCAACAATAACATCATTTGATTCTTCTTGAGCATCAAAAGTGTTTTCTTTTGTGTTTGCAACAGTGTGTTTAAGTTCATAATAGATTTCTCTTATTGATGCTGTTTTTGAATGTTTTAGATATTCATTACATTTTTCTGTAACAAGAATTGTTTGCATAAACTTTCTTGCAGCTCCAAGATTTAAGAAAGGTCTTGTAACTGTTTTATCACCAAGTTGTATGAATCCTTTTTTTTCATCAAAATAAACATTTGAAAGTCCTCTTACCTTTGTTGAAAAAGTAGGGGTGTGTTCATTTTCTATTTGGTGCACAATATTTTTTGCAATATCATAAACTCTTCCTTGTATTTCTTTTGCACCTTCAATTTCGTGTTTTTCAAGTTCTTGTTTTTTTGGTTTTACCATATCTAATCACATTTTTTTAAACATTAATTTTTTATTCATCAATAACTTCATCTTCAATTACATCTTCTTCAATTTCATCTTTACCTTTATGTCTATTGTTTTTTTCAATCTCTTCTTCTAAATCATCCATCTTTAGTTTTTCAAGAACCATTTTATCTAGTTTTTTTTGAAGAGAAGATGCGTTAGCTCCAGTTATTCTTGAAAGAGCTTGAACTATCTCTGGAGCATATTTTGCAAAGACTTTTCTTTTTTCTATTTTTTCTGCTTCTTTTTTCTTATCAATTATATATCTTCCAAGTCTTCTTGAAACATCCATTAAAGCAAGCTTAATTTCAGCTAAGATTTCTTCTTCATCTGCAATTGCAGATTTTCCTGCAGAGGTGTAAGGGATGTGAACAGAAATTAAATTTACAAAAACAGTTATTGGTGCAGATTCAAAATTTTGAATACCATATCTTTTCCATTCAACTGATTGTACTGTTTTTGTTATAGCACACCCACCAGCATCAAAAAGTAATGGAGATTTATTTGCATATCTTATAATTTCTGAAACTCTAACATCTTTAGTATCATCTTCTTCTTTTTCTAAAGAATCTTTTCTGTTTTTTGCTTTAGGTGAAGTTACACTTACAAGTCTTCCTGCATTTCCACCAAAAGCTAAAGCAACCTCTACTTGAAAAGCATACCCCCCTCTATAAACAGAAGGTTTTCTTGTATAAACAAAACAAAATTCAGGAGAGACAATTGCTTTTAAAGATTTTTCAATAAAACTTTCACCAATTGGAACTAGGTTGTTTGTGTTTGGTGCAATAAACTTGGTTTTTTTAATAGCTGCAATAATTTCTTCTGCTTCTTCCCAAGTTAATTTTTTTGGATCTTTATTAATATCAAAATGTATCATCTTTGAGATTGAATCTATTGCAGTTTGTCCAAACCTATCGTATGTTAACATAAGGTATGAAGAAACTTTTCTTGCAGAAGTATATCTTGCAAGAGATAACATTTCATCAACAGTTACACCTTTAGGGTGTGGTTTTACTTGTTGAGGTATCTTTGGTAAAGTTTTTATGATCCTTTCATATTTTGTAACTTCTTGAAAAGGATCTTCAAAAATAATTGTTGCATGAGGATTTGAAATAGCTGTTCTTCTTAAATATTCATCTACAGAACCTTGTCCTTTTTTATACTGTATTTCTTTAAACTTTGCTTTAATTGCTGTTCCTCTAAACTTTCTATCAAGATAAGATTTATTTGTAATTTTTGGTGAGTTTGTTTTAGAGTCAATTGACATTTCTAAAGAAACTGCTTTTTCTTTAGAAGTTCCAGAAATAACTTTTGTTGGTTTTCCTGTTGTTATTTGTGAAAAAAGAATAATTCCTGAAACACCGATTCCTTGTTGTCCTCTTGTTTGTACAAGTCTATGAAATTTTGTTCCTGCAAGTAGTTTTCCTAAAGCAGAACCAATTTTATTTTCTGGAATTCCAGGACCATTATCAATAACTGAAATTTCATAATATTCTTCTCCAATTTCAAATAGTTTTATTTCAATCTCTGGCAAAATTCCTGCTTCTTCACAAGCATCTAAAGAATTAGTTACAAGCTCATGAATAATTGTTGTTAAAGTTCTTTGTTTTCCATAAAGACCTAACATCTGTCTATTTTTTTTAAAAAAATCAGCAACCGAATGTTCTTTAAACTCTGAGAAAAGAACATTTGCATCAATTCCGTCTTTTGAAACTTGAACTTCTGGTTTTGTTTGTTTTTCAGTACTCATAAAAATCACTAAAATATATTTTATATATATAATATAGATTGAAAAGATTTAAAAACACTATTCTTAATTTTTATAAACTTTTTAAATTATTAAATAGTTTTTAAACATCAACAATAACTTGGTTTTTTAAAAGATCTTCAAAAGTCTCTCTTTTGCGTATTAAATATTCTTTATCTTTATAAACTAAGACCTCTGCTGGTTTTATTCTTGAATTATAATTGGAAGACATTGAAAAACAATAAGCACCAGCATTTTTAAAACAAAGAACATCTCCTTCCTTTATCTCTGTTATCTGTCTATCTTGACCAAAGAGGTCTGTCTCGCAAATATACCCTACAACCGTATAATATCTTTTATTTTCTTTAAGAGAAGATATATTTATTATGTCATGATAAGCATTATAGTACATAGGTCTTATTAAATGATTAAACCCTGTATTAATACTTACAAAAACAGAAGAGGTTGTTTGTTTTATAGTGTTTACCTTTGCTAAAAAATAACCTGCTTCACTTACAAGAAACTTACCTGGTTCAAAAATTAAAGTTAAATCTTTATTTATCTCTTTACAAAAAAAATTAAATCTTTTACTTAGAATTTTTGCTAAAGCGTCTATGTCTGTTGTATAATCTCCTTCTTTATAAGAGACTTTAAAACCACTTCCAAAATCAAGATAAGAAAGTTCTTTAAAGTCTTTTGCTATATCAAACAATATTTCTGCTGCTTGTAAAAAAACATCAATATCTAAGATGTCTGAACCTGTGTGCATGTGAAGTCCTTCTACTTTTAGAGAAGTGTTTTTAATTATTCTTTTTATGTGTGGTAATTGATGTACTGAAATTCCAAATTTAGAATCAATGTGGCCTGTGGATATTTTTAAATTTCCACCAGCAAAGATATTTGGATTTATTCTTATGCAGATAGGATAATTTGGAAAAGTTTGTCCAAATCTTTCAAGAATTGAAAGATTATCAATATTTATTTTTACTTTTAAAGAAATTGCTTCTTCATATTCTTTAAAAGAAACACCGTTTGGTGTAAAGATTATATCTTGAGGAGAAAAACCTGCAAGTAAACCTAATCTTACTTCTTCTATTGAAACAGTATCTAGAGAAGATCCAATTTTTTTAAAAAACTTTAAAATAGAAATGTTTGTTAAAGCTTTACAAGCATAATGAATTTTTAGATTTTTTACTTCTTTAAAAGCAAACTTTAGTTTGTTATATTGAGATTCTATTTTTTCTGCATCATAGACGTATAATGGATCTTTGTATTTGTTAACTAAAGAGAGAGCTTTAAAAGAGCCTATGTAAAATTCATTTTCTTTTATCATTTTTCATATCACTTTTTTACTTTAATTTATTTTTTATTTTATTTTTATTTATC
>CALBUD010000021.1 GCA_937968065.1 Candidatus Iainarchaeum sp. | reverse complement strand
GCTGTATTAGATGATTTATGATGATCGATCCAAACTACTTTGGTTCCGTATTCTAATATCCATATTATATCTTTATAAGTTTTTTCAGTAAATGACAAATCTACAATATAAACTATAGAATCTGTATTCACCTTTTCTTTTGGAAAATCAGTTGAATAATCCACTTCAATAAAAGCATGTTCTTTAAGCAAAGTATCTGCAACTCCACTTTTCTTTAAATTTATATATACTATTCTTGCCGATGCTTTTCCATCATCGTCATTATGATAAAATATCTTCATTATTACCAAATCCTTTTTCTATATTTACAATTTAAATTTATTGTATTACAAATATGTTATCAGAATATTTTTATATTTAAACTTTTTAAATCCATATTCTGGTATCGTAGTAGTTTGTAATAGTTCAATATTTTGATTATATATTATATAATTTAATACTTATTTTAATTTAATAATTTAAAAAGGATGTGAACAAAACATGAAATTAAAATGCCTTGGAGCAGGACACGAAGTTGGAAGAAGTGGTTTTTTATTAATTGGAAGTGATAAAATATTATTTGATTACGGTTTAAAATTACACCCAAGACATCTTGTTGAAAAAACAGAAAAAATAGATTTTGAAGGAAATGTTGAAGAACCAATAAAAATAACAGAAATGATTGATGCAATTGTTTTAAGTCATGCACATCTTGATCATTCAGGAGATATACCTTCTTTATATAAAAAATTTAATCCAAATCTTTTTTTAACACAAGCAACATTAGATCTTTCAACTCTACTTTGGAAAGACACTATAAAAATTGCAAAATTTGAAAAAAAAATAGCATCATTTGATTTAGAAGATATTTATACAACACAAGAAAATGCTTTTTATTTAAATAATAGAGAAACTGTTGAAATTTCAAAACATTCAAAATTAACTTTTTATGATGCTGGACACATTACAGGTAGTGCAATTTCTTTATTAGAAATGGATGATAAAAAAATAATGTATACTGGAGATTTTAGAGCTTCTGAAAGTTCAATGTTTCCAGGATATGATAAAGATTTACCAGAAGTTGATTATTTAATAATTGAAAGCACTTATGGTTCTGAAAGTCATGTTTCAAGAAAAAAACTTGAAAAAGAATTAATTACAGAAATTGAAAAAACTCTTAAAAAAAGAGGAAAAGTTATATTAGCATCTTTTGCAATTGAAAGAACACAAGAGATGATAAATTTATTATATGAATATAAAATAAAAGCACCTATTTATGTTGATGGTATGGGTGTTAAAGCAACAGATATATTTTTACAATATCCAGAATATTTTAAAGATTTTAGAGAATTTAAAAAAGCTACAAAAAATGTAAATTATATTGTAAATTCAAAAATTAGAAAAAATCTTTTAAAAGATACAAATCCTGCAATAATAGTTACAACTGCTGGTATGCTTGAAGGAGGACCTGTCTTATTATATCTTAAAGAGTTTGGAGATGATAAAAATAATAAACTTATAATGTCTGGATATCAAGTAGAAGGAACAAACGGACATCGTCTTAAAACTACAGGAAAATTATTTATTGATGGAGATTTATATCAGCCACAATGTGAAATTAAACATATCAGTTTTTCAGGACATCCTGATAAAGATGAATTAATTGAGTTTGTAAATCTTGTAAATCCTAAAAAAGTTATCTGTATACATGGAGATACAAGTTCTATTGAAGATTTTCAAAAACTTTTGAAAAAAGAAGGATATGAATCTTTTGCTCCAAGAACTGGAGATATTATTGATTTATAGGTATTTTGAGAAAAAATGAAAAGATTTTGTCCTAAGTGTGGAAAAGAAATTACAGAAAATACAATGATTAATAATTTTTGTGTTGATTGTTATTTATCAGAACATGAACTTATAAAAATACCTGTTATTGATGTTGTCTTTTGCGTTAAATGTTTTAAAATTAAAATGGGTACCAAATGGTATAATAATTTTGAAGGTATGGAAGAAGATATTTCAAAAAGTATTAAATATTATGATATTAATCAACCAAAAATAACAACTAAAATAAATATTGATTTAGAAAATAATATTCATAATGCAGAAATAACTATTAAAACAATAATCGGAAATCAATTTAAAGAATTAAAATATATAGAAAACATAAATATTAAAAAAGATACTTGTCTTACTTGTTCTAGAATTGCAGGAAATTACTATACAACAATTTTACAAATAAGATTTAATGATAAAAAATTACAAAAATTAATACTTGAAAAAATAATTGCAGAGATAAAAGATATTATTTTTAAAATTAATGAAAAAACAAGTAGACCTTCAGCAAACATAAATATTGTAAGAGAAGTATCTCAAAAAAATGGAATTGATTTTTATTTAGATAATCTTAAGTACACTAAAAATCTTGTAACTCATTTAATGAAACATAAAAGCGCAACTGAAAGAAAAATGTCAAAAAGTCTTGTTGGAATTGATAAAGACGGAAAAGATCTTATTAGAACTACTTTTTGTGTGCATTTTGGAAATAAAGAATAATTATTTCATTTTTCTAAGCAAAGAAACTTTACTTTTCATAGAAATTACTAAAAGTTTATCTTTTTGTTTTAAAATCATATCATCAGTTGTAAATAAAAATTTACCTTCTCTATAAAGACCAATTGTTTTTGTCTCACCAGGTATTTTATTATTAAAAAATTCTACGTTTTTTCCTATATATTTAGAATTATCATCAAGTGCTATTTCAACAATTTCAGCATCCCCTTTTGAAAAGAAAGAAAGATCTAAAACATCAGGCTGAGTTACAAGTTGAGTTATATACCCTGCAGCAGCTGCTTCTGGATGAATAACAACATCAATTCCTAATTTTTTAATTATTGGTCCATGATAATGAACTTTACTTAAAGAAACAGCAACGGTTTTAACCCCCATTTCTTTTGCCATAAGACCAATTATTAGATTTGTTTCATCAGTCTCTGTTAAACAAATTAAAGTATCTGTATGATCAATTCCTGCTTTTTCAAGAACAGATGGTTCTGTAGCATCACCAGTTATTGTAACTATATCTAAATCATTTGAAATTTTTTGACTTCTTGCAAAGTCTTTTTCAATAACTATTACATCGTGATTTTCTGACATTAACATCTCAGCAACATAGTAACCTAAATTTCCACAACCAACAACAATAATATGCATTAAATATCAACCTCTTTTACATAACTATTAGATAATTTAATTTATAAAGATATTCTTTTAATATTTTTAAATTAAATATTTTCTTGTAAACATTAAACCAATAATTGAAATAATTGGAATTATTTCAAGTCTTCCAACCCACATATTTATAATAAGCATGACCTTTAAAAAAGGAGACATTGCATTATCTGTAATTCCTATAGAATAACCAACATTACTTTGTGCAGAGATTACTTCAAAAACACTTTCTTGTATTGAATAGCCATGATATGTAAATACAAAGGTTCCAAGTAAGATGAAAAATAACCATATAAATATTAAAAAATACACAGTTCTTATTCTTGAATTTTCAACAATCTCTCCATTATACTTTTTTGGAAAATAAGCTATATTTGGAAGATTTATTTGTTTTATTTTCCAATAAATAGATTTTATTGATAATATTAATCTATCTATTTTTATACCACCAGCAGTTGAATTTGTAGAACCACCTATAAACATTAAAAGTAAAAATATTAAAAAGACAAATGGAGCAATCCCTAAAATTTTTGAAGCAGGGAAAGTATTAAACCCACCACAAGTAATCATACTTACAACATTTAATAAAATTGTTAAAAAAGAATATCCTTTTAATTTTATAAAAATAATTATTGATGCAATAAAAATAATTAATAATAAAAAAATAAATTGAGAATCTTTAAAATAAACTTTAAAAGAACGTTTTAAATAAAATTTAAAATGAAGAATAAAAGATATAGCTCCAAGAAGCATAATAGCTATTAAAGTTATATATATTGGAACATTACCTATAGTTGATAATGTTTGAGAACTAGATTGAGAACCTGTTGTTGATACAGCAGACATCGAATAATTAAAAGAATCAAATAAAGACATTCCAAAAATATTTAATAATATCACACCTATAATAGTTACTATTAAATAAATTAACCACATATCAATAATTGTTTTTTTAATACTTGGTCTTAATCTGTCATGTCCTTCTGCAGCCATTAGTTTTGGTGAATTTGAAATTCCTTTCATAATTCCAAAAAAAGCTAAAACAACAATTCCAAGACCCCCAATCCAGGAAATAAAAGATCTCCAAACAGCAAGACTTTTTAAAGCAGGAGTTAAGTCAGAATACATGGTAAGTCCTGTTGTTGTTAAAGAAGACATAGATTCAAAATAAGAATCAAGTAAAGTTAAATCTGGAGATAAAAAATAAAAAGGAAGTGATGCAAAAAAAGTGTATATAAGCCAAACAAGACATATAATTACTAAAGATTGAGAAATAGTTAAACCAAACACTATTTTTTTTGAAGTTGATTTAAATAAAAGATAACCAACTATAAAAATAGATAAAAATATTAGAAAATAAGCTATTGAAATATTATATCCTTCTTTGAATATAAAAGACATGATTATAGGTAGAAGAAAAGTAAAACTACTATAAAATAATATTTGCCCTACAGATGTAAATATGTTTTTATAGTTCCAATGATATGCCATATAAATATACCTTATTTAATATTTTATAATATATTAAGACATACTAAGTATTTTTAAAGATATATTTTTCTTTAAAAAAATAAAAAAAGAAATAGATTTATTAAATTACTTAAAATATACACAGATATAAGAGAAAAATAGCATTAAAAAAAAGAAAAAAAAGAAAAAGAGATTTAAAAATTAAACCTTATTTTTTCTTTGCTTTTGCAGGTGCTTTTTTAGCCTTAGCTTTTGCCATTTAGTTTCTCCCCCTTATAAAAATTATATTTACTAAATAATTTAATAGTCATCATCTTCATCGTCTAAGTTAGAGTCATCATCTTCATCTAAAACTTCTGGTTTACTTTTCTTGTATTCTTCGTAGTTTTCATCAGCTTCTTCATCTTCTTCATCAAAGAATTCTTCATCATCGTCTTCATCATAACTCTTTGACATAATAATAAATGATTTGTCCATAATGACCATTTCCTCCATTACCTATCAATAAAATATATACTTTCATTGATATATATTTTAAAGAAAGGAGAAAGTATTTAAAGTTAATGTTGATTTTTTTTATATAGTAAAGATTTAAAAACTTATTTATTGTATATTTAATAACATATATTAAATATTAAAAAACACTTATTTTTAAGATGTTTTAAATTTTAAGATTAAAAAATAATGTAAAAAGACTCTTTAAAAGCCTTTAAAATAAAGGTGTTTCTTTTTTTAAAAAACGATATGTTTTTTATATAAAAAACAGACCGAGTGGGATTTGAACCCACGATCCCAAGCTTAGGAGGCTTGTGCGATATCCTGACTTCGCTACCGGTCTTTTATTTACCAAAAGTTATTTTTTTGGGAGTAATTATTAAAACTCCTTTACAAGGAAATCCTTTATTTTATTTTAAACTTTTAATAGAAGTAAAATATTTACCTGATTGTTTATATTCAACTCTTCCTTTAATATATAAAAAACCCTGTTTTAAAGATCCAACACATAAGGATATAGAGTTATTTTCGAATATATTCTTTTTTGTAACTTTCATATAGTTGTCTGTTATTAATATATAATTTTTAAAAACTCTTGCATCTGCACAAACAATTAAGTGCGGTTTTGATTTTTTTGAAGAAGTGGATACAAATATTAAGTTGTTTTCTATAATTTTTTTATAGTTTTTTAAAATTTTCATAAAACCGAACCTTTTTAAATTATTGTAATATTACAAATATATAAGTATACTTAAATTTATATTATATTTGATTTATATATTATTATAGTAAATAAGACAAAAAAAGATAATTAATGTCAAAAAATATTTTAATTTTTTTAGGACCACAAGGTAGTGGTAAAAGCACACAAGCAAAAATAATATCAAAATTAAAAAAATATACTCATATTGTTGAATCAGATCTTTTACATAATTTTGTAACCCAAAATAATAAAGAATCAAAACAAGTACAAAAAATTATAAAAAAAGGCGAAATGGTTCCTTTTGAAATATCATGTGATGTTTTATTTAAAAAAATAAATTCTTTAAAATCAAAAAAAATAATTGTAGATGGCTTTCCAAGAACTATAAATCAAGCACATGTTATTGATTATTTTTTATATAAAAAAAAACATAATTTACTTGGAATAGTATATATAGACTTAAATAAAAAAGAATGTATCAAAAGATTACTTCTAAGAAAAAGAGAAGATGATACTTTAAAAATAATAAATAAAAGATTAAAAATTTATTTTAAAGAAACAAGTGTTGTACTTGATTATTATAAACAAAAAGATAAACTTATAAAGATAAATGGAAATCAAACTATTGAAAAAGTTACAAACGAAATTTTAAATAAAATTAAAAAGATTGTGTGAAATTATGGCAGATGAAAGAATTATAGAAAATATAAATAAATTAAAGTCTTTGGGCATGCCAGATGATGAAATAGTAGAGAATCTTATAAATATAGGACTTTCAAAAGAAGAAAGTGAAAAATTAGTCTTAAATTTAAATAAAAAGGAAGCAAGTGAACTTAAAAAAAAAGTTGAAGAAAAAGAAACAAAAATAACTCCTGAAAAAAAAGATGAAATTCCAGATGACTTTTTTTCAAGAGAAAATAATTCAGAAAATAAAAAATCAGAAACAGAAGAAGATAAAACAACTGATGATAACCTTAATAAACTTAAAAATCTTTCAAAAAAAAGTTTAAGTGAAGAACTTAATTTTAAATTGAATATTAATTCAAAACCTAGTTTTAAAGAAGATGTAAAATTTAAAGATTTAGAAGATGATGATAATTATTATCATTTAGAAAAAGATAAAGAATCTAAAAAAGAAGAAAAATCAGAAGATGTCAAAAAAGAAGAAAAACCTAAAGATAAAAAAATAGAAAATAAAAAAGAAATTGAATCTGATATTGACGAAGAAGAGATTAAAAATATTAAAGATGACACTGATATCTTTAAAGATGATGATGTAACTATTTACGATGAAAATAAAAACACATATAACTATGTTCCAAAAGAAACAGAAAGTAACAAAGTAAATGAAACTGAATTAATTTGGCAAAAAGGCTTACTTACAACAATTAACTCTAAATTAATAGAGCTTGAAACAAAACAAAATACAATTGAAGAACTATTAAAAGAAAAAATAGATAAAGAAATCTCAAAAATAAATTCACTTCAAGAGAATACAAAAAAAGAAATTAAAAAAAATATAACTGAAATTGTTTCAACAGAACTTAAAAATATTAATAAAAAAATAATTACTGATTTAGCTAAATTTAAAATGGTTGAAACAAACATTAGTACAAAGATAGATGACATTAATAAAAATAGAGAACAGTTAGCAAAAATAATTACAGATTTTCAAATTATAAAAAATGAGATTAAAAATAATCTTAAAGATACTAAAGATAAAACTGATCAAATAATTACACAAACAGAAGAAAATATTACAAAAATAATTACTACAATGACTATAAAATTAAATGACAAAACAAAAGATGTAAATAACATTGTTCAAGAACAATCAAAAAAAACAGATTTGATTGTAAAACAAACAGAAGATAACATTTCTAAAATAATTAGTACTATTACAGGAAAGTTAAATGAAAAAATGAAAGAGATTAATAGTACTTTAGGACTACAGACAAAAATAACTGAAGGGCTTATTAAAAATACACAAACAACAATTAATAATGAAGTTAAAAAATTAAATGATTTCCAAAAAGAACTAATTTCAAAAATTAATCTTAAAGGAATAACAGAAAAAATAAATGAACTTGATACATATAAAGAAGAACTTGCAAACAGATACGATCAAAGATTTGAAAAAATAAAACAAGAATTTTTACAAAAAGCAAAAGTATCAATTACAAATGAAGTTAATAACAACATTAAAGAAATTAGAGATATTAAAGAAGAAATTGTAAAAAGAAATAATCCAGAATTATTTGATAAAAAAATAAAAGAATTTGAAATAAAAGCAAACGAAATTAAAGACGAAATTACAAAAAAAACAAATACTGAAAGATTTGATAAAAAACTTATTGAAATTGAAAAAGATGCAAAAGAAAAGATTGAAAATCTGGTTAGTGATATTTCAGAAAAAACAATTAAAGATATAAATAAACATATTAAAGAAATAGAAGAAAGCAAAGAGACACTTGAAAAAAATAAAACTCTTCAGAAAGAAATTGATGAAAAAATAGAAAAGTTAGATAGTTCTCTAACACTTCAAACAAAAATAACTGAAGGATTAATTAAAGATACAGAGAAAAAAGTTGAAACCCAATTAAAAAGATTAGATGATTTCCAAAAAAGTATAAAAACACAAATAGATCCTAAAAGAATATATGAAACAATCAATGAAATTGAAGAGTTTAAAATAACTATTTCAAAGAGATTTGAAGATAGATTTGAAGAAGTTAAAAAAGAATTTTTACAAAAAGCAAAAGTTTCAATTAAACAAATATTAGATGATAATATTAAAGATTTAGATGATATTAAAGAAGATATAATTTCAAAAACAGATCCTGAGATAATTGAAAAGAAATTAGATGAATTAAAAACTTTTGAAGAAGATGTTGTTGAATCAATTGATAAAAAAATCTTAAAAGCTGTTAATATTTATCAAGCATCTGTTGCAGAACAATTTAAACAAAAAATGAATGAAATTGAAGAATATAAAAATAACTTAGAAAAAAGTGTTGTTCTTCAAAATACATTAGAAGAAAAAATAAAAGAAATTGATACTTTCAAAAAACAATTTATTGCTGTAATTGATGAAAATATAGAAAAAATGAATAAAAATATGGAAATGCTTTTAAGTGTTAAAAAATAAAATTTTAATTAACACTCTTATTCTTTCCATAATTTTTATGTTTTGTTTTTATAACTCCAGTTACAAAAAGAACTATTAATAACAAACAAAGAATTATAATTCCTAAAAAGATTGATTGAGAAAGTGTGAAAAAACCAGTTATTGGTTTTTTATCTAAATCATCTTCATAATCAATAATCTCATCAGTTATATTAATAATTATTGGTTTTGATATAACAGCACCAGAATTACTATAAAAGATAATATTTGCAGAATATTTATCTAATGGCATTTCTCCAACAATAAACTTTCCTGAAATTACTCTTGATTGACCTTTAGGAATATAGGTGTATTGATTAATTTCATAGCTTATTTCTTGAGGAAGACCAGTAATATCTATCTTTGAGATTATTATATCTTTATCATCAAAGTTATATACTTCAAATGAAAAATCTTTAGAACTATTTAAACCTAATGAAATTTCGTTTGGAAATGATAAGAAACTAATTTTAAAAATGTCTCTAGCTCTAAAAGCAGTAACATCTATTTTATATTTTTTATGATAATCGTTTAAACTATTTTTTAATTCTAAATCAATTTGACTTGTTTTTTCAATAGTGTTTTCACCAGCGTAAATTTTTAATGATATTATTCTTGTTGTGTATGGAGCAACAACTACACTATTTACCATGTTATTTACTTTTAAATCATTTGATAAAAATAAATCAAGATATACTGTTTCTTGAATATCTCCTTTATTTTCAATAATTATACCTAACTCAGAAATTTTACCAATTTCTAAAAGTAAAGAAGGTTGTAAAAGTCTTACATTAAGATTACTTTCTGGTTGAAGTAAAAATCTTAAATTTCTTGTAATAGTTGTTTTTTCATCAAAGAAACTTAATTTTATAAGATAATCTCCAGATTTTGTTTCTTTAGATGCTAAGAAAGTAATTGTAACTTCTTTTGATTGATTTGGAGAAAGTCTTAACTCTCTATTTGAAAAAGTAACATCTAAAACCTCATCTGATTCTTGAGATATGAAAATATGTTTATTTTTTAAAGAAACATTTTTAACTACAAATGTTAAACTATAAGGTTCTTCTTTTTTAATAACATGTGTTAATGATTGAACACCAGTTACTGTAAAATCTGGAATAACTATATCTGGACAATCAAAGACATATACTGAAAAAACCTTTTTAACTGAAATATCATCATTTAAAATATTTAAAGTTAAAGTATGTGGTCCTTCTGATAAATTTTTTGTATCTACATGTATTGGAATTTCAGTGTCTGCTTTTAAAAATCTATAGTTTGATCCTTTTATATTTGCAATAATTGTATTACTTGATAAAGAAAGATTATAGAAATCATTTTGGTTTACTCTATCAAAAATAATTCTTGCTTCTTCAGTTCTATTTCTACAGAAAGAATATTGTGAAATATCGACTTCAAATCTTCCATCATCATTGTATCTATCAACAGTTATTCTTAAAAGATACTCTCTAATATCATTTGTTTTCATATCTTTTACATAAAATTTTAGATTTGAAGAACCATCATCAATTCCTTTAATAGTAAAAGATGATGTTATAGAAGAATTATTATTTAAATTAAAAGTTTTTGAAAAATTACAAGATAAAATATCTTCATCACAGGAAACATAAACTAACAAATTTTTGTTTTCTGGATTATTATTTTCAATTGTATAGTTAATTTTTAGAGAAGACCCGTATACTGTAGAATAGGTTTCTTTTTCAAAATTAACATTTATAAGATCTATAGGAGATGCTTTAAGAGTTGATGTAAATAAAGCCAAGATTATTAAAACAATTCCTAAAAATATAAAATTTCTTTTTTTCATATATCATCATCTTTTTTATTTTTTTTATTTTTTTATTTTTTTTATTTATTTTTATTTTTTTATTTATTTTTGTTTTTTATTTACATATTTTAAATATCTTGTTGAGAAAGATAAAACTAAAACAATTAAAATAACAATTAAAAGAACTTTAAATAAAACAGAATTTAAAAAATTCTTAAAATTATTTAATAATATATATCCTGTAATCTTACTTGAAGAATCTTTATCATCTATTGTAATATCTAAAGATTTATTTATATGATTACACACATAATCTAAAGTTATATCTTTTTGATTACTGTTAATTGTTGTTTCATAAGAAAAATCATTATTTTTTAAAACAACTAATCTTTTTTCAGGAAAATTAATATCATTATTTTCTTTTAAAATTATTGTTT
>CALBUD010000020.1 GCA_937968065.1 Candidatus Iainarchaeum sp. | reverse complement strand
GCATACGATATCACTGTGTGACTGGAGTTCAGACGTGTGCTCTTCCGATCTACTATGACAAATTATTTTATGAAAATAAAAAAGAGTATAACAGAAAAGGACATTGGGTTTCTGGTATCTTTATAGTATTATATATACTTTTGTTGTTTATATTTGGAATTTTATATATGTCAAAGATTCCTTTAATCTGGGTTTTATTTTCTATAATAGTTTTAAGCACAATTTTTTTAAGTACTTTTGTTTGGCCACTTTTTGGAAAATTTACAAAAGAAGGAAGACTAAGAAACTTAAAATGGCAAGCATTTAAAAGATATATTTCTGATTTTTCAGATATTAAAAATCATCCCCCAAAACATGTTATTCTTTGGGAAGAATATTTAGTTTATGCAACTTCTTTTGGTATTGCAAAAAAAGTTTTAAAAAATATAAAAACATTAATGCCTGAGGATTATTCTAGAAATACAAGATTTGCTGTATATTATTCTTTTGCAACTTCAAAAAGTTTTTCAAATATTAATTCCATTTCTTCTTCTGGTGGTGGTTCTGGAACTGGAGGAGGTTTTGGTGGTGGTGCTGGTGGTGGCGGTGCTGGTGGTAGATAAACTTTTATAAATAGTTAGGTTAACAATAATATAATAATATAAGTAAGTGTGAAAAAAATATGAAAAAAGAAGATAAATTTATTTTGTGGTTTGATGAAATATCAATTGAAGATGTACCTGTTGTTGGTGGAAAAAATGCATCTTTAGGAGAAATGTATAGATACTTAACAAAAAAAGGTGTAAAGATACCAAATGGTTTTGCAATAACTGCAAATGCTTATAGATATCTTCTTGAAAAAGATGATTTAACAAAAGAAATTAAATCAATTTTAAAAAATTTAAATATTAACAATTTAGAACAATTATCAGAAAAAGGATCAAAAATAAGAAAGTTAATAAGAAATGCAGAAATTCCAAAAGACTTAGAAAAACAAATTGTTGATTCTTATTATGCTTTATCAAAAAAAGAAAAAGTAAAAGAACTTGATGTTGCTGTAAGATCTTCTGCAACAGCAGAAGACCTTCCTGATGCTTCATTTGCTGGACAGCAAGAAACTTATCTTAACATTAAAGGTCCTGAAGATCTTTTAGAAGCCTGTAGAAAATGTTTTGCATCTCTTTTTACAAATAGAGCAATAGCCTACAGAGTTGAAAAAAAATTTGATCACACTAAAGTTGCACTTTCAATCTCTGTTCAAAAAATGGTAAGAAGTGACTTGGCAGCATCAGGTGTTATGTTTTCAATAGATACAGAAACTGGTTTTAAAGATGTTGTGGTTATTAATGGAGCTTATGGTCTTGGAGAAAATGTTGTTCAAGGAGCTGTTAACCCTGATGAATTTATGGTTTTTAAACCAACTTTAAAGCTTGGAAAAGAACCAATAATTTCAAAAAGACTTGGAGAAAAAGCAATCAAAATGATATATGATAATCAAGGAAATAAACCTGTAAAAAACATAAATGTAGATATCTTACATAGAAATCAATTTTGTATAGATGATAAACAAGTTATTATTTTAGCAAAATGGGCGTGTATTATAGAAGATTATTATTCACATAAAGCAGGATATTATAAACCAATGGACATGGAATGGGCAATTGATGGAATTACTGGAGATATGTATATTGTTCAAGCAAGACCTGAAACTGTTCAAGCAAATAAAAATATAAACAAAATAGAAACTTATTCAATTTTAGAAAAAAAAGAACCAATTGTTACTGGTATTTCTATTGGTCAAAAAATAGCTATTGGAAAAGCTGCAATTATTAAAGATGTAAAAGATATTAATTCTTTTTCAAAAGGAGATATTTTAATAACTGAGATGACAGATCCTGATTGGGTTCCTATTATGAAAATTGCCTCTGGAATTGTTACAAACAAAGGTGGAAAAACTTGTTTTTCAGGAGATACTAAAATTCTAACTAATAAAGGGTTATTAACTTTAAAAGAAATACATGAAAGTAAGAATAAAAATCTAAAAACCCCTTCTCTTAATAAAAAAACTTTAAAGATAGAGTGGAAAGAAATAACAGATGTTATGAAAAAGAAAGATAAGTTAATATCTGTTTCTTGTACTCAAAAAAATATGATAACTAAAAATATTTTAAAAGTAACTCCTAATCACAAAATGGTAAACATAAGAGATTCAAAAATAGTTGATACTGAAATTAATAATATGCTTTTAGAAAAAGAATGTGTTTTAGTTCCAGAAACAATTCCAAAATTAAATAAAATTAATGAAAAAAATGAAAAAGCATATCTTTTAGGAGCCCTCTTTACTGATGGCCATGTTCATTTAGATAAAAGACATGGAACTATAAACTTTATTCAAAAACCAACAAAAGAAAAAATGGATTTTATAAATCATGTCAATTTTTGTTTTAAAAAAATTTATAATTATGATTTAAAAGAAACTATTAAAAAAGAATCTTCTGGTTTTATAAGAGGTAAAAAAGTAGTTGGACAAGCAAATGATTATAGATGTTATTCTAAAAATATATCTACAGAGATTTTAAAAGAAAGAGAAAATCTAATTAAAACTATTTTAGGTGCTGATGAAAAATTCATATATAATTTTTTAGCAGGTGTAATTGATGGAGATGGAACTTACTTTAGAGGTAGAGTAAATATATATATTTCAAAAGATGATCTTTCTCAAGCAGTAATTGTTTCTCTTTTAAGACTTGGAATTGGTTTTCAAATAACAAACAACAGAAATATTAGAAATATACAAATTATTGAAAAATTAGATTTATTAGGAAAATATACAAAGAGAGTAAAATGTAAAGATCTAAGAAAAGTAGGTTATAGATTTTTTAATACTAAACAATTATTTTCTGAAAAAATGAATTCTAATATTAATGTTAGAAAAAATAAAAATCTTTTAGTTGATGTTGATTATTTAAAATCAATACTAAAAAAAATAAAAGATGTTTCATTAAAGAAAAATATTGAAAAATTAATTAATTCTAACTTAAGACAAAAAAGAATTGTTAAAGAAAAAGAATTAGGTGTAAGTGATGTTTATAACATTACAGTTAAAGATAATCATACTTATTTTGTTTTTACAAGTGACTATACACCAATAGCTGTAAATAATTGTCATGCTGCAATCATTGCAAGAGAGCTTGGTATCCCTTGTATAGTTGGAACAATTGATGCAACTTTAAAAATAAAAGATAAACAAATGATAACTATTGATTGTTCTTCAGGAGATTATGGGTTCGTTTATGATAAGGCTTTAAAATTTAAAAAAGAAGTTGTTGATATTAAAGAAATTCCAAAAACAAAAACAAAAATAATGTTAAATATTGGTTCGCCTGAGCAAGCATTTGAACAATCTTTCTTACCTTCAGATGGTGTTGGCCTTGCAAGAGAAGAGTTTATTATTGATTCTTGGATAAAGATACATCCTTTAGCTTTGATTAATTATGAAAAAATAAAAGATAAAAAAGTAAAACAAGAGATTGATAAATTAACTGTTGGTTATGAAAATAAAGAAGAATATTTTGTAGATAAACTTTCACAAGGAATTGCAAGAATTGCAGCAGCCTTCTATCCTAAAAAAGTTATTTTAAGAACTTCTGATTTTAAATCAGATGAGTATGCAAACCTTATTGGTGGAAAAGAATATGAACCAATAGAATCAAACCCCATGATTGGATGGCGTGGAGCTTCAAGATATTATAAAGGAAACTATAAAGCAGGTTTTGCTTTAGAATGTAAGGCAATTAAGAGAGTAAGAGAGGCTATGGGTCTTACAAATCTTGAGATTATGATTCCTTTCTGTAGAACTATAAAAGAAGCTGAAAATGTTATCTTAGAGTTAAAGAAAAATGGTTTAAGACAAGGAGAAAAAGGTCTTAAAGTTATTGGAATGTGTGAAGTACCTTCAAATGTTATTTTGGCGCATGATTTCTTGGACATTTTTGATGGTTTCTCTATCGGCTCTAATGATTTAACACAATTAACCTTAGGTCTTGACAGAAATTCAGAGATTGTTGCAAGTATTTATGATGAAAGAAACGATGCTGTAAAATATTTAATTGAAACTGTTGTAAGTATTGCAAAAGAGAAAAAAAAGTATATAGGTATCTGTGGTCAAGCACCTTCTGATTATCCTGATTTTGCTGAATTTTTAGTATCAATCGGTATTGATTCTATGAGTCTTAATCCAGATACTTTAATAAAAACAAAACTTTTAGTTGCAAAGAAAGAAAAAAGGATGTGAGAAAAAATGAAGTTTAAAGATACAGCTCAATTTATTAAGTATTTTTTAAAAAATCCAAAATTAATTGCAAGTAGTGCTGTAATTTCAACAGGATTATTTGTTGGACAGAAAAAATTAACTGCTCAAGAACTTTCAGGAATAAGAGATAAATCAATTATTCCAATTGTTAAAGGTGTTGGTCATTCTGTTCATTCAACTAATTTTATTATACAAAACTTTGATAAATCTTCAATGGATTTTTTAATGAAATCTTTTGAATATAGATATGGTAAAGACGTTTCAAATAAATTATTTTCTGGAACTTATAATATTGGTGTTAAAGTTGGAACAAACAATTTTATGATAAAAAATAAACCTATAAGTGATAAGTTGTATGAACAAATACTTCTTTAATTAAATCTTTCTAAAGTTTTAAACACACCTATAGATTTAAGACTTGGATATAATCAAAAATTAAATTCTTTTGTTCTTTCAGATATAGTTTTACAAGCAACAGCTTCAACTAAAAAAACATCAACTGGTGTTTCTTTAACTCTTCCTGATGGAAAAAGATTAAGTCAATATGATATTATTCAAGAATTTAAATTATCTAAAAAATTTACAGGTTCTCTAAGAGTTATAAATCAAACTCATTCAAGTTTAAGAAATTCTTATTTTGGTCTTCAAGGTTATATGGATATGAGTAAAAAAGATAGAATTTTTGTTCTATATGCTGGAGTATTTACACAAAAAGGAAAAAAGGTTCCAGATGTTAATGTTGGTTTTTTCTTAAAACCAAATGTTAATGGTAAATTTTCTATGTATGCTGAAATTGGTTTAACAAAAGGAAAGGGAAGTGGTTTTTTAAAAACTAGTTATGCTATTGGTCAAAAACAAAAAGCAAAAAAACCAGAAGTAAAAAACCTTGAGAAAAAATCAATTTTTCCAAGAAAAACACCAAGAAGAGGAAAAAGATAGTTTTTTTAAAAACGTTTTTTTAAAGAATGTTTTTTTAAAAAAAACATTTGTTTTTATTCTTTTTTGTATATTAGTATATATATAAATAAATGTTTATAATAAATTTTTAAATATTATTTACTTAGGAGGAGAAAATATATGGCTACTTGGATTATTTGGGTCATAATAGGTTTTATCTTATTAACTGTTTTAATTATCTATAATTCTCTTATTAGAGCAAGAAATAGAGTTAGAAATGCGTTTAGTCAAATAGATGTGCAATTAAAGAAAAGATATGATCTTGTTCCAAACTTAATTGAAACTGTTAAAGGATATATGACACATGAAAAAGAAACACTTACAAAGATTACACAATTAAGAAATCAAGCTATGAGTGCAACTGATACTACAATGAAAGCAAAAGCAAACAATGAACTTACAAAAGCATTATCTGGTTTAAAAATAGCTTTTGAAAACTATCCTGATTTAAAAGCAAGTCAAAATTTTTTAATGCTTCAAGAAGAACTTGCAGGTATTGAAAATAAAATTGCATATGCAAGACAATTTTATAATGATTCTGTAATGCTTTATAACAATAAAACAGAAGTTTTTCCATCAAATCTTTTTGCAAATCTATTTAGTTTTAAGAAAGAAATTTTCTTTGAAGCACCAGAAGAAGAAAAAAAGAATGTTAAAGTTTCTTTTTAATTCTTTTTCTTTTTTTTATTTAACTTACAAACATATATATACTTTTTTATATATTATTTATTTATAGATATAGGGGACATGGGGTAGCCAGGTTAACCTTACAGGCTCCAGATATTTTTATCTTGGAAAAAAAATGATCTGGATCGCAAGATGGTTTTTTTTAATAAAAAAATCAGATGATTGATAACTTACAGGTTTGTTTAATTTCTTTAAATTTAAGAAGTTAGAAGAAAATAGGAGAAACCTGTAGACCCGGGTTCGAATCCCGGTGTCCCCATTTCTATATCTCTTTTTGTTTTTTTTTAAAACAATCTCTTTTAATAGTTTTTTATTAACTATTAATTATACTATTTTAAAAAATATTGATAATATATGAAATTTGAGTATTCTTCCTTTTTTAGTATCTTAAAAGATAATCTTAAGATTAACCTAGATCAAACAAAAGTATGCTCTCAAGACGAATATTCATTTATAACCCATGCTCATTCAGATCATGTGTGTAACACCTCACAAAAAACATTTGCAACAAAAGAAACAATTGATCTTCTTAATGGAAGACTTATAAAAAACAAATTTGATTTTCATGAATTAAGATTTAATCAAAAAATAGAACTTTCAAATAATTTTTTTCTAACCCCATTAAATGCTGGACATATTTTAGGAAGCTCTATGTTTTTATTTGAAGATGAAAACACCTCTCTTTTATATACAGGAGATTTAAACACAGAAACTTCTTTACTTTTAAAAGGAGCAAAACCAATTAATGCAGACATCTTAGTTATTGATTCTACTTTTGGAAGAGAAGAGTTTTCTTTTCCAAAAAGAAGTATAACTTATGATCTTTTATATCATACTTTAAAAAAAGAACTTTCTGAAAATAAATTTATTGTTCTTGCAGGATATACTTTAGGTAAAAATCAAGAATTAATCTCTTTTTTAAACAAATATTTAGATGTTGTTCCTTTAGTTGATAAAGAAACTCATAAATATTCAGAGATTTATAATAAAAACAATTCTAATCTTAAGTTTAAACTTTTAGATCATAACATACATTCTTCAGATGTTTTAATAATGCCTTTATCTTTAATAAATCATAATTTAATAAAAAGTTTAGAACAACAAATCTATAAAAAAATATCTTCTTATGTTTTTACTGGTTGGAAATATTCTAGAGGTTCTACTTTAGTTCCTCTTTCTGACCATTGTGATTTTGAATCTTCTTTAGATTTTGTAAATAAAGTAAATCCTAAACAAGTATACACCATACATGGTTTTACAAAAGATTTTTCAGAACAAATAAAACTAAAACTTGGAATAAATGCAAGTTGTGTTTCAACATTAAATAAAAAATTATAATTAATTTCTTTTTTTTAAAAAACATTTTTCTTTTTAAAAATATTCTTTTTCAAAACATTTATATTTATTTTTATAATTAAATAATATATAAAATTAAGGAGAATGTATAATATATGAAATCATTTAGAAATATTTTTTTAATTTTTTTAATAATTATTTTAGTTTTAAGTGTATTATTAATTATTAATCTAAACACTGTAGGAAAAGCAATTAGAGCTACAAATGCTTTAGAAAAACAAAACTATCAAGAAAGTTATGATTCTTTTTCTTTTTTAGAAAGACCACTTGTAGCACCATATGGTTATGAATATACTTTAAAAGATAATGTTGTTTTAATGGTTCCTGGAGGAGAAGGATATTTTGCAACATGGTCTTGTAGTGGATGTTCAACATGTAAAAAAGAAAGTTTTTTAGGAAATGGAACTTGTGAAGATAAACCAAAATGTCCAGCAACAGAACCTTGTAAAATGGTTATTGATAATAGATCTTTTACCTCTGAAGTTTCAGTTGCTGTTGAAAAAATAAGTTTAAAAGAAGATTTTGAAATGGATTGTGAAGTGTTTAATCTTCAAGTACCAGAAGATGCTACAGTTTTAATTAACGGTAATGTTTTATCTTTTTCTTATATGTCTCCTGATAATCAAAGTCAAACAACAACAGAAATAAGTTGTGATTGTACAGTTGGTGGAGATAATTGTTATCCTTTTTATTTTAAAGGAAAATCAGGGTGTGCAATGGGTCAAGGATGCACAGAATGTACAAAAACAGTAAATTTTAAATAGTTATTTTAATAACTATTTTCTTTTATATTTTTAAATAAAAAAGGCAAGTTTTTATATTTGTTTGAGTATATATATATAATACACTATTTTTATTTAATTTAAAAATATATAATAAAAAAGTTGAAAAGATATGACAAGAACAGATTTTTATAGAGAGATGAGAAATAATAACTTAAAAACATATATGATGTTTTTTTTCTTTTTTGTGTTTATAATGCTTATAGGAATTGCATTAAAATTTATATTTGCTGATTTTGGATTTGGAATTTTATTCTTTGCTGGTTTCTTTGCAATTATTTATGCTTTGGTAGGGTATTTTGCAGGAGATAAAATTGTTCTTGCAACAACAAGAGCAAAACCAATTGAACCTGATAAAAATCCAAAACATAAACATTTAGATAATCTTGTTGAAGGTTTATCAATGGCTGCAGGAATTCCAAAACCAAAAGTATATATTATTGAAGATCCTTCTCCAAATGCTTTTGCAACAGGAAGAAAACCTTCAAAATCATCAGTTGCAGTAACTTCAGGTCTTTTAAATCTTTTAAACAGAGAAGAACTAGAAGGTGTTATTGCTCATGAACTTGCACACATAAGAAATAGAGATATAAAAGTTATGACAATGGCAACTGTTCTTTTTGGTTTAATTATGATGGTTTCAGATATTGCTTTAAGAGGTTTAATTTTTGGTGGAGCTTCTCGTGGAGGAGAAAATAGAAATCCAATTATTTTAATTATTGCAATTGTTTTTGTTATTCTTTCCCCAATAATTGCAGCAATGATACAGATGTCAATTTCAAGAAAAAGAGAATATTTAGCAGATGCATCTGGTGCTGAGCTTACAAGATACCCACAAGGTCTTGCAAATGCTTTAAGAAAAATATCAGGAACAAGTGCGTCTGTAAAATCAGCTTCTAAAGGAAATGCTCATCTTTTTATTTATTCTCCTTTTAGAGGTAGAAGTGTTTCTAAATTATTTTCAACACATCCTCCTGTGGAAGAAAGAATAAAAAGACTTGAATCAATGTAAAGTCTTTTCTTTTTTTATTTTTTTTAAGGGCCTTAATTCTCGAGAAGAAAATTTTAACTTTTTATTATAATACTAACTTAAACCTTTATTACTCGATAGCTTTTTAAAAACTTTGAGTAATATCTACTTATTAGTTATTAATCTAAACTTAAAAGAAATAAAATATGATTGAAGAAAATATTGTGCAAACAATTTTAAAAACTTATGAAAAGAATCAAAAAATAGTAAACATCTTTAAAAAAAATAATTTTTTAAAAAAAGAAAATCCTTTTAATAAAGAAGAAAAAATAATCAATCCTATTTTTCCTGAAAAAAAACAAAATCTTACCTTTTCAGGTGTTGATTCTGGTTTTGTAAACAAACAATTTAATTTTGCAAATCTTGTTATTTTAAAAGAAGCAGGATGTGTTTTTAATTATAAAGATTCTAAACTTTTAAAAGTTAAATATTTTCCAAAAACCTATAATCTTCCAAAACCATATCTTACAACCTCTTCTCTTGAAATTGAAGAGGTTTTATGGAACACTTCTCTTCTAAGACTTAGAAAAGAAATTTCTTTATCTAAAGAAATTATTGAAAATACACAAAAGTTAGATTTTTCTTTACTTGATGGTTCAATAATACCTCAATATCTTTCAAAACCTTCAAAAGATTCTAAACTTTATAAAACTTATTTTGATTTATTATCTTTATATATTTCTTTATATAATTTATGTAAAGAAAAAAAAATATATCTTGTAGGATGTATTGAAGATTCTAGAGGAGATAGATTTTTTAATTTTTTAAAAAATAATTTTATAAAAGAAGAAATTAATTATTCTTTATCAGATTATTTTTTTGTGTTTTCTCTACTTTCAAAAAATCAAAGAACTTGTGTTTTTAAATATTCAGATAACTTAAAAGAACATCCTATCTTAAAAGATTTTCCAGAAGATATTTATGAAAATCTTTATGTTTGTTATTTAAAACTTTCAGAAGATGATTATCCTTTAAGAATAGAGTTTATTTATTTTAAAGAGTTTGGTTTATCTTTAAAAGAATATACAGAAGTAATTGTTTCAAATGTTTCTTCAATATCTTCTTTTAACAAAAGATATGTTTATCCTTCTCCATTAATTGAAGCAGATCTTCAAAGTCGTCTTAAAATACAAGAGATTGATGTTATTGTTAGAGATATTTTAGAAAAAACAAGAAAGGTAGGTTTTCGTCTTCCAAGAAGAGAGTCAAGAATCTTTTAAAAAAGTTTTTTCTTTAAAAAAAGGTTTTTTTTCTCTTCAATTATTAAAAATTTAGTTATTTTAAAAAGAAGGTATATAAGAAATAAAATATTTTAAATAAAAAATAAAATACGTTTAAAGCGAAAAAGCTGTAGATAAACACC
>CALBUD010000019.1 GCA_937968065.1 Candidatus Iainarchaeum sp. | reverse complement strand
GCTGAAAACAAAAAAATTAGATATTATTATTAGATTTTTTTTAAAAAAAAAATATAAGGTTGCTCAATTTTTCTTAAAGCTTATAAATTAATTTTTAAATAGAAGATTAATCTCTTTTTTTATAATCTTTTAAAAACTTTTTTTGAAAAGCCTCAAAAGTCCCTTTCTCAATCTCTCTTCTTGAATCTTCTAAGAGCCTGTGAAGAAACCTAACATTATGAATAGATAAAAGAATCTTTACCCCTGGCTCATCAAGCCTTAGAAGATGATGAAGATATGAAAGTGAATGATTTTTACAAGTAGAACAATCACATTCTTTTTCTATAGGATCAAAAACATCTTTATAACTTCCTTTCTTAAGATTAATTGCACCCTTTCTTGTAAAAATGTGTCCATGTCTTGCCATCTTTGTTGGATAAATAGAATCAAAACAATCAACACCTTTTCCAACAGAAATAATAATATCTTCAGGAGAACCAACCCCCATAAGATATTTAATTTTTTTTTCATCTAAATGTTTTAAAGAATAATCAATTGCTTTATACATATTTTCTTTTGATTCACCTAAAGCAAGACCACCAATTGCAAGACCATCAAATTTAAGTTTATTAATTTCTTTGGCGCATCTTTCTCTTAAATCTTTATAAACTCCTCCTTGAACAATTCCAAAAAGAAGTTGATTTTTATTTTTATGAACATTTAAAGCTCTCTTAGCCCACTCTATAGTTCTATCAGTTGCTTTTTTATAAACTTCTTTTGAAAGATTAGCATCTTGCATATCATCTAAAACCATAGCAATATCAGAACCAATAATATTTTGCAGCTCTATAACTTTCTCAGGAGACATAAAATGTTTAGAACCATCAAAAGGAGATTTAAACCAAACACCTTTATCAGACATTGATATAAAAAATTGTGGATTTTTTAATTGAAAACCACCAGAATCAGTAAATATAGGTTTTTTCCAATTAATGAAGTTATGATATCCTTTTGCTTTTTTAAGAATTTCTTTTCCTGGTTTAAGATATAAAAGATAACAGTTAGATATAAAACATTGTGTTTTAATTTCATCTAGATTTTTTAAAGTTAAAAATTTTGCAATACCTTTAGTTACAACAGGCATAAAAAAAGGAGTTTTAATCTTTCCATGTTCTGTTTTAAAAACACCACATCTTGCTTTTGTTTTTTTATCTTTCTTTTCAATTTTAAAACTCATAACTTAAACACATATTCTTTTTTAAATAAACATTAATTTACAACTTTATTTGCAACATATAAAAAACCAATGAAAAAAATTCCTGTAAATAAATAAACAAACTTGATAGATAAAAATAAAAGAATAAAACCAAAAAATAATCTTGTAACAAGACTAAAAAAACCATCAGAAGTTCTATAAACCCCATAATATCTATCTGCAATAAATTTATTTACATTTCTAAAAAAATAAGTTTCACAGGTTGGTTCTAAAAAAGCAGCTCCAATTATAGATAATAAAATTGCTGCTAAAGAAAAATAAATATTATTTATAATAAATGCAAGAACCATAAAAAAAATTATAAACAAAATACCAACCACAAATAATTTTTTTATTTTTACAGAATCAGTAATTTTTCCGATTTGAAACTCTAAAAGAATTGTTGGAATAATTGCAACTCCTAAATAAATACCAACAAAACTTAAATCAAGATTATTTAAAATAATATAAAGAGGTGTAAAAATATATATTACAGACCAAAAAACAGCAAGAGACCCTCTTATAAAATAAAGTTTAAAAAGTTCTTTGTTTCTAAAAAAATCAGAAATATTTTGATAAATATATCTAAAAGTAATTGGTTCTTTTTTCTTTTCTTCATAAATATCTATATTGTAATATAAAAATAAAAGCCAACCAATAAAAATAAATAAACCAATTGCAAAAAAATTATTTAAAAGACCAAACTTATAAACTATAACACTTGATATTAGGGGTCCAAAAAACCAACCAAGATTTCTAATAGTATAATAATAACCTTGTATTTTTCCTATGTTTACAAGATTTGTAGAATGTCTTAAAATAACCGCACTAGAGTTATAATGAAGTGCAATAGAGATAAAAGAAATAACAGCTAAAAAAGATATAATTAATATATTTTCAAAAAAATAAAGCAAGAATAAACAGAAAGCCATTAAAAATGTTGAATAAATCCAAACTTTTGTTGTAGGATACTTTGAATAAATCTGAGTTAAAAAAAGATATGTAAAAAACATAACCATAACAATCAAAGCACTTGCAAAACCAACAAAAGAAGGATTTTTAAGTATTGATTCAAGATATATTGAAAAAATAGCATCAAAAATTCCAAAACCTATACTTATAAATAATATAAGAAAAATAAACTGAGTTGATTTTTCTTTAATAATTATTTTTCCAGAATTTAGTTTAAGATACATATATTTTCTTTAATAGATTATTTTAAAATACAAAAAATAAAAAGATAAATGAAACTAAAATACCAAGAAAGATATATGGTCCAAATCTTGGAAGATTATCATATATTGGTAAAGTTTTAACTTTTAATGTCTTTATTATCTCTATATCTTTATCTTCTAAAACTTGTCTTGTTTTTAAATTTAATTTTTCTTTTATTTTTTCATCTAAATCATCTAAAGATATAACATCTCCTTCTTCTATTAAAGAGAGAGGTTTATTTCTTAGATAAATATATTTTTTAATTTCTTTTTCAAAAATAACAGAAATCAATCCTAAAAATATAGGTAAAAGTAAAAATAGATATAACTTTGAAAAGTTTAAAATATTTATAGAAG
>CALBUD010000018.1 GCA_937968065.1 Candidatus Iainarchaeum sp. | reverse complement strand
TAATGCTTTTAATGGATGCTTTACTTAATTTTTCTCCTAAATATCTAAGTAAAGGAAGAGGGGGAAGAATGGATGCACCTATTGCTTTTACAACTGTTATAAACCCTTATGAAATTGATGATGAGTGTTATGAAATAGAAACTGCTACAGAATATCCTTTTGAATTTTATGAAAACTCTAAATTGTTTTTAGATGCTGATGATAAAAATTTAAAATATGTTTCAGACTTTTTAGGCACTGAAGATCAATATACTTGCATAAAGTTTACACATAATACAGATATTTTTGATGAAGGGCCTAAACAAAGTAATTATCTTACAATTAAATCTATGCAGGATAAGGTTACAAAACAAGCAAACTTACAAAAAAGAATTAAAGCTGTAGATAACAAAGATGCTCTTGAAAGACTTCTTCATTATCATTTATTTCCAGACATTATAGGAAATACAAGAGCTTTTGCAAGACAAGGGCTTAGATGTATTAAATGTAATTCAAAATATAGGAGAATACCACTTACAGGTATTTGTCTTAAATGTTCAGGAAAACTAGTTTTAACCATACACGAAGGATCTATTAGAAAATATTTAGAAGTTGCAAAAAATTTAATAAAAGATTATGAGCTTAAACCTTATCTTTATCAAAAAATTGTTTTAGCAGAAGAAGATATTGATTCTCTTTTTGTAGATAAAGAAGGAAAAAAACAAAAGTCATTATCTAACTTTTTTTAAAAAACAACATTTGTTGGACAAACTATTAAAAACTTATTTTAAAAAAATATATAAAAAAAGAATAAGAAAAAACCTAAAGAAAAACTATTCTTTAAGTTCTATACCCATTTGAATATCTGAAGGGACTTCAACTCTGATAACTTTTCTTAGAATCTTATCATCTGCCTTAACATCAATTATTCTTTTATGTATCCTTAATTGAAATTTTTGATAAGTTTCGGTACCCCCACCTGAAACACCTCTTCTTGTTGGAACAACTAATTTTTTTGTTTTAAGAGGAATTATTCCAGAATGTTTAACACCTGCTTTTTTTGCAACATCTATTAAGTTATTACAAAAGTCAGTGAGTTTTTTATAATCAGTACTTGTTAAAACAATTCTTGCTGTTTGCATATCATTTGTCAACTCCCTTCTTTTTTAAAAAAGTAAAAAAATTACTTTTTCACCTTCTCCTTAACTTCTATTACAACTCCAGCAGCAACTGTTTTTCCCATATCTCTAATTGCAAGTCTTCCAAGTTGAGGATAATCTTTAAAAGCTTCAACAACTAATGGTTGAGTTGGTTTAATTTTAACAATTGCAGCATCTCCTGTTTTTAAGAACTTTGGATTTTCTTCTTTTGTTCCACCTGATTTTGTGTCAAGTGTTCTTACAAGTTCTGTAAAGGTACAAGAAATTTGTGCTGTGTGCATGTGGAACACTGGTGTGTATCCTACTGTTATTGCTGAAGGATGATGTATTACAATTATTTGTGCTGTAAATTCTTCTGCAATCTTTGGTGGGTTTGATTCATGTCCTATTACAGAACCTCTTCTAATATCTTTTGGTCCAACTTTTCTTAAGTTAAAACCAACATTATCTCCAGGACCTGCTTGTGGTAATTGTTCGTGATGTTGTTCTATTGATTTAACTTCTGTTAAAGTTCCTTCTGGTTGTATGATGATTTTATCATTTGGTTTCATAACACCTGTAGAAACTTTTCCAACAGGAACTGTTCCAACACCTTTTATGTTATAAACATCTTGAACAGGAAGTCTTAATGGTTTATCTGCAGCTGATTCTGGTGCTTTAAAATCGTCCATTGCTTCTAAAAGTGTTTGACCTGTAAACCATGGAAGCTTCTCTGATTTTTTTACAACATTATCTCCAAGCCATGCAGAGGTTGGTATAACTTTAACTGAATCTTCTTTATATCCGATTCCTTTTAATAATTTTATAACTTCATCTTTAACTTGATTAAATCTTTCTTCTTTATATTCAACTTCATCTATTTTGTTTACAGCAACAATTAATTGATTAATTCCTAATACTTTTGCAAGGTATGAGTGTTCTTTTGTTTGTGCCATGATACCTTCTTTTGCACCAACTAATAAAACAGCAGCATCTGCTTGAGAAGTTCCTGTAATCATGTTTTTAATATAGTCTTGGTGGCCAGGAGCATCAATAACAGTAAAGAAGTTTTTCTTAGTATCAAATTTTTTGTAATTAACGTCAATTGTTATTCCTCTTTCTCTTTCTTCTTTAAGATTATCCATCATGTACGCGAAAGCGAAAGTTCCTTTACCTTTTTCTTTTGCTATAGCTTCAAGTTTTCTATAGTCTTGTTCTGTTAATGCACCAGTATCGTACATTAATCTTCCTACTAATGTAGATTTACCTTGATCAACGTGACCAATAAAAATTGTATTAATATGTGGCTTATCAGCGGCCATATTTATTCCTCCATTTCTTGATTTTAAAAAAATTTTTTGAAAAAAATTTAAAAACTAATTTTATTTTTCTTGCATTAAAACAAGATAGTTATAAAACACTTATATTATATAAATAATATGTCTTATAATTATATATATTATTCAAACCAAAGTATTTTTAAATAGATTTTTTTTATTTTTTAAATGTATTT
>CALBUD010000017.1 GCA_937968065.1 Candidatus Iainarchaeum sp. | reverse complement strand
TTTTCATAATTTAATCAATTTTTTAAAAATAGTTTAATATATATAATATTATTTAAAAGTATTTATAAGTATTTCTTTTTTGTAAGGTAAAAGACTTCTTTTTATTTTTTTCTTAATATATATTAAATATGATTTATTTTAAAATTAAAAATGTACCTATAAAGCATAAAGGAATTTTAGCACCAATGCAAGAGTATACTCATCTTCCGTTTAGGCTTTTTTGTAAACAATATAATACAGGATTAACTTTTACAGAAATGGTTAACATAAATCACATTATAGAATATAAAGATAATCTTTCAAAATTAAGTTTACTTGATTCTGTAAAAGAAGAATCTCCTTGTGGAGTTCAATTATTTGGAGATTTTAAAAATAAAAAAACTATTGATGCTATAAAAATTATAGATGAATATAAGTTTTTTGATATTATTGATTTAAATGTAGGTTGTCCATCACCAAAAGTTACTGGAAGCAATTCTGGAGCCTATAATCTTAAACAAATAGATAAAATTCTTCCAATTATTAAAGAAGCTGTTGAAGTTACAAATAAACCAATAACTGTAAAAACAAGATTAGGTTATTCAGAAAAGAAAATTGAAGATACTTTTAATAAATTAATAAAAACAGGTATTTCTGGAATTTCAATTCATGGAAGACTTGCAACTGAAAATTATTCTATGGATGCAAGAATTGAAGATGTTTTAAAAATAAGTAATAACTCTCCAATACCAATATTATATAATGGAGATGTTTCTGAAAAAAATTATTTTAAGTTAACTGATTTTAAAGGATTAATGGTTGCAAGAGAGGCTTTAAGAAACCCTTTTATCTTTAAACAAATAGATTATTTTTCAAAAGAAGGAAAGTTACTTGAAAAAGAAAACTTTAAAATTCAACTTAATTTATTTTTAAAATACTTAGAAAAATATCCAATATCTTTTCAGAAAATGAAAGTTTCTGTAATTCCTTTTTTAAAAGGAGAAGAAGGTTGTGCAAAATTTAGAGATTCTATTTCTAAATCAAAAACCAAAGAAGAACTTATAAAAATATTAGATAAACTAATAAAGCAATAATTATTATCCAAAAAACGATTTTATAGTTTTTAATAATTCCAGTAATTATAAATTTTATGCCTTCTAAAATTCCTTTTAAAAAATCACTTAAATAATCTTTTAATTTTTTTTCATGTTTAATATCATCAAAAACTTCTAACAAAAGTTCTTTTTTTGTTTTTTGTTTTTGTGGTATAATATCAAAATTATTAACTTCGCCTTTAATAGCATCTATTTTTAATTTAAATTTATCTAATTTTATTTTCCAATTTGGGACATAAATTTCTTCAACTCCACTTAAAGATACTTGATCTTCAAGAACATTAAATTTATACATTAGATATTTTTTAATAGATTTTTCTGCTTCTTTTTGAGTTATTATAGGTTCTTTAATAATTATTTGTGTTTTTTCTGTTTTAGGAACATCTATATTCTCTAAAATAATTGGTTTTGAATAATTAAATATTTCTATAACTTTTTCATTAATCTTATTATCAATAGCATTTAGAGCTATTTGATTATTAACATGTGTAAATTTATTTTCTTTATTTATTAAGATATCATAGAATGAGATCCAATAAGGCTTAATTGTAAGATAAAGATCTTCTTTCTTTATCTCATAATTATATCCTTTTTTTTTAAGATTTTTTTTTAAAATTTCTGCTGCTTCTTTAGGATCAAGCTTTATTGGAAAGCGTTTTTTTGTAAGAGGCATAAATTATTTGTTTATTTTTTTAATAATTTTTACTTTTTCTGGAACAAGTAAAAGTTTTGTTTTTGAAATCATTGCAAGATCTCCACCTTTATCTGTTAAGTACATCTTTAATTGACCAACAAATTGTTTTGCTCTTTGTGGATTTCTTTTTGAGATTCCTTCTATATCTAAAATAACAAAATTTCTTTCTTTAAGTTCTTTAATTGTTGCTTCTACTTCGTTATTTGATTGTAGACTGATTGGTTTTACATAGAAGTCTACATCTTCAGGAACATCATCAACATCCATGTTGTTTAAGAATTCGTCTATATCAATTTCTTCTTTTTTATTGAACATTTTATCTAAAAAGGCCATTTTTCTCCACCTCAGGTTTTATAATAAATATTATTTCTATTATAATTATATACCAAAATATTTAAATACAAAATGTATTTTTCATTTTTCAAGAGTTTTTCTAAAAAACTAATATTCTTTCTTTTTTAAATCTAAAAAAACAACATAACACTCTTTTTTAAACTAAAAACAACATTATTTATTGTTTTAGTAACATTAAATAATATATGTACGATGGAATAATTATTCATTATAATGAAATTGCTATTAAAGGTAATAATCGTGTTTTTTTTGAAAATAAACTAATTACACATATAAATAATAGTTTAAATAAAAAATATAAAATAATTAGAAAATATGGTCTTATCTATATTTTTTTTGAGAAAAAAATAACTGAACAACAATTATTATTAATTAAAGAAAATTTGCAAAAAATACCAGGCATTGCTCATTTTTCATTAGTTAAAAATTCTACATTAGAGATTAATGATGTAAAAAAAACATCTATAGAATTATTAAATAATTTTAATTTTAATTCTTTTAAAGTAGATGCTAAAAGAAGTAATAAAAATTATAAATATACTTCCCCACAAATTAATGTTTTATTAGGAGAAGAAATAATTACAAAATTAAATAAAAAAGTAGATGTAAAAAACCCAGAGTTAGTTTTATACGTAGAAGTTATAGAAAAAGAAATATTTCTTTTTATTGAAAAAATAAAAGGATTAGGTGGACTTCCAATAGGTTCTGGTTCAAAAGTAATTTGTTCTTTATCTGGAGGAATTGATAGTCCTGTAAGTGCATATCTTTTTATGAAAAGAGGTTGTCCTGTAACTTTTGTACATATATATAACAACACTTTAGTTAAAAAACAAATTCTTGAAAAAATAAAAAAAATAGTTAAAGAATTAAGTAAATATCAAATAAATACAAAATTATATATTATCCCCTTTTCAAATATTCAAAAAGAAATAATTTCAAATGTACATTCTAGTTATAGAATGATTATATATAGAAGATATATGTTTAAAATCTTAAACGAAATTGCAAAAAAAGAAAAAACAACAGCAATAATTACTGGAGATAATGTTGGACAAGTTGCGTCTCAAACTATTGAAAATATTTCTGCAATTTATAAGGCTTCTGAATTACCGGTTTTATCTCCATTAATAACTTTTGATAAAAACGAAATAATTTTAATTGCAAAAAAAATAAATACTTTTCAAATCTCAATAGAACCATATCCAGATTGTTGTTCTTACATGATTTCAAAGCATCCTAAAACAAAAACAGAAATTAAAGAAATAGTTGATATTGAAAAAAATATTTTAAAAGAAAAAGATTTAATTTTACAAGCTATAAGTTTAAGTGAAATTTTTAATTTTTAATTTACACTTATACATTTTCCACCATCATATGTAGCTGTTGTTTCTGATTTTCCTGTTTCTAAATTAAATTTAGTAGTTATATGTACCTCTTGTATTATTCCTTTAAATTTATCTTTTAATAATTTTTTTAATTTATCTGTATCTTCAAAAAAACAAGTTTCTACATTATTTTTATAAGCTTCTTGAATTTCGTTTTCTGTTTCTTTTAATTGATTTAGTTCTTCAACACTTAAAGTACTATAATAATTAATAATTTGTTCTTTTATATATAAAACTGCTTCATTTATTTTATCTTCTGTTGGATCTATATTTTCTTCAAAGTTTTCATCAAAATTAGATATTAATAAATATTGATAATAAATATTTTCTTTATTTTTAGGGTTTTCAATAAATGTTAAAATTTCTTGTAAATCATAAGATACTTTTGCATCAATTGTTGTTATTTCAATTTCACATTTATTTTCTTGATTATAACCTTTTATAAAATAATTATTTTCTAATTTTGTGTATAGTGTTAAGAATCCTAAATTTTCTGTTGTTTTAATATATTCTATAGGTGTACAATTTTCTAAAGCTGAAAAAAAATAAAAATCTTCTTCATCTGAACATTCTTCTTCACTTAATTTGTTATCTAGATTTTCTAAAATAATAGGCTTATAAGTAATGTAGACGTAAAGTCCTGCTAATAATATTAATACAAATATTATAAGTAGACCAATCATTAATTTTATATTTTCTTTATTTTCATCAGTTTCTTTATTTTTCGTTTTTTTTCCTTCTTTTATTTCTATTTTTTTTTCTATTTTCTTTTTTTCTTCTTTAATTGTTTTGTGTGGTTGTTGATTTTTCTTTTTTTCTTCTGTTTTTTCAACTTCTTGTTTTTTTGGTTTTACAACTATTTTTTTTTCTTCTTTTTTTGGTTTTACAACTATATTTAAGTCTTCTTTTGAAGGTTTTTTATTAGATGAAGAAGTGTCTTCAAAATCATCTTCAAAAAAACTAAAATCATCTTCGACTAGTTTTTTTAATTCTTCATCTTCAATTTCGTCTTTTTTCATAGTTTTTCAATAGTAATTAATCTTTTTATATATTATTAAATATACATCAACAAATTTATAAACAATTGTGCTTTAGAAATATATTCTAAAACAATAATTATAAAAAACCAATTAAATATAAGTTATATATTATGAGTGATAATATTTTTTACGAATATATAAATAAAAATTCTGTATTTATAAATAAAAACAAAATATCTCCTCATTACGTACCAGAAAAACTTCCCTTTAGAGATGAACAAATAAAAGAATTATCTTTATGGCTTTCTCCTATTTTAAAAAAAGAAAAGCCTCATAACATTTTTATATATGGAAAGGTGGGTACTGGAAAAACATCTGCTGTACGACACGTTATAAATCAGTTAGATAATATTTCAAAAGAAAACAAACTATCTCTTACCACAACTTATCTTAATTGTAGAAATTATCAAACAAAACATGCTGTTCTTTTCTATTGTGTACAATTATTTTATCCAGATAAAAATTTTGTAGGTTATTCAAAATCTTTTATATATGATAAGTTTTTAACTTACATAAAAGAAAAAAATTTAAACTTTATAATTGTTCTAGATGAAATAGATAAAATAAAAGATAGAGAGATTGATGATCTTATATATACGCTTTCAAGAAGCAATGATGAGTTAGGAATTGGCTCAAGTGTTTCTATGGTAGGAATTTCTAATAACTTATTTTTTATGTCAAGATTAGATCCAAGAACAAAAAGTTCATTATGTGAACAAGAGGCGGTATATCCTCCATATAATGCAGAAGAATTAAAAGAAATTTTAAAACAAAGAGTTGAAGTTGCATTTAATGAGAATACAGTTAAAGAATCTGCAATAAATGCAGCTGCTGCAATGGCTGCAAAAGAATCTGGAGATGCAAGAACCGCTTTGATGTTATTATTAAAAGCAGGAGAGATTAGTGATTTAAATAAATTAAATGAAGTTACAGATAAAGAAGTTTTAAAAGCAAAAGATAAAGTTGAACAAGAAATAATAAAAAGCATGGTTTTAACTTTACCTGTTCAATTACAATTAGTTTTACTTGCAATTACTGAAAAATCAGATACACCTAAAGGAATTTTAAAGATTGATGGTTCTTTAGAAGAAAACGTACTCTATTCTGGAGAGATATATGATTCTTATCTTACTTTAACAAGAAAATATGGAGAAAAACCTGTTTCTATGAGATGGTTTAGAGAATATATAAATGAACTTGAAACTTATGGATTTATATCAACCACACAATCAGGAAAAGGGGTTAAAGGAAACACAACTTTAATAAAATTAGGAATTGATTCAAAAAGTGTAAAAGATCTTATTTTAAATGAATTTAATAATTAACCTTTAAATAAAAAAAGTTTAAGATATCCTATATAAGGAATTTTTCCTATTTTTTTGCCAAGCAAATCTTCTTTTGGTATAGAGTAAACATGAAGACAACCATTTAAAACATAATTTCCAGAAATTACACATTCTTGATCAATAACATAATTAGTTTCTTTATTATCTCCTTTTGTTAAAACAAAAATTCCGTCATTTGCTTCAATAGTTAAAACAATTCTATGAATAATATCTTTTCCTGTAATATTTGATTTATAAATAACAATTGAATTTTTATTTTCAATAGCGTTACTAATATCTATCTCTTTTTCATTAATGATTATATATTTTGCTTCTTCTTTTCCATATTCGTTTTTTTGAGATTTAATTTCTAAAAAATCTGTAATATTTTTGTTTCTTATATTTTCATCAATAGTTATTATTTCTGAACTTATGTTTTTTGCAGAACTTACAATTATTATATCTCCTCTGTAAAAAGAAGGTTCCATGGATCCTGAAACAACTGTTGCAAGTGGAAGTGGTGTTCCTAAAATAAGTCCTAAGCCTTTGTAGATAATAAAAGCTAAAAGCAAAGAATATAATAGATAAACAATCCAGTAAATAATTTTTATTTCTGTTTTTTTTGGTTTTCCAAAAACTTTTTCAAGAAAAAGATCCATATAAGTATACGGATCTAAATATTTAATTTTTTTTTTAAGTTTCATATTTTTTACCTTAAATGTCTTGAGTTACTTTTTCAAGTCCATTTATAACTGAAAATACAGTTTCTTCAGCTTCAGAAATACATTCAAGTAAAATATCTTTTGCACTTTTATCTTTTGTCTTTAAATAAAAATAAAATTCGTTTGATAAATGATCTCCTTTTTTAATTGCCACAAACTCAACATCTCTTTTAGAACTTGCAATATTTTCTAAAAGATAAAAAAAAGAACTATCTTCATTTATAATTTTTAATTCAATTTCGTTTTTTTCTTTTTTAATAAATTCCATTTCCATGTTTATTTCACATTTTTCCTATTTTTTTATGATTTATAGTTTTACATTTCAAACATTTAATTTCTTTTTGGTTTAAAACAAGTTCTGTCTTACATTTAAAACAGTTTGATTTAATAACTCCTAAATTATTTTCATCAATTGTAAGTTTAAAACCAAATTTATCTTTTTCAATAACCTTTGCTTTTATAATATCTCCAATTCTTACAACATCTCCCATTTTTTCAATATAGTCTTTTGAAACATTATTTATAAATAAAATTCCTGTTGCAGAGGGAGTAAGCACATTTTGTTTTTTATTTTCGATGTTAATTATAGCTATTTTATCAGTTGTTTGAACAACAACACCTATAATTACATCATCTTTATCTAAACCTTTTTTTTTAGGTATTTTTTCAATAATTTTTAAAATATCTTTGTTAGAATCCAAAATAATCACGTTTTTTTAAATTAAAAATAAGTTTAATTATATATTATATAATTAGAAATATTTTTATATTGTTTCCTTATCTATTTTACTATGGTTCTTGAATTAATTACAAATAGTTTCAAATTAAGATATAAACCTTACCTTATGTTTTTTGAAGCAATAATTTTAACTATATTATCTATATTTTTTGCAATTAAATTATTTCCGGGTAAATTTTCAAGTATAGCGTTATTAGCTTTTTTAACCATAGGTGCTCTTCCTTTGTTTAATAAGCTTTATTCTTATGATTCTTATATCTCTAATTATTCAAAACCTTTTTTTGTAAGACATAAAAAAATAATTTCTTTATTATTGTTTTTCTTTGTAGGTATATTATTTACTTTTGTGTGTGCAAGTTTTGTATTAGGAGAAAATACTTCTAATCAAATATTTTCAGCTCAATTAGAAGAAATTGAAAAAATTGATTCTTTAAGAAGCAACATTACAGGAAATCTGGTTTTAGATGATGTTAGTAATGTTAAATTTAGAGAAGTTTTTGGAATCATTTTTAAAAATAATTTGTTTGTTGTTTTTGCTGCCATTATTCTTTCTTTTTTTTATGGTGCAGGAGGGCAGTTCTTAATTGTTTGGAATGCATCTTTACTTTCAACTGTAATTGTTAATTATATCTCGTCAATTGTTGTTGGTACTGGTTTTCAAGCAACTTTACATGGAGCAAAACATGGACTTTTAAGTTTTATTGGTTTTATTCCTCATGGTCTTTTTGAAGTCTTAGCTTATTTTGCAGCAGGTCTTGCAGGCGCAATTTTTGCAAGAGATCTTTTTAAAGGTATTTTTTCAACACCTTTTAAATGGCATGCTACTAAAGATTTTTTATATTTATTTTTATTTGCATTAATTTGTTTACTTATTGGTGCTTTAATAGAAGCAAGTTATTTTGTTTAGATTTCTAACAACGGTTTTTATTTCTTTTCATCTAATATATATTTATGTCACATAATTATATTATCAAATATCCTTTTTCAAATAAAGCAAAAGAATATATTGAAAAAACAAATATTGATTTGTTATCTGTAAATGAAGAGATAATAAAAAAATCAACTTTATTTCTTTTAAAAACAATTTCTCAAAAAATTCAAGAGAATGAAAGTCAATGGCGAGAGTATATAAGAAATGATGACGAAAGAATTGCAAAATTATTTGTAACCTTATATCCAGTATCTAGAATATTATTAAATGTTGTTGATTATAATCCTCTTTATCAAAAATTTGGAGAATATTATCAAAAACAATTTTTGTTTTACGTTTCTTCTTCAAATGAAGAGGAATTTGAAGAAATTTTAAAAGATATTTGTCCTAAAATAAAACAAGAAAAAAATAAATATTATTTATCATTAGTTGAATATTTGTCTTTTAATTTATCTGAAAATTTTAAATTACAATATGCTAATTTAGAAGAAGGAAATATATATTTCTCAAAATCAGAATTAATTTTATTATTATCTGTTCTTATTAAAAAAAGAATTTTAAAAAATATTGATCTTGAAAAAAAAGAATTTCCTAAAATATTTTTAGAATATGGGGAGTATATAAAAAAAAAAGTAGTTACTGATAATATATTTGAAATTAAAAAAATTAATAAACCAGAAATAAACACTTTTCCTCCTTGTTTTTTAAAAATGTATACTAAATTAGTTGGTGGAGAAAAATTAACTCATATAGAAAATTTTAATATAGCAGTTTTTTTATTTAATATAGGATATAATCATGATGAAATTTTATATCTTTTTAAAAATTCTCCTAACTATGATGAAAAAATTGCAAGTTATCACATACAAAAAATTATTGAAAAAGAATATTCTGTGCCTAACTGCGACACTTTAAAAAGTAACGGTTTATGTGTAAATGATTGTAAAACAAAACATCCTTTTCAATTATTTAAATTTAATAAAAAAGGTGAAGATAAATGAATGAAGAAAAAGTTTTATTATTAATTTTAGATGGTGTTGGTGTTAATGAAGATTACTCTGGAAATGCAATCTCTATTGCAAAAACAAAAACATTAGATTCTTTAATAAAAAAATATCCTTATACAGAATTAGGTGCAAGTGAAAATTTTGTAGGTCTTGATAAAAATCAATTAGGTGGGTCTGAAGTTGGTCATTTAACTATAGGTGCAGGAAAACATATTAATTCAGATTTAGTGAGAATTAACAAATCTATAAAAGATAAATCTTTTTATAAAAATAAAATGCTTTTACAAGCTTTATCAAAAGTTAAAAAGAATAATTCTCTTCATTTAATAGGTCTTTTAAGTGACGGTGGTATTCACTCTCATATAAAACATTTATTTGGTATTTTAGATGTTGTTAAGATAAAAAAAATTAAAAAAGTATATATTCATGTTTTCTCAGATGGTAGAGATGTACCTCCAAAAAGTATAATTAAATATTTAACTCAATTAAAAGAATATATTTTTTATAAAAATTTACAAGAAACAGTAGATATTGCAAGCATTTCAGGAAGATATTATGGTATGGATAGAGATAATAAATGGGATAGACTTGAAAAAGTATATGATCTTTTAGTTAAAGGAAAAGGAAATATAGAAGATAGTAAGGGTGTATTTATTAAAAAAAGTTATAAAAAAAGAATTACTGATGAATATTTAGAACCAACTTTATTTATAAAAGAGGGAACTATAAAAAATAACGATACAGTTATTTATTATAATTTTAGAAGTGATCGTGCAAGAACATTCACTAGAATTTTTACAGATCCTAAATTTAAATTTTTTAAAACTAAAAAAATAAATATTAACTTTTATACTTTAACTCAATATGATTCTCTTCTTAAAAAAACAAAAGTTATTTTTAATCCATTAAAAACAATTGACGGATTAGGTCAAATAATTTCAAAAAAAGGATATAAACAATTAAGAGCTGCAGAATCAGAAAAATACGCTCATGTAACTTATTTTTTTAATCAAGGACAAGAATTTCCAAATAAAAACGAAGATAGAATTTTAGTTCCTTCTCCAAAAATAAAAACTTATGATGAAAAACCAGAAATGTCTGTAATTGAACTTACTAAAAAAATTATTCCAAAATTAAAAAAAGATTATAAATTAACAGTTGTTAATTTTGCAAATGGAGATATGGTTGGACACACTGGAAATATTTCTGCAACTATAAAAGGTATAGAAGCTATGGATAAATGTATTTCAGATATTTTAAAAAATATTGATAAAAATACCACTGTTATAATTACAGCAGATCATGGTAATTGTGATCAAATGATTTTTCCAGACAAAACAATTAGCACCTCTCATAGCTTAAACAAAGTTCCTTTTATTTTAGTTTCTAAAAAATATAATTTAAAAAATATAAAAAATCCATCTCTTGCAAATATTGCTCCAACTATCTTAGATATTTTAGATATTAAAAAACCAAAAGAGATGTTTCCATCTCTTTTAAAAAAATGATTATTTATGAATGTTATAAAAATTGATTTTAAATCTAAAGAAATTTCATTTGTTTGTCAAACTCTTGAAGATTTATGGATAATAAAAAGTATTTCAGATAAAGGAGACTCTATAAAAGGAAATTCTTATAGACGCTTAAAAAACGAAGATACTAAAGAAAGTGAAAGAAAACCTGTTTTTGTTGAAGTTAAAATTGATAAAAAAGAATATTCTTCAACAATAAATTCATTAAGATTTACTGGAAAAATTATTTCTTCAAAACCTGAAGAATTAGCACCCTTAGGAGAACATCATACTTTAGAAATAAAACTATCAAATAAATATACTTTAGTTAAAAAAGATATTTTTCAACATCAGATAGATCTTTTAAAAAGCTCTTCAGCTTTAGAAAATAAAATAAATGTAGTTGTTTTAGATGATGAATCTTGTGAAATTTATTTATTATCTGGAATTGAAACTAAAAATGTAGCTTCCTTTAAATCTGGAAAACACGGTAAAAGATATAATCAATTTTTTGATTTTACTAATTTTTTTGAAGAAATTTATTCTGTAATATCTAAATCTAAAGATCAATTAATTATTGCTGGTCCTGGTTTTACAAAAAATCATTTTTCAAAACATATTTTAGAAAAATATAAAGTTCCTTCTTTAGTTATAAATCTTTCAAACACTTCTAAATCTTCAATAAATGAACTTTTATCTAAAAAAGAGATTTTAAGATTTTTTGAAAACTCAATTATTTATAAAGAAAAAGATATGATTGATAGATTTAAAGAAAATCTAGGTAAAAACAATTCAATATCTGTTTATGGTTTAAAAGATGTAGATAATATTTTAAAAACAGGTGCTTGTGAATTTGTTTTAATTTCTTATAATCTTTGGTTTAAAGAAATTGATAAAGTTCAAAACATTATAAAGTCTGCTGAAAAATATAAAACAAAAATACATGTTGTTGATGAATCTCATGATGAGGTTAATCAAACACTTAATTCTTTTGGTGGAATCATAAGTGTTTTAAGATATAAAATAAACTAAAAAAAAAGAAAAAATAAAAAAATCAACCATGTATTTGTGTATCTTTTACTTTTTTCATTGGTGTTTTTGATTGTTCTATTTTTTTATCAAGTATTTCTTTTTCTTTTAATTCTATTTTGATTGTTCTTGTTATATATCCTGCCATTAAATTTATAGTTAATTTAGATAATGGAAGATTCATTCCTTTTAAGAACAATTTATTTTTTTCAAAATCAGTTCCAAGTTTTTCTTTAAACTCATTCATTATTATTTTTGCTTTTGCTTTTATATTATTAGATACTGCCTTTCCCATATTTAATTCACGCTTATTATTTGTTTATTATTATTTGTAACTCTTATAACTGCTAAAGGAATTGTTTTTTTGTTAAATTCTTTTTCAGCTAAAGAATATGCTGTGTCTTCTTTATTTGCTCTTACAAGTGGAGGCGCTCCACAAGCAATTTGTTCTGCTCTTGCAGATAATATTCTAGTTACTTCATATTTTGTTAATTTTTCCATAGTTTTTCATTTTTGATGTTTTTTTAAAAATAGTTTTACTATATATTATATGTTAGAAATGCATATAAATATATAGTTTTATTTACTAATTTAAAATTTAAGGGGATTTGTGCATTTTATTATAATAAAAACCTTTTTAATAGGTTTTAAGATATATTTATATGTGAATAAATATGGCTGTTGTAAAAAAAATTAATGATTCTATAAGGGTTAAAATTCTATCAGCAATGACAAAAAAGGGAGCTGTTGTTCCAAATATAAGACAAATAAAGAAGTTAACTGGTTTTCATAGAGCTACAATAAAATCTTCAATTGATTTTCTTGAAAAAGAAAAATTTATCTTAGGTTATCGTCCTCTTTTAGATTCATCAATTGCAGGGTATAATCTTAAAACAGCTTCTTATTTTCAGATGGACTTATCTTTAAAAGAAAGACAAAAACAATTTTTAGATACTGCTATAAAAGATAAAAGTGTAATTTCAGCATCTCAAGTTATATCAGATGGTGATTTTAATGTTGTTTTAAATTTTTTATCAAAAAATATTGAATCTTTTCATATTAATTTAAAAGAAAAATATGTTTATAAAATTCCAAATTATTATGATTTAGTAAAAAAATCATCTAGTTTTTATTTATCAAATCCAATTTATAAAGAAAAAAATCAAATAGATGTTTTAATAGATCTTTTACTTGAAGAACAAGCACTTGATTAAATATGAAAGTAAAAATTAATTATAATTTATCTGCAGGGAATAATGCAGAAAATAAATATTTAGAAAGAAATAAATTAAAATCAAAACTTAAAGGTACTTTAAAAGCGATAGATATAACTAATCAAAAAATATTACTTCAAGAAAAAGAAGTTTTAAATAAAATAAAAGAAAAACAAATTTTTAAAAAAAGAATTGAAAGAAAAAAAGAATGGTATCATTCTTTTAGATGGTTTTTTACATCTTCTGGTTTTTTAGTTCTTGCAGGAAAAGATACAAAAAATAATGAACAATTAATCAAAAGATATTTAAAAGAAAATGATTTGTATTTTCATGCAGATATTCATGGAGCTCCTCATGTTATTTTAAAAAATAATTTAAAAAAAGATGTTTTAGAAATTGATAAAGAAGAAGCTGCTTGCTTTGCATTAATTTTTTCTTCAGCTTGGAAAAGTAAATATTTTTCAACAGAAGTTTATTCTGTAAAACCAGATCAAGTTTCAAAAAAAGCAAACACAGGAGAATCATTAGGTACTGGTTCTTTTGTTATTAGAGGTAAAAGGGAATATTATAAAAAATTAAACTTAAAATTAAAAATTATTTATGATAAAGAAAAAGGTATTTTTTCTTTTCCAGTTCTTTTAACAAACAAAACAAATAAAGGGGATATAATAATTATTCCTGGTGATTTAAAAAAATCAGATGTTTCTAAAAAAATAAAAGATCATTTAATAACTAAAAAAATAATAGTTACTCAAGAAGAAATTGATGGTATTTTACCTCCTGGTAATTGTGAGGTTTTATTTTAAAATAATTACTCTTAAATATTATTTGGTCTATTAATATATATTAAATAAACTATTTTTGTGATGATAATTATGAAATCAAAAAAAACAGATTTAATTAAACTAAAAGTTATAGAAGCTTCTGAAGATTTTGTTGGAAAAAATATTGTAAAATTAGATGTTTTTGTAAAACAAAAATTAAATATTATTTCAGGAGATATAGTTTTAATAAAAGGAGAAAATACAACTGCAGCACAAGTATGGCCTGAAAAAAATAAACCTGGCGAAGAAAACATTATTAGAATGGATCAATATACAAGAAAAAATGCAAATGTATCTATTGGTGATTTTGTAACAGTTACAAAAATAGAACCTTCTGTTGCAAAAGAAATTGTTTTAACTCCTTTAAAAGAAATTACATTATTATCTGAAAATCAAGATATAATTATTAAAAAAAACTTTTTAGGGCGTCCTTTTGTTCAAGGAAACAATGTGATGATAAATATTTTTGGAGCAAATTATCTTTATGAAGTTACAAACACTTCTCCAAACAAAGTTGTTTTATTATCAGAAGAAACAAATTTAATAATAAATAAAAAAGCAGTTTCTAAAAAAGAATTAAAACAAATTATTGGTTATGAGGATGTAGGTGGTCTTAAAAAAGAAATTGAAAAAATAAGAGAAATGGTAGAACTTCCTTTTAAATATCCTGAGTTTTTTGAAAAATTAAATGTATCTCCACCAAAAGGAATTCTTTTATATGGCCCTCCAGGAACAGGAAAAACTCTTCTTGCAAAAGCTTTATCAAATGAATTAAAAGCAAATTTTATAGCAATTGATGCTCCTCAAATAATGGCAAAATATGTAGGTGAAGCAGAAGAAAAATTAAGAATTATTTTTAAAAAAGCAGAAAGTAAAACTCCAGCTATTATTTTTATAGATGAAATTGATGCTATTGCTCCAAAAAGAGACGGCTTTGTAACTGAAGTTGAAAAACGTGTTGTCGCACAATTATTAGCGCTTATGGATGGAGTTTCTTCAAGAGGAGATGTTATTGTTATTGGTGCAACAAATAGACAAGAAGATATTGATCCTGCTTTAAGAAGACCAGGAAGATTTGATAGAGAAATTGATATTGGTGTTCCTAATGAAGAAGGAAGATTTGATATTTTAAAAATACATACAAGAAATGTACCTTTATCAAAAAATGTAAATCTTAAAAAAATATCTCAAATAACCCATGGTTTTGTGGGTGCTGATCTTTCAGCGCTTGTAAAAGAAGCTGCAATTTTTTCAATAAAAAATAAATTACAAGATATAACTTCTCCAAAAAAAGAAATTCCTATAAAAATTTTAGAAGAACTTTCAATTTCTAAAGAAGATTTTGAAAATGGTTTAAAAGTGGTTCAGCCTTCTGCTTTAAGAGAAGTTTTTGTAGATACACCAAATGTAAGTTATTCTGATCTTGCAGCTTTAAAAGAACAAAAAGAAGAACTTACAGAAATTATTAATCTATCTTTAAATAAAAAAGAACTTTTAGGAAAAATGAATGTTAAAACTATAAAAAATATTTTATTATTTGGACCTCCAGGAACTGGAAAAACAACTTTTGTAAAAGCAACTGCAAAAGAATTTGGAGTTAATTTTATATATGTAAAGGGACCTGAAATTTTTGATAAATGGGTTGGAGAATCTGAAAAAACAATAAGACATATTTTTAAAAAAGCAAAAGATGTTTCTCCTTGTATTCTTTTCTTTGATGAAATTGATTCTTTAACACAAAGAAGAGATGAATCTGTTTCAAATGTAAAAGTTTTAGATCAATTATTATCAGAGCTTGATAACCTTTCTCATAAAGATGTTTTATTTATTTGTGCAACAAACAGACCAGAAGCTATTGATAAATCTTTTTTAAGAAGTGGAAGAATAGATAAATTTATAGAATTTAAATTACCAACTTCAAAAGAAAGAAAAGAAATAATTTCTTTATTATTATCTAAAGTTCCAAAAGATAAAATAAATGTAGATGAACTGGTTGAAATTACAAATAATTTTTCTCCTGCAGATTTAAATCTTTTAATTACAGAATCTGTATTTTTAGCTTTAAAAGAAAATAAGTATAAAGAAACAAAACTTAAAAAAGAACATATTTTAAAAATATTTTCTAAACTTAAAACAAAAGTTTCTTCAAATGGAATTAATTTATCTGGAATTTCAAAGTATATAAACTAATTTTAAATAATTCCTATAAATAAAAAATATCCACCTAAAGAAATTATCATAAATAAAACCCATATAAAAGGATTCCATAAAAATATCGCTTTTCCATCTAATGGGCCTATTGGTAATAGATTAAAGAAAGCAATCCAAAGATTAATAACTATTCCAAAATCAAAAATCATTAAAACGATTGGGTTTTGTGTTTGTATTATAGTGTATAATAAGAAAAATAACCCTGCTAAAATAATATTTGTAAATGGACCTGCTAAAGAAACTAGTCCGTTTTCTTTTCTTGTAAATTTTTTGCCAAAAATATATACAGCTCCTGGTGCTGCAAAAACAAACCCAACTAAAAATGCAAAAAATATTGCAAAGATTAATGGAGCATTCCATTTAACAAATTGAGCTTTTGCTCCAAAATAAATTGCAGAATATTTGTGAGCAAGTTCATGTAAAATAAAAGCAGTTCCAGTAACAATTAAACTTACAAATAATAATATTAAAAAATCAACTATTGAAATGTTTACAATATTGTTAAATCTAAATAAATTATAGCCTCCTAAAACTAAAGCAAAACATAAAGATATTGCAACCCAGGCTATAACTATATCTTTTACTTCACTTCTTCTTTTTGGTTTTATGTGGATATCCATATTTTCAAAATTTATATCTTCACTCATAATTTATTCACAATCTATATATTAATATTAGGAAATAATTTTAAAAAGTTATTTATCATTCTTTCTTTTGTTTTTTCTAAAGGTATATTATATTTTTTACAAAAAACCTCATAAGATTCTTTTATACTTTTAATCTCTGTTTCTTTTCCATTATACCATACAGGAACATCAGTTTCAATAAATATTTGATTTAAATAATTTTCAATATTTTCAATATATGGTCTTGCAAATCTTTGTGTTAAAAAATATCTTCTAGAAAGCGCTTCTTTAATTTCGTCATCAGTTCCTGTAAACCAATGCAAGATAACTTGGACGTTTTGCCAATTTTTTAAAACCTCTAAAGTTTCTTTTGTAGCTCCTCTTGTATGCACTATAACTGGCTTTTTTAATTTTTCTGCAATTTCAAGCTGTTTTTCAAAGAGTTTTTTTTGAAGGTTTATCTTATCTGGATCGCTTGTAATTTTTAAATCAAGTCCAATTTCACCAATTGCAAGAGCTTCTTTAAAATCAATTTTTAAAAGCTCTTCTTCAAGTTCTTTCCATTCTTTTTTTAAAACATTATCAGGATAAAGTCCATGTGCAAAATAAAGAGTAGGTATATTTTCTTTTTTAATTTCTTGATATTTATTATAGTCTTTTAAATTAATAGTATTTACAATTGAAATAATATTTTCTTTTTCTAAATCTTCTTTTATTTTTTGAAAAGTAAGATGATCATAATGACAATGTATATCAAGATAATGCTTATATTCTTTTATCTTCATATAATATATATGTTTCAAATAAAATATAAAGATTATGATTTAGATCTTCCAGAAGGAATTTATCTCCCTTCAGATGATACTTATCTTTTAATTGAAACTTTAAAAAAAGAATCCTTTAAATTTAAAAATTGTTTTTTAGAAGTTGGTCCTGGTTCTGGAGTTATAACTTTTGAATTTTACAATTTGTTTAATAATTTAACTGTACTAGATATAGATATTAAGGTTATTAATTATTTAAATAAAATAAAAAAAAAATATGTTTTAGAAAAATTAGAAATAATTCAATCTGATTTATTTTCAAAAATAAAAAATAAAAAATTTGATGTAATTGTTTTTAATCCCCCTTATGTCCCTTCTGAAACTATAGATGTTTTTTCAACAGATGGTGGAAAGGAAGGATCCGAAATTATTTTTAAGTTTATAAATGATTTAAAATCTTTTTTAAATAAAGAAGGGGTTTGTTATCTTTTAGTAACTTCCCACAATAACTTAAAAAAAATTTATCAAATAATTTTAAAAAATAATTTAAAATATGAAATAATTAATCAAAAAAATATTTTTTTTGAAAAATTAATTATTTTAAAAATAAGTGAATAATTTATGCCAGCAAACGTATCTTTTGAGTATGCTTTAGCTCAAAAAAAATATGATGAAGCAAAAAATGATGAAGAAAAAATAATAGCTCTTCAAGAAATGATATCTCGTGCTCCAGCTCATAAAGGCGGAGAAAATTTAAGAAAAGATCTTTCAAGAAAATTAGCTTCTTTAAAAGCAAAGATAGAAAAACAAGCAGCTGCTGGAAAAAGATCTGGAAGTACAATTAATATAAAAAAAGAAGGAGCAGGACAAGTTTTAATTATAGGTTCTGTAAACTCAGGTAAAAGTACTTTTCTAACAGAATTTACAAATGCAAATCCATTAATTGCAAATTATCCATATACAACCACAAAACCAGAAGTTGGTATTTTAGATTATGGAGGTGCGTTAATACAGTTGATAGAACTTCCTTCTTTTTTAAAAAATCATGAATTAACTCCTCAAATATATTCTATGATAAGAGTGTCAGATGCAATTATTTTTATTATCAAAGATGGTTCTTTAGAAGAATTAGATAATTTAATATCAACTTTAGAAGAACAAGATATTTTTACAACTAAAAAAAAACCAAATATTTTGATTTCAAAAAGTGAGTTTGCAGGTGTTTCTTTTGTAAATGATCATTTTTTATCAGTTTCAAAAGAAAAAGCAATTGAAATCTTTAAGTCTTCTGGTTTTAGATCTCATAATATTATTTTAAATCAAAAAACAACTTTAGAAGATTTAATGCTTTTAATAAATCCAAGAGCTTCTTTTGTTCCTGCAATTTGTATTTCAATGCCTTTTACAATAAAACATAAACATACAAAAATTCATAGAACCATTCCTATTTATGATTTTTCTTTAAAAAAAGAAATTACAGAAAAAATATATGAAATATTAGACAAAGTAATTGTCTTTACAAAAAGACCTGGAGAAAAAGCAGATATTACAGAACCATTAGTTTTAGATAAGGGTGAAACTGTTTTAGATGCAGCAAGATTAATTCACAAATCTATATATAAATCATTAAAGTCAGCAAAAGTATGGGGCTCTACAAGATATCCTGGACAAACCGTTTCTAGAAAATATGTTTTAAAAAATAAAGATGTTGTTGAATTTAATATTTAAAAAATTATTTTCTTTTTTTAACTAAAGGTTTTTTATTTATTTTTTTAAAAGAAATTGGTTTTTTATTTTTAAAATAAGTTTTTGAAATATATTCATAAAGTTCTTTTTTAAATATATTTGCAACTTCTTTGATGCTTGGATTTATTTTTATATTTTTATTTTTAAAATCAATTTTTTGTTTAAAAGAAGTTATTTTTCCTTTTTTATTTGATTTAAAAGCATATACATTAAGTGTGTTAGGATCTATAAATAACTTATTTAGTCCTGTAATATTTCCTAAAGTTCCTAAATTATTTTTAATAAAAACTCTTGTTAATTTTCCATCAATAATAACTTTTGAAGTTTGTAAGGTTCCTGATTTTAAAGCTCTATAAAATCCAAGATATGTTTGCTTACAAACCTCTTCATATTTTTTGGATATATTTGTATTTTGTATAAAAAAATCTTTTTCTAAACTTCTTAATTATACAAGACAATCAGGGTTAACACCTTATCGTGAATTAGATTATATTGTAACAGGCAATATTGATATGCTGATGGTTTCCGCAAACTCTTATGTTACGCCATCAGTTGAGTTTTCAGGCACATTTGCTGGTTTAGATAATGATATTTATATTCATGGACTAAACATCGTTAATGGGATTGCACAACAATCATATTATGCGG
>CALBUD010000016.1 GCA_937968065.1 Candidatus Iainarchaeum sp. | reverse complement strand
CATACGAGATCACTGTGTGACTGGAGTTCAGACGTGTGCTCTTCCGATCTGAAGATTTAAATGAATGGTTTAATGATATAATTTTTAAAGCAGAACTTGTTGATATAAGATATAACTTAAAAGGTTTTACTGTTTTTAGACCTTGGAGTGTTTTTTCAATGAGTAAGATGTTTAGATACTATGAAAAAAAATTTAATGAAACAGGACATCAACAAGTAATGATGCCTACCTTAATACCTGAAGAAAACTTTTTAAAAGAAGCAGAGCATATAGAAGGATTCACACCAGAGGTTTTTTGGGTAATCAAACATGGAGATGAAGACTTTGAACAAAAATATGCATTAAGACCAACTTCTGAAACAGCTTTTTATTATATGTTTAAATACTGGGTGCAGAGCTATAGAGATCTACCTTTAAAAACATACCAAAGAGCAAATATTTTTAGATTTGATTCTAAAGCTACAAAACCATTTATAAGAGGAAGAGAATTTTATTGGTATGAATCACATAATATTTTTGAAACTCTAGAAGAAGCAGTTAATCAAGTTTATGAAGATATGCAAATAACAGAAGATATCTTACATAATAAATTTGGAGTTCCATTTATCTTTTTTAAAAGACCACAATGGGATAAATTTCCAGGAGCAGTTGATACTTTTGCAGCTGATACTATTTTAGATAATGGAAGACTTTTACAACTTCCATCAACTCATCTTTTAGGAACTAAGTTTACAGAAACTTTTGATGTAAAGTTTAAAGATAAAGATGATACTTTAAAATATCCTTTTGGAACTTGTTATGGTCCTGCTATATCAAGAATATATGGTGGAATGATTTGTGTACATGGAGATTCTTTAGGTTTAAGAATTCCTTTTGAACTTGCACCAATACAAATAATATTAGTTCCATTATATTTTAGTGATTTTGATAATAAAAAATTAGAAGCTTTTTGTCTTGATATTGCTCAAGATTTAGATAAACTAGGATATAGAGTAAAGATTGATGATCAAACAGAAAAAACACCAAAAGAAAGATTTTCATATTATGAAATGAAAGGAGTACCTGTAAGAATAGAAGTTGGACCAAAAGATATTTTTTCAGGAACTGTTGTTCTTTTTAGAAGAGATTTAAATGAAAAGAAAAAAGTAGATATTGCTGATATTTTTGATGAAATAAAAAATATTAGAGAAGAATTTATTTTAAATCTAAAAAAACAAGCAGATGAAGTTTTTGATGAAAAAATTATTTTTGTAAAAGAAATGGAAGAACTAAAAGAAGTTATTGAAGATAATCTTGTTGCAAGAGTTCCTTTTTGTTCAATAGATATGGATGGTAAACCTTGCTTTGAAGAACTTAAAGCACAAACAAAGGGTGCAGATATTAGAGGAGTTAGAATGGATTATAAAGAAGAAGTTGAAGATTCTGATGTTTGTGTTGTTTGTGGACAAAAAGCAAAAGTAATTGTTTATGTTGGAAAAAGTTATTAGACTTTTTTTTATTTAAATATTGTGACTACAAAAGAATACAATTTATAAATCCTTTGTATTCATATTTTATATATGGTTAAAGAAGTTAAAGCAATAGTTGATTCTTCATTTTGGATAAACATTAATAGAGTTGATTTAGTAAAAGAACTTTTAGATAAATTTAAACTAATTTTTACTTTTAAAGTTGAAAAAGAACTTTTAATAAATAATAATTTATTTTATGTTCCAAAAGATATTATTGTATATAATAATCTAAAAAAAATAAATTTAATTTCTGTTAGAAATCCACTAAAAATACCTTTAAACTTACAAAAAGAATTAAGTAGAAATTCAGAAGAAGTAAATACTATTGCACTTGCACTTGAATTAAATGCAGTTATTTTAATTGATAATTCTGCAGCTGTCGAATATTGTATAAAAAATAAAATGTATGTTGTAAATACAATTAATTTTATTATCTATTGTTATTCAACAGATGTTATTACCTATAACCAGGCTTTAGAAAAAATAAATTTATTAAAACCTTATATTAAACAAAAATATATTTTAGATAATTTAAAATTACTTGAAAAAATCAAGGGTGATAAAAATGGTAAAAGATAATAAATATAACTTAAAAGAAAAAAACAAATCTAACTTTAAAGAAAAAAATAATGTAAGTACTTTAAGATTGAATGAAAATATAACTAAAACTATATATCTAATATCAAAAGAAGAAAATTTAAGTAAATCTGATACAATAAGGATGCTTCTTAAAAAAAGCATTAAAGATTATAAAATAAATAAAGCAATTGAACTTTATAAAAAAGGAGAAATTAATTTTTCAACAGCAGCAGAAATTGCAGAATTATCAGTACATGATTTTTTAGAAGTTTTAAAAAATGCTAATATAGGACTTAATACTCCTCTTGAAATGACAGATTATGGATATAATTCATTAGTTAAATTATTTGGTGGAAAAGAGATTAAAACCAAATAGTTTATTTTAAAAACTTTTAGAAAGTAATATTAATATGGATTTTAATGAAGTTTCTAAATATTTTGAAAGGTTAGAAAAGACCTCTAGTCGTCTTGAAATGGCAGCCATTCTTTCAGAACTTTTTTTAAAAGCATCAAAAGAAGAAATATCTTCTCTAATCTATTTTTGTCAAGGAAAAGTTGGACCTAAATATCAAGGAAGAGAGATAAATATTGGAACTTCAACTTTAATATCTGTTATTACAAGATATCTTGGACATACTGAAAAAACAGTTAAAGACTCTTTTTTAAAACTAGGAGACCTTGGTCTTGTTATTGAAAACTTAGAATCAAAAAAACAGCAAAAAACCTTATTTTCTAAAAATCTTTCGTTTTTGGAAGTTTATCAAACTTTTGAAAAAATGGCAAAAGTTGATGGAAAAGGTGCAATTGATATTAAAATAAAATTATTTGAATCTATTCTTTATTCTTCTGATATTTTTTCAGCAAAATATATTGTAAGATTTCCAATATCTTTAAGACTTGGTTTCTCAGATTCAACAATAATTGATGCTCTTTCTTTTTTAGAAGATAAAGAGGATCCAAAAAAATTAAGAGAAATTATTCTAAATAAATATAATCTTGTTTCTGATCTTGGTCTTATAGCAAAAGAAATAAAAGAAAAAAAAATAAAAGAAATTGAAAAACCTTTTATAAAACCTTTTGTGCCTTTAAAACCAGCTCTTTGTGAAAGAGCAAAAGATTTTGAAGAAATTATAGAAAGACTTGGAAAGGAACAAGAATTTATAGTTGATTCTAAGATTGATGGATTTAGAATGCAGGTACATAAGTTTGCAGAAAATATTAAAATATTTTCAAGAAATGAAGAAGATATTACAAGTATGTTTCCTGATATTGTTTCAAACATCTTAAAAATACCTTTTGATTTTATAATTGACTCTGAAGCTATAGCTTATGATTCTAAAAATAAAAAATATCATACTTTTCAGATAACCATGCAAAGAAAAAGAAAATATGATATTTTAGAAAAATCAAAAGAACTTCCACTTCATTTAAAAGTTTTTGATGTTGTCTTTTTTAAAGAAGAAAATATTTTTAATAAACCTTTTATTGAAAGAAGAAAAATTATTGAAAAATATTTTAACCTACCACCAATAGTTGAACCAACAAAAATAATTTATACAAATAATTTAAAAGAAATTAAAAACTTCTTTAAAGAAACAATAGATTTAGGTTTTGAAGGAATAATTGCAAAAGATGTTTCTTCAACTTATACAGCTGGGTCAAGAGGTTTTTCTTGGATAAAATATAAAAAGTCTTATGATTCTGAAAAACTAGATACAATTGATGCTGTTATCTTAGGTGCTTTTTATGGCCAAGGAAAAAGAACAGTTACAGGTATTGGTGCTCTTTTAGTTGGTCTTTTTGATTCTGAAACTGAAAAATACTATACTCTTGCAAAGGTTGGATGTGGCCTTAAAGATGAAATATTAAATGATTTATCTGAAAAACTAAATTCTTTAAAGATAATAAACAAACCAGAAAATCTAGTTTCAAAAACAGAACCTGATTTTTATGTTCTTCCAAAAATAGTTATTGAGATTAATTATGATGATATTACTTTAAGTTCTCAACATACAACACCTCTTTTAAAAACAAAAGAAACTTTAGCTTTAAGGTTTCCAAGATTTATAAAATATAGGTTTGATAAAGAGGGAAAAGATACAACTTCTTTAGAAGAAATAAAAAGAATTTATGATTTACAAAAAACAAAATGATTTTTTTACAAAAATTATTTGTTCATGAATCCTTTTTCATATGTATCTTTTTAGTAATAAATAGAGGAATTTATAAATATATATATATACAATATATATTTAC
>CALBUD010000015.1 GCA_937968065.1 Candidatus Iainarchaeum sp. | reverse complement strand
AGTTGGTTGATTTAAATCATCTATAAAACCATCAACAACATTTGTTAATTGACCATCAACCTCTGAAGATTGAGAAACATTTTTATTATAAGAATTAACTAAAAAAATAGAAACAACAATTGCTCCAATAATTAAAACACCAAGCATAACAATAACTTCAATTGAGACTTGTGCTTTTTCTTTATTTCTTTTTTTTATCATCATAAATAATCACATAATTTAAATCTATAAATGGTTTTTTTTCATATATAATAAATATAGTTTATTTTATAAACCTTTTGAAAAAACTAAAATAGTTAAGTAATATATTTTTTTATTTTTTAAAATATATTTATGTATTATCCATCATACAACGTATAGAAAATGCTCTTGCAGAAGGATATCTATAAATATCTATTATTGATGAAGTACTATATAATCCCATTCGCCAAGCTATTTGATTTAAAGCATTTCCAGTAGTTGAACTCCAAAAATGTGATATATTTCCAATCCAACCAGAAATTCCACTTAAATCTCCTGTTACTGCACCTGCAGGAAGTGCTCCAAAACCATAATCATCAGTTCCATATTGTGATGAATCAGCATTCCATCTTGGATGATTAGATGTTAAACAAATTCCTCCTAATGGAGAATTTACTTGTCTACAGTCTTTTAATTTATTTCCACCATCTAAAGCTCCACCAGGAACATTTTCTATTAAATAATAGAAATCATCTAAACTTGGAATTTTAAAACCAATAGGACAAAGTTTTCCTGTATTTGCAGCATGCCAATTATATAATCTTCCATAAGCTGTAATTACCTCTTCTTCAGAATTTAAACCAGTTATATTTTCATGATTATAAACTGTTACATAAGGTATATCTATATTATTTATAGTTGTAGGAATATCAGTTCCATCATTATATTTTGTAGCTTGTAAATTTTTTGCAAACCAACATTGATCTCCAACTTCAACTATTGGATAAACAAAGTTTTGATATGTTATACTTCCTAAAGGACATGAAAAACTATAGTTTGCAATAATATCTAAATTATTTGCAGGCATATTAAAAGTATAATTTGGAGAAGTGCTTAAAATTTCTCCTGTAGATATATTAGTCCAATTAATAAAAGTATAATTAGGATTTGTGGTTGCTGATAAATTTATATTATTACCAGAATGATAACTTCCAGCACCTGTTACAACTCCTGCAGAATTAAAATTTTTAGAAAGAGTTAAATCATAATAGGGATTACTTATAAAATTTGCAACTAATATTTTTTCACCTGTTAAAAATAATTCTTCTGTAAGAATAAAAGAATATTCAACAGAAGTGCTTTCTAAATTACCTAAAGTATCAGTCCATTTTTCAAAAATATAACCTTCTTCAGCAATTGCAACAACTGTTATTGTTGAACCTATATAAGATGAAGAAAAATGTGATGAACATCCAATTTCAGCAATTATTAATCCATTTATTTTATATATACAACCATGACCTGAATCTACAGGAATAGTATCAAAAGTTAAATAAAAATTACTATATGAAAAATTAGCAGTTACATTTCTTGCTTGATCCATTGTAACAACACAAGTTCCTGTCCCAGAACATCCTTCCCCTGACCATCCTGTAAAAGAATGTCCTAACAAAGGAGTCGCTGTTAAAGTTACACTTGTACCATATGAATAATTTGAAGAACAAACAGTACCACAATTTATGCCAGCAGGACTACTTACAACAGAACCACTTCCAGTACCTGTCTTATTTACATTTAAAGAATATAAAGTGGTACTATAATTTGCAGTCAAAGAAAGATTACTTGCAGGCATATTAAAGGTATAACTTGGAGAAGTGCTTACAACAGTACCTGAAGCGTTTGTCCAATTTACAAAAGTATAACCTGCTTGAGGAGATGTTGAAACTGTAACACTTTGATTTGTTTGATAAGTTCCTGCACCAGAGACAGTTCCTGCACTTGAAGGAATTGTATTTAAAGTTAAAGTGTAAGAAGATGCTACAAAGTTTGCAACTAATGTTAGATTAATTGAATACATATTAAAAGAATAATTTGGAGAAGTGCTTACAACAATACCTGAAGTTGTTGTCCAATTTACAAAAGAATATCCACTTGCAGGTGTTGCAGAGATATTTACAGCCTGACCTGTAGAATAACTTCCAGCACCAGAAACTGTTCCTCCTGCTGTTGGATTTCTATTTAAAGTTAAAATATAAGTATTTGGTGTAAAGTTTGCAGTCAAGGTAAGATTACTTGCAGGCATATTAAAAGTATAACTTTGAGAAATGCTCATAACTGTTCCTGAAGAGTTTGTCCAAGAAGTAAAAGTATACCCTAAAGAAGGATTTGCAGTTACTGTGACTGATTGATTATAAGTTTTAGTTCCAGCACCAGAAACAGTTCCTCCTGCTGTTGGATTTCTAAGTAAATTTAAATTATAAGAATTATAAATATAGTTTGCAGTTAATGTTGTGTTATTTGAAAGAGTAAAAGAATAACTTTGAGAAGTGCTTACAACAGTTCCTGAAGAATTTGTCCAGTTTGTAAAAACATATCCTGTATTTGTAGTTGCAGATACTGTTCTATAACTTCCACATTGATAAGTTCCAGCACCAGAAACATTTCCACCAGCTGTTGGATTTCTATTTAAGCTTAAAGTACAATTTTGAATTGCAAAGTTTGCTCTTAAAGTTGTATTTTCAGTTATTGTAAAAGTATAATCTTGAGAAGTACTTATAACAGTTCCAGAAAGATTTGTCCAATTAACAAAAGAATAACCTACATTTGCAACTGCACTTGCAGTTACAACTGTTCCTGAAGGGTAAGTTCCAGCACCAGAAACAGTTCCATAAGCATTATTATTTCTAAGTAAAGTTAAAGTATATTCAGGGATACTTACAACCACATTTGTAACAGTTGCTGTTGCTGTATTATTTGGACTGCTTCTTGCAGAATCAGTAACAGTTACTCGTATACTGTAGGTTCCTTCATTAAGACCTGCAAAACTAAAATCTTCTGAATTTCCAAAAACTGTCCAAGAACCACCAGTTGAATATTCCCAAACAAAAGTTGCTGAACCTAAAAGATTAGAAACTGTGGAATTAAAAGAGATTGAAGAACCTAAATCATGAGTTGAAGAAGATTGAGGAGAATCAATAACAACTGATAAAGTTGTTGAAGGTACAAAGTTTGCTTGAAGAGAAGTGTTTGAAGATAAAATAAATGTATGGTCTTGACTTGTGCTTATAACTTGTCCTGTTGAAGGATTTGTCCAACTTACAAAGGTATATCCTGTTGAAGGGGTTGCTGTTACTGTTCTTTCTGTGTTACAGTAAAAATTACCAGCACCAGAAACAGTTCCACCAGCAGTTGGGTTTCTACTTAAAGTAATTGTACAAGTTGGTATTGCAGAAAAATTTGCAGTTAAGTTTAAATCATTTGAAGGCATTGTGAAAGTATAAACTGAAGAACTACTTACAACTTCACTTGTTGAAGTGTTTGTCCAGTTAACAAAATTATAACCTGAAAAAGAAGTTGCAGAAACAGTTACAAAAGAGCCTGCTTGATAACTTCCAGAGCTTTGAGCACTACCTGCACTTGAGTTATTTACAAATAATAATAAATTATAGTTTAGAGGTGTTTCTGTTGGAGATATTGGATCAATTTCACCAACCTCTGTTGTTAAATTATTTAAATAACCTTCAAAAGTACCTATTACACGTTGATCTATATCATCAGCTTGAGAAATATTTTTATTTGAAACATTTAAAAGAAAAACAGCTAAAATAACAGCACCAATTATTAAGATAGCAAGAATTGCAATCATCTCTATTGAGACTTGGGCTTTTTTAATCTCACTAAGATTTTTTGGAGAATATTTTGTTTTTTTAGACACAGGTTTTTTTTTAACAGCCAATTTTTTTTTAATTTTCATAAATATTTCTCTTTTATTTTT
>CALBUD010000014.1 GCA_937968065.1 Candidatus Iainarchaeum sp. | reverse complement strand
ATAGTTAAAGGAGTATTTACATCTTTTTGCATACTTGTGACTTTCTGTTCAATAACACCTGTTTTTGGACCAATTATTAAAATATTATCATTTATTTTTAAATTAGAAACTTCTAATTTAATTTCAATAACATTTATTTTTTTAAAAACTTTTGTAATTTTTCCAATATATGTTTTTTTTGTTTTAGATTTATTTCCATAAACATCTGTCCATTCATTTATTGGTTTTCCATGATAAAAGCCATCTGAAAAACCTCTGTTATAAACTTTATTAAGATTTTCATATAATTCTTTTTTCTTTTTCATTGTAAGTTTTTTTTTAAAATATAAATCAATTGCTTTTCTATAAGATTCTGTTACAATTTTAACATATTCTGCTCCTTTTGCTCTTCCTTCAATTTTAAAAACATCTATTTTTGCTTTTATTAATTGATCTATAAAAAGAATTGTTGAAAGATCTTTAGGACTCATTATATAATTATTTCCAACTTCTAATTCTTTTCTAGTTTCAGGATCTAAAATTATATATTTTCTTCTACATGATTGTATACATTTTCCTCTATTCGCAGAAGTTTTATTTCCATATAAAAATTGAGACATAAAACATCTTCCACTAACAGATACACACATGGCACCATGAATAAAAGTTTCAATTTCTATATCTTTACTTATTTTTTTAGAATCTTTTATAATTTCTTTAATTTCTTTTAAAGAAAGTTCTCTTGCAAGAACAAATCTTTTAATACCAAGTTTATAATATTCTTTTACTGCTTCTATATTAGAAATACTTGCTTGTGTACTTAAGTGAACAGGTATTTTAAAATCTTTTGCAAGTCTTATAATTGAAAGATCCCAAGCAATTATTCCATCTATGTTATATTCTTTTATTTTTTTTAGTATTTTTTTTATTTTTAAAATTTCTTTATTAAAAATTATTGTATTTAAAGTTAAATAAACTTCTATTTTTCTTTCATGAGCGTATTTTATTACTTTAGATAATTCTTTTAGTGTAAAATTTTTTGCTCTCTCTCTCATATTTATACCTTTAATTCCAAGGTATACAGCATCACAACCAGCATCTATAGCTGAAATTAGCATATCAAAAGATCCTACTGGACTTAAAAGAATTGGTTTTTTCATAATTAATCTTATTATTTAATAAATACATAATTTTAAAAATATATGTAACATTTATATATATAATAATTATATAGGAGAGTTTTTAAAATGTTAATAGAAAATATGTTAAGAGGTTCTGCTTTAGCACTTGGTTTAGGAGCAATTTTATTTTTTACTTTATTTACTGGATTGTTATTAATCTTAATTATTTATCTATATAAAGCATTTGCATTATATACGATTGCAAAAAAATTAAATTCAAAATATGCTTTTCTTGCATGGATTCCAATAATTCAGTTTTTTGTATATCCTATCTTAGCTGAAGAGAGATGGGAGTGGGGTTTGATTGCTTTATTACCTATTATTTTACCATTTTTCTTTTTACCTTTTGCAGTTGTTCAATTTGTAAATCTATTTTTAGTATTCTTAATTGTAATTGGAGCTTTAACTTTAATAATTTTTAGAACTTATTGGTTATGGAAGATTTTTGAAAAAAGAAATTATAATGGAGCTTTAAGTCTTTTAACAATTATAAGTCTTTTAAATCTAATAATACTTGGAGTTGTTGCATGGAGAGATAAAAAATCTTCAAAAGTTAAAACACCAAAAAGTATGACTAAAAAAAAGATTAAAAAGAAAAAAATTATTAAAAAAACAAGTTTGAAGAAAAAATAACTTTTTTTCTTTCTTTTTATTTATTTTTATTTAAATATTCTTCTTTAAACATTTTAAAGGTTAGAACAAAATAAGATATTATTAAAGGACCCATAACAATACCTACAAAACCAAAAGCAGAAACACCAATAAATATTCCTATGATAGATACTAATGGATGTAAGTTACCTATTTTTCTTTGAAAGTATGGTCTTATTAGGTATTCTGAATAATTAATAACAAAACCAATAATAATAATACCAATAGCTATTGAATAATTTGTTTTTATTAAATAGAATAAAGCAAAAGGAATCCATATTAAAGAAGTTCCTACAACTGGAAGAAAAGATAATATTGCACCCAAAAGACCCCAAAAAGCAGCTCCTTTTATATTAAAAAACCAAAAAGAAACACCAAGTAATAATCCATGTAAGATAGCAATAAGGCCTGATGTTATTAATGTTGCATAAGTTACTTTTTTAAATTCTTTTGCTAAAATTGTTGAGTTTTTTGAACTAAATGGTAGATATTCTTTTAATATTTTATATAATTCATTATGATATACTAAAAGATAGAACAATAAAAAATACATTATAGTTAAAGTAATCATAGTTCTTAAAATATTATTTATACTTCTAAATAAAAAATCTGCAGACCAATTTGTGAAACTTGGAATTGATTCATTTATTTTTTCAGAAATATTTAATGATGGATATTTGTTTTCAAAATTTTCAATTTCTTCAAGCAAAAGACCTTTTTGTGAAAAAAGTTCTGAAACTTGAGAATATGATTTTGTTATTATAAAATAACTTGGAATAATAACTATTAATAGAGTTATTATGATTATAATAATTGCAGAGAAATTTTTATTAATTTTTAATTTATCTGTAAAATATATATGAAGAGGTAAAAACAAAGCAAATAAGATAAAGG
>CALBUD010000013.1 GCA_937968065.1 Candidatus Iainarchaeum sp. | reverse complement strand
AAAGAGATTTTTTAAATATGCTGTGTTAGGTCTTATTGGAACTTTTGCAGATGTTTTTTTAATATTTATATTATATAATGTTTTAGCATATAATTATTTATGGGTAACTTTCTTTTCAGATTTTACAAAAACCTTTATTAATTTTAATCTTCATAAAAGATTTGTATTTAAAGATTTTACAAAAACTTTTTCTAAAAAAAATTTATATTCTTTTATAAGATATTATGTAATTAATTTTTCGGCAGTAATTATAATTTTTTTAATGGTCATCTTTTTTGTTGAATTTTTAAAATTTACACCTATTTTTGCAAAACTTCTTGCTGATTTAATTATGAATTTAACAAGGTTTTCAGCTCATAAATCAATTGTTTTTGAAAGACCTGGAAAACTTGGAAGATAAAATTTTTTTATTTTGTTAAAATAAGCGCAGAGAATGAGATTCGAACTCATGCAAGGCACTTAAACCTACCAAGTTTTCGAAACTTGTGCGTTTGACCACTCCGCCATCTCTGCAAAAATATTTTTTAAATTTTTAAAAAAGAAAAAAACGCAGAGGACGAGATTCGAACTCGCGTAGCACGAGGCTCAAGCTTTCCAGGCTTGTGCGTTTGACCACTCCGCCACCTCTGCAATTTTATATTTTTAAAAAAGAATTAGTGTACAGGCGAGCCTTCATCCACAACTTCAGAAGGATGCAATAAAGCTAAAAGAGATTTATCTCCAACAGCTAAAATCATACCTTGACTTTCAAGATTCATTATTTTTTTAGGCTCTAGATTAACAATTACAGGTATTTGTTTATTAATAACATCTGATGGAGAATATTTTTCTTTTATTCCTGCTATTATTTGTCTTTTAAAATCTTTAAAATCAATTATTAGTTTTAATAATTTTTCAGAACCTTCAACTATTTCTGCTTCAACAATAGTTCCTATTCTAATATCCATTTTTAAAAAATCTTTAAAAGATATATTTTCCTTAACCATCATAAAATCACATTTTTATAAATAAAAGCGCAGAGGACGAGATTCGAACTCGTGTAGCGCAAGGCTCCAGCTCTCAAGGCTGGCGCGTTTGACCACTCCGCCACCTCTGCACAAAAATAGCTTTTAATATATATATTATATATTAGAAAAGATATATAAACATTACAGAAACAAAAAATAGTATGTGTATATAAAAAAGTAAAAACATTTTAAAAAAATTAAAAGAAAAAGATTTATTCAAGATAGGGAAGCCAATAAATCCATCGTCCATTTAAACCTGGTTTAAGTTTTGCTTCCCTAACTATCGCATTTATCAATTATCGTCATATCTTCTAAAACCACCCCCTAGATGAAATAACTCACCTAAAACCACTTTTTCTTTGGATATTTTCTTAAGGTCTCAATCCGTATATATATGAGATGTAACCTATATATATGTTTACTAGATTATACTATATTGTTTGTTACAAACTAACTAAAGTTAATGTACCAAGAATTAAATTACTTCTATAAAAAGTAAAAAAACACCCGTTTAATCATAAAAAATTAATAAATACATAAAAAAATTAAATTAAAAATTTCTCTTTAGATAAAAAGAAATCTGTTAAAAAATCAGAAAGAGCATCTTCTTTTAAAAACAATTCATGGATTTCACCTAAAACATAAATTTCTGTTTTTAAATCAAAATTTAAAGAATAATTTAAAAGAATAGATTTTACAGAAGTTTTATCTCTTTTTCTTATAACATACCATCTATCCTCTTTTATGTAAGGCCCTAAAACAGATCTATTGTTTGTAAGGTAATTTTGAGAACTTTTAAAATCAGAAACTAATGGTCCAATTATTTTTTTAAATATAGGAAGCTCTAAAGTATTTAAAAGAATAAATAAATAACATTTATCCATTTCTTCTTTATAATAGATTTCATATTTTAAAACATCAAAATCAGAAAATTCAAGATGAGTTATTATTTTTTTAGTATTACTTTTTACTTTAGACCAAACAGTTTCTTTTAAAAGATCTTTAACTTCAAATTCTAAAACAACTAAAGAAAAATTATCTAATCTATTAAGTAACTGATGATAAGTAACTTTATTAATATGCTTTTTATTAAAAAAATCAATAGATGGATTTTCTAAAAAAGCACGAGATGCTGCAATAAACAAACTTAATTGTTTTAAACTTACAGCAGATGCAACATTTCTTGAGTCATCCACAGGATCAATAACAACTAATGGCTCTGAAAATCTTGCAAGATTTACATGTTGTTCTTTAAGTAAAGTAAACTTGATTGGATGTGACCAAGTAGTTACATTTTCAAGAGTTGTTTGAAAATCTTTATAAAATAAAATTAAAAGTTCACATAAATATCCAGAAAAACCAGACACAGAAGTATCAGCACCATATGCTCCTATATATCTTAAAAAATATTTTAAAAGTCTAACTTCGTCTTTTTGAGAAGAAGAAATGTTTTTTTCAACAAACATTAAATGTAAAATGGTTCTATCAACTGCAGAAATAATTGGTTCATTTATTTGTATTTTATAACAAGGAATTATTTCTACCTTATGACCATCAATAACTCCTCTTATATATGGATGTTGAGAATATGCTTTTTCCCAAAAATATCCCTTAAATACTTTTTGACCTAAAGAGAGTCCTTCTTCTATAAATTTATCTTTTTCAAGAGAAGGAGGGTAAGATACAAAGATATCAAAATCTTTTGTATTTTTTAGATGAGTATCTTTTCCAAAAGAACCTGCAACCACTGCTGATAAATGATTACCAGGAGTTTTATTTATTTTTTTAATAATATTTTCAATAAATTTTTTTTCTTTTATAGTTTGTGAAGAATCTGGTTTAATTTCTTTTAAAAGTTCTTTTTTAGTTCTTTTAAAAAGGCTTAAACGACTCTTATCTAAATTTATTGAAACCATAATTATAATTAAGAAACATAAATAATATAAATTGAATTGATGTTTTTAAATATTTAAATTAACTGATGTTTTTTATTCTTTCTTGAATATCTCCAAGATTTTGTTCAATTAAGTGAGCATCTTTAAACATATAATTTATAGAAATTACAAGAGAATAGTAAGCATCTTTTGAACTCATTGGTTTTATAGAAAGTAATTTTTCAGCTAAATTTAAGGTTACTTCTGAAGAAACATATTCAGGATACGCATAATCAACAAATATTGTTGAATAATCATTGTTAATAAGCTCTAAACACTCTTCAACTGTAAGTTCTTTATTTTCATAAATATCTCCTAAATTAGACTGACAATAAAGTAAATTTTTATTTTCATCAGAAGTTGATATTAAAAGAATTGTTGATTTATTTTTTGCAAATAACATAGATTGAACATAAACTAAACCATCAGTAACTTGTGATAAATAATTTGAATCATTCTCTAAAGTATTAAAAACAACTAAATAATTTTGATCTTTTGAAAAAATTTCAAAACCTTCTTTTAAATGAAAATCTTTTGACGAAAAATGTATATTTGTTTGTTTGTCTGTAAAAGAATATCTATTTTCTATAGATATTTTATTTATTATAAATGCAAGAAGAACTACAATAATAATTATAAAAAATAATTTTAATAAGATTTTTCCTTTTCTTCTTTTATTTGAAATTGTTTTAATTTCTTTAACAGTTTGTGTTTTTGAAAAAACTAGTGGTTTTACCATATATATCACATTTTTTTAAAATTTTAAATATTTATTTATTTTTTTAAAATTAAGTTTTAAATCTTTTACAACTTCAATAGTTGTAAAATCAATATTCTTTGAAGTTAATATATTCTCAAAATAATTTGTTTTTTGACAAAGAATATTTTCTTCAATTTTTAAAACATCATAACCTCTTTCTTTCATTCTATCTCTTAATAATTTTTCAGAACCTTTTAAAACAAATATAAAATCCATTTTTTTAAGAAGAGATTTTTGAATTTCACAAAAAAGATGCCCTTCAAAAATAATATGTTTCTTTTTTTTAAAAAGTTCAAGTATCTTTTTTGAAAATAAAACTATATCAACTTCATATTCTTTAGTTTCTTCATTTTCTTTACCAAGATTGTTTTCTCTTGAAAACTCATGATCTGAAACTACAAGAAATTTTAAAGAAGGATACTTTTTTTTAATTTCCTTTGCAATTGTAGTTTTTCCTGAAGCAACTGAACCTGTTATTAGAATATACATATCTTATCTAAATCTCACACTTTCAAGATTTTGAATAGCAAGAGTGTTTATATGGAATCTTTTTGAGATAAACTTAGAAAACTCTTGACAAGAATCTCCGTGATTAATTAAAATGGTTTTAGGTTTAGGATTTAAATAACTAATATAATTTATAATTTCTTGTCTATAAGCATGTCCTGAGAAAGCATCAATTGTTTCAATTCTTAAATTAATATTTAATGTTTTTGGTTTTCCTTGAGAATCAGTTATAACCATAGATTTTAATCCTTTTTGTATTTTTTGACCTAAACTATTTTTTGCTTGATAACCTACAAAAACTAAAGAATTTTTAGGATCGTCTGCAAGTTCATTTAAGTAAGAAACTGAAGGTCCCCCTGTAAGCATACCTGAAGATGCAACAATAACAGAACCTGGTGTTTTTAAAACATTTTCTCTTGAATTTTCTTCATAATCAACAGCTCTGAAAATTTTTGATAAGAAAGGAGAATTATTTTGTAAAATTCTTGTTTTTATATTTTGTTTTAAATATTCTGGATAGACTGTGTGTATTAATGAAGCTTCTCGAGTCATACCATCTATAAAAACATTTTCTGTTTTTAATTTTCCACGTCTAAAATATTCTTCTAAAACAATCATAACTTCTTGAGCACGTCCTACAGAAAAAACAGGTATTAAAGAGATACCTCCTTTTTCATAAGTTTCATTTAAAACATCTATTAAATTATCTTCTGATTTATTTCTAGAAGGATTTATTGGTTTTCCTCCATAAGTACTTTCTAAGATTAAAGCATCTACTCTAGGATAATTTGCATCCATATTATTATAAAGTCTTGTAAAACCATATTTAATATCTGAAGAATAAACTAAATTTAATTTTCCATCGCCTATGTGAAGATGTGCTGCTGCAGAACCTAAGATGTGAGAAGTTCCATGAAAAGTAAGTCTTATACCAGGTGCAATATCTGTAACTTCTCTAAAATTTTTAGTAATACAATGTTTTATAACTTCTTTAACATCCTCTTCACCATATAAGGCTTCTCTTCCTGTTTTTTCAGAAACTGAGATTGCATCTAAAAGTAAAAGAGCCATTAAATCTCTTGTTGGTTCTGTACAATAAACAGGTCCTTTATATCCTGCTTTGTAAAGATAAGGTAAGAAACCTATGTGATCTATGTGAGCGTGGGTTATAACCACAGCATCAAGTTCATCTAAAGGAAATCTTATAACTCCAAAAAAAGGAAGTTCTTCATTTTTATCTGCAGGATTTATTCCACAATCCATTAATATTTTAGTATCTGGTGTTTCTAAAAGAATAGAACTTCTTCCAACTTCTCTAAATCCACCTAAAGCAGTAACTCTCACCCATTCTTTTGAACTTATAGGTGGAGAATATATTTTTTTTGCAATTTCTTTTAAAAATTGTTTTCTTTCTGAGTTGTTTTTAATCATATACCCTCTTATTTTTTTAATAATTTCAGAAGGTTCAATAGGTGCTCTTAATATTTTTGGAATCCATTTTGTTTCTTTAATTATTGATTTTGAAACATCTCCTTGTTTTCCAATAACAACACCTGGTTTTTCAGCTTCTATAACAACTTCTGAAAAAATACCATCAAAAACAATTGATTTAATTCCTGCTTCTTTTGGTATTAATTCTTTTATTTTATTATATGCTTCTGCAGAATCCATTAAAACATTTTTATCAGTTCTTATATTTATTCTTTTTTTAAATTTTTCTGCAAGTTCGCCAACAATTGTTTTATTATCAAAAAAAGAAAATGGATCTGTTGTATAGATTGCAATTTCTGAAGCTTCAGGTTCTATTTTTGAAAAATTTACTTTTTTTTCATTTAAAAAATTAGATATTTGTTTTTTTATTTCTTCGAATAATTCCATATATGTTCACATATAAAAATTGTTTTTTATTAAATAGGTATAAGTAATATATAAAAATATAAATTTCTAGAAAGATATACAATTATTTATATTTTTCTATAGGTAATTCTTCAATACCTTTGTTTTTGATTAAAACTATTTTAATTCCTTCTCCACCAGAAAAAACATCTCTTTTTTTTGCAGAAGTTATTGCTTCTTTTGCAAGTTCAATAGCCTCTTTTTCAGAGAGATTTTTTTTATAACCTTTATCAAGAATACTTAAAGCAAGTTCTGAACCTGATCCTGAAAAAGAAAAATCATCTTCTTTTGAAAATCCGCCAAGCATATCTATTGAATAAAGTTCTTGGTCAGCTCCTGCAACTAAAAGTTGAGAGTAGAAAGGAAGCATTTTACTTGAATTTAAAATATTTGAAAGTAATGTAACACATGATTTTGTACTTAATGCTCTTTTATGTTCAAGTTCATAAAGATTTGCATGATTTTGAAGATATCTTATTAAAACCATAGCGTCACCAACAGAACCTGCAATTGTCATTGCAATTTTATCATTTATTTTATATATTTTTGTAGTTGTTGTATTTACAGCAAGATTTCCCATTGATGCTTGCATATCTGCTGCAAGAATAATTCCATCTTTTGAAACAATTCCTACAGTTGTTGTTCCGGTTTTATAAGTTTTATCACTCAAAATTTTCACCTTTTTCATTTCTATTAAATTTTTGAACAAACTTAACATTATCAAAATTAGTTGTATCAAAAATCATTTTTGAAAATAATTTTTTAAAATAATCTACTTCTTGTGGAAGACCTAATGGCATAATTACTTCAACATCGTTCTCTTTTATCTCTGTACTTAATTGATCTTTTGGAAAGAAATAAAATGCTTTTTCAAGAAGTACAGGTAATTTTTCATTATCTTTTGAATATATTTTATTAATTGTTATTGTGTATTCTAAATCTCTTCCTGCAAAGATTGGGTTAAAATCAACTTTTACTCGTCCACCAGAAACACTAATTATTTTTCCAGAACGATTTCCTATGTTTACAAATAAACCTACTTGTGGATTAATTTTTTCTTTTTTAAATTCGTTTAAAGAAAGTAGTTCTATTTTATTTGGGTCCTTATCTTTAAAAGCTTGTTCTTTTTTTAAAATAAAAGTTTTTGTTTTTTTTATTTCTAAATCTTTTATATTTTCTTCAACACCTTTTAAAAGTTCTCCAACTCCAAAAACATAGTTTAATGATTTATATTCATTTTTTAAATTTAAGTTTGCTTCTTTTGCAACCTCTTTATTAGTTGTATCTAAAACTTCTTTTGTATTTGCATCTTTTAAAATTAGTTCAATTTCTATAATATCTTTTGTGTTTATCATATTTTATTACCTTTTTTTATAACTGTTTTTTAATTACCTATTTATAACTGTTTATAAAAACTACAGTAAAAAATAGGACTTGTAAAATTAGATGTTAATTATTATATAATATAATTATGAAACGATTTCCTTAAAAAGATTTCTTTTATGTATATTTAGTTGATTCTTTTTAAAAAAAAATATATCTTTTAAAAAAAGTAGATAAGTATTATATTATCTTCTCTATAATAATATATTAGACATTAAAAAATATAGAAGGAAAAACAAAAATGATAACAAAAAAAGAAATTATTAAACAAATATTAGATATAAATAATTATGAAAAATTAAATCCTATGCAGGAATTAGCAAAAGAAAATATTGGAGAAAATACAGTTGTTATAACCCCTACAGCTTCTGGAAAAACAACAGTCTTTGAAATGTATATGCTTGATTGTTTATTAAACAAAAAAAAAAAAGTAATATATATATCTCCTCTTAAAGCATTAACTACAGAACATTACCTTGAAACAAAAAAAAAATTTTCAAAAGAATTAAATATTAAAATAGGTTTATCAACAGGAGATTTAGATTCAAGTAATAAATATTTAGAAAATTATGATGTTTTATTTTTAACTTATGAAAAATTTGATTCTATTTTAAGAAGAGAACCTTTTTGGCTTAAAGAAGTTGGACTTTTAACAATTGATGAAATACATGAGATTGGATCAAACAGAGGTTCAACTTTAGAAGTAATAATTACACATATAAAACATAATTACAAAGAGATTAAAACACTTGGACTATCAGCAACTATAAAAAATTCAAAAGAACTTTCAGATTGGCTTTCTTCAAAATTAGTTTTAAGTAACTATAGACCAGTTCCTCTTGAAATTGGTGTTTTTTACAACGATATTATTTATTTTGAAAATAGAAAAGAAGATTTAACAAATGAAACTATAAAAAATATTAATTTAGGATCAATTATTAAAGATACTTTAAAAAAAGAAAAACAAATGATTGTTTTTTGTTCATCTAGAAAAAATACAATGTCTTTTTCTAAAAAATATGGCAAAATTGTTAAAGAATATATTAAAGAAGAATATAAAGAATTAAGAAAAGCATCTTTAGAAACGTTAGAAACATTAGAAAATCCAACAAAACAATGTGAAGAACTTTCTTCATCTTTACTTTTAGGAACTGCTTTTCATCATGCAGGACTTATTTACAAACAAAGAGAGATTGTTGAAGAAAATTTTAAAAAAGGAAAAATAAAAATTATTTTTGCAACTCCAACTCTAGCTGCAGGAATAAATTTACCAGCATATAGAGTCGTTATTAATAGTGTTTTTAGATTTTCAGAAGGCTCTATGGTTCCTATACCTGTAAATGAGTTTCAACAAATGGCAGGAAGAGCAGGTAGGCCAAAATATGATACTATGGGAGAAGCTATTTGTGTTGTTAACAAAGAAACTGATATTCCTAAAATATATAACACATATATTCTTTCAGGTCCTACAAATATTGAATCACAACTTTCTAAAATAAATATTTTAAGAGGGCATCTTCTTTCAATAATTATGATAAATTCTCTTGAAAATATAGATTCTGTAATTAATTATTTATCTAAAACATTTTATTATTTTGTTTATGGAAACACAACAGAAATAAAAGTAAACATTACTGAAATTATTTTAGAATTTATAGAACAAAGATTTTTAGAAAAAAGAGAAGATTCTTTTAAAATAACTGAACTTGGAAAAAAAGTTTGTTATTTGTATATAGATCCATTATCTGCAAATAACATCATAAAAGATCTTGAAATTAAAAAAAATAAAGATACTAAAGTTATTGAAAAAATATTTACAATAGTAAACACACTTGAAATGGCTCCTTATATTAACTATAAACAAGAAAAAGAAAATGATGTTTTTAATCTTTTTGAAGAAATTAAACAAAATATTTATTTTGAGTACGAAGATATTTATCTTTTACAAAAACTATATCAAACGAAATTAATAAATGAGTGGATTGAAGAAAAAGAAGAAAACATTATTTTAGAAGAATATAATACAACTCCTGGACAGATAAGAGATGTTATCTCAAGGGCAGAATGGATTTGTCATGTCACTTTAGAACTTTTAAAACATTTAGGTTATAGTCTTATTAGTATTAAAGAATATTCAAATCTTCTTTTAAGAATTAAATATGGTGTAAAACAAGAGCTTGTTTGTTTAGTTGAACTTAAAAATATTGGTAGAGTAAGAGCAAGAAGACTTTATAATTCAGGAATAAAAACGGTTCAAGATATTAAAAATAACCCTGATAAATTTATAACTATTATTGGTAAATATGGTTTTGAAACTTTAAAAGAATTAAAAATAGAATATTCAGAAGATACAGAAAACAAAAAGTTATTTTAAAAAAAAAGAAAGAAAAATAAATTTTTTATTTTTTTTGAAAAAATTTATTTTTTTGAAACTTTTTTTACTGTATTTTTAACTTTTGATTCTACTTTTTCTGTAAAATTAGTTGCTTTTTGAGAAACATAAGTTAATCTCATAGTAACCCATACAGCAATAATTGTTACGATAATTGCATATAAAAACATTGCAATAATATTTCCTGCAGCTCCAAAAATTTCTACAAATAATGCTTTTATCGCATCATTCCAAGCAAGTGCAGCAACAAGTCCAAAAGCAGTAGTTATCAAAATAGTTATTTTTTCTAATACTTCTTTATTCATATTTTTTCCTTCTTTAATTTATTTAAAACTAGTATTTATATTTGAAACAAACAAAATAAAAATAAACCTTTTATTAAAAATTAACCAATATTTTCAAGTTTTATAATCTCTCTAATTAAAACAGTTGCATATTGTCCTTTATCTAAAATAAAAGAAATTGTTGCTTTTTTTGAGTCTGGCATATTTTCTTGATTTAACTCATCTTCTAAAACTTCAATTAATTTTAAATCTTTGGGATTTGTTAAAAAGGATCTGAAATCACCACTAACAGAAAGAACAGAATAATCTTTATTAAAAAAATGTTTAAAATTTATTTCTTCTTTTTTAAAAATTTCTTTTTCAATTTCTCCAGCATCTCCCTCTAAAAATTTAGAATCATATCCAAATAATTGAAAATGAATTTTGTTATCTATTATCTTATCTCCAGATATTTTATTTGTTTGATATCCTTTTTTTATTCTTAAATTTATAATCTCATTAAATAAATAAGATTGATATGCATGCAAAAAAAGATATTGAATAGATTTTGGCAATATTTTTATAGCTCCTAAAAAATCAGTTGGATTTTTTGCAAGATGATTTAATAATTGTATTTCATAACCTGTTTTTAGAGGAAAAAAAGAAGCCCATTTTTTAAAATCTTGATTCTCTTTAATATCTTTTCTTGCAAAAATAGTTTCTTCATTTTCATAAATTGAAGGATGAGTTAAATAAAGCATAACAGCCTCTTTATAATTTTTTAAAATAAGTTCTTTTCCTACTTTTGCAGTTATTTCTCTTTGTCCACCAAATCTTTGTTCTCCAAAATAATTAATTAATCCTTTATCTTCTATTTGAGAAAAAGCATCTCTAATAATTTTTTTTATTTTTTCTTCAGTTAAAGAAACAATTTGTCTTATAGTTATTTTAAATCTATTTTCTTTTAAACTTCCAATTTCTATTTTTTTATTAGACCATATAGGATTGTATGTTTTTATATCTTTAAAATAAAATTTTGAAAGTCTTTCTTTATCTGGATTAAATAAAGATATTTTTTGAGAAGATATGGATCTTTTATCTTTAAGTCCTGCATATCCTATTCTTGATTTTGAAATTTTTAAAAATCTAGACATTTCAGAAATTGCTTTTGGAGTTGATATATTATGTTTTTCTAAATCAAGTAAAAGATATTCTTTATCATCTGTTTTTTCTTTAAAAATAAAATCCCAATCAATATTTTCTATTTTTTTATCAGGAAGATATTTTACAGATGTAGTGTAATCAGAACCTATTTCTTCAACTATAAAATCTTGAGGAAGTTGTTTTATTCTTCCTCCTAATCCTTTGGTTGTTGTTAGATATTTATATTCCATATGTTAAAAAAATTAAAATTATTTTTAAAAATATTATTTATATCTTAAAAAAGCACCCAGTCCACCAAAAGTATCTAAAAATTGTTTACCTTCTAATGTTTCTGTTGATATTAATTCTACTTTTGCATTTGTACTTTGTGCTAAATCTAAAAAATAATCATATAAGTCAACTTCTTCTACAAGTTCTGCTTTTTGGTTATCACATTCACTTGTTCCAGATTCATATTTTGAAATAGCTAAAGAAACTTCTAATTTATTTTTTATAACTTTTATAAATCTTGATTTATCATTAAGACATTTAAATTTTAAAACAGTCCAATCAAGTCCTTCAGATATTAAAATTGTTGATACTTTTCCTAAATTTAATCCATCTATAATATCTTGATAACCATAAATTGCAAGAGAATTTTTTGCAAGATTTTCAAAAAATTTATCTACAATTTTTCTTTCTTGTACAATACCAACTTCTTTTAAAAAATCTTCTGATTTATCTAAAATTTCTTTAATTCCTGATTCATCTGTGTAAGAGGTATCAACAGTTCCTAAAACTTTATCTTTTATTCTATGATCAAGATCTGCAATTTCTAAAAACTCATTTTTAGTAAGACCAGGACCTCCAACAATAAGTCCTTTAAAATTATCAACATTTAGATAAGCTGTATTTACTTTTTCTCCAACTCTTTTAAAAAACTCTTCAGCAGCTTTTTCTCTTACTCTTTCAAAACGATGCGCGGATTGTCCTCCTGCACGAGTCTTTCCTGGAACCCCTGATGTTTCTCTTGATAAAATTTCTTTTGATTTTCCTCTTAAAATAGCAAGAGTTGCTTCTCTTTTATCTAACACTACAAGACCATAAACATCATCTGTTTGAACCATATCTTCTAAAGGTGCTATGTGAAAAGAAGAATCGCACCAATAAAGTTTAGTTGTAAGTTTTATAGGAGGAACTATAACTAGTAAAATTACATCTGATTTAGAAGGGTTTGTAGAAACATCTCCTGAGAATAAAACCACACCTGTTGATGGTAATTTAAAATCAATTTGTTTTAAATAATTTATAATTCTTTTTAAAGCTGCTTGTACATTTTTTCTTGTTTGTGCACTCTTTATATTTGAAGACTGACTCATTTCATCTGTTAATTGTTTTGTTGCAGAACTTCTATCAGAATCAGGAGGTAGATAAAAACTTATAAGTTGAGTACCTTGTCCTTTATACTCTTTTATAGCTTTAATTTTCTTTTTTAGAATTATTATATTTGCATCATCCATAAATATACCTTATTTAAAAAAATAAAAAATAAAAAGTTAGTTTGAAATTGATTCTAACATCCAAACGCTTTTAACATCTTCTTCTGAAACATTATAAACGATAATATAATCTTTAAATTCTAAAATAACATCTCCTATTTTGGTTTGTTTAAAACCATAAGCAAAAATTAATGATTCATTAAATACAAAATAATATCTTCCTCTTAAATCATCTATGTTTTCTTCAGTAATTAAAAATTCATTTATAAGTTCGCTTTCAGGAACTGTAATTTCATTTAAATCTAATGGATATGAATTATTATTATCATTAATAACTTCAACATTAAAATTTACATCAACTAAATTATTTTCATCAAAATTATTTTGATCTATGGTTTCATATATAATTGGATTATCTTTTGTAGTTATTATTGTTGATATAAATAAAGCTAAAAGAATAACTATTAAAATAACTAAAAGAATGTTTGTTAAGTTATTAGATTTTTTTTTAACAACTTTTGGTTTTACATCTTTTTGTTTAGTTTTTTCTTTTTTACTTTTTGTATTAACTATTTTTGTTTTTTTATTTTTCATAAAATACCACCTTATAAACTATTTTCAAAATTTTCATTTATACTGATTTCTTGATATGGAAAAATAATTGTTAACATATCTTTTACATTATTAACATAAAAATCAGGTTTAAAATTATTATTTGTTTTATAAAAAATACTTGCAGAAGATACTGAAGTTACGTGTTTATAATTTTTTTTTATTTTTAAAATTATTTCTTTAGAAATGATTTCTAAAACATCATCTACAAGCAAAATATCTCCTTTAAGTTCAAAAATTGTAGAAACATGCTCATCTATAACATATTTATTTTGAACATATTTTGCATCAATAACTCCCATTGGAAGTTTTAATATTGAAGAAAGTAATCTTGCAAGCAAAAGACCACCTCTAGAAACACCTACAATCGCTGTAAACTTTTTTCCAGAATCTAAAATATTTTTTGCAAGCTCAATAGATAAACTTTCAAACTCATTCCAAGATACTTTATACATATTATATATTCTAATGTAAAATATATTTAAATATATGGTTTATATTTAAAAAATTATAAAAAAGAATCAATATCTTTATTTTTATCATTTTCTTTTTCAGAAAATCTTTTTGCAAGTCCAGATAAAGAAACATCTAAATGAGAATCTTTTGAATATTTTTGTCTAACTTTAAAAAAAACAGGGTAAGAAGACGCTTCTCCAACAACTAAAGCTTCTCCAACTCTTAGAGAAGTTATCATCTCTATAGATTTTGAATCAAGACCTTCTGACGATTCTCCTATATGCTTAAGATCATAAGGATTTGTTATTCTTAAAATAATATGTGTGTTTGCTTGAGAAAGAATTGTTGTTGAAAGTTTAACTGGCCTTTGAGAAATTAAACAAAGAGAAGCTCCAAATTTTCTTCCTTCTCTTGCTATAGTTTCTAAAATAGATTTTGCTAAAGCTCTTTCTTTGCTTGCAGTTTCTGGTGCAAATTGATGAGCCTCTTCAACAATTAATGAAAAAGGTGGTGTTTTATAAGAAATATTTATTCTTGAATAAAAAAGTTTATGTGCAAAATAATATAAGATTAATTGTTTTTTTCTAAGATTAATCTCTCTTGAAAGATCAATAATTGTTAAAGTTCCTGGTTTTACAATATCAAAAATAGAAGGAGAATCTATTTTTGAAAAAAGATTGTATTCTAAAAGTTCTCCTAAAGAATTAATTAATGGTTTTAAGATTGCTTCTTTAATCTCTTGTTTTTCAAGTTCTTTAATAATATCTTTTAAAGCATACGGTCCAAAACCATTTTTTTTATCTTCATTTAATTTATTTAAAACATTTCCAAGTTCTCTTTTTTGCGCAGAACTTAAGGAAGGTAAAAGACTTGAATAAAAGTTTAAAGAAAGCCCAGAACATCCAATCTTAATTTCAAAAGAATTAATTTTAATTGTTTTAGAAGAATAGTCTTTGTAATTATTTTTTTCATTTTCTTTTAAAGTATTAGAAAAATGAGTGTATTCTCCATGAACATCAAAAAGTAAAATTGCAATATTTCCATCTTCTTTTTTTCTATCTAAAAGTTCTTCTAAGATAACAGAAGTTAAATAACTTTTTCCTGCACCAGATTGTGCTAAAATTGCAAGATGTTTTTGTAAAAGTCTATCCATACAAAAAGAAACAGGCATTTTTGGAAAATCAATATTTCCTAAAAACAAACCATTTTTTTTAAAATGTAAAAATTTAAATAAAACATCTTCTTCACAAACTAAAACTTTACTTCCTGGAGAAACTGGAAGAGTTGATCTTATAAAAAAATTATCAAAAGATAAAACTCCTAAAGGTTTAACAGTAGCTTGTAGAAATTCCCAATCACTTGTTGGAAACTGTTCATCTAAATTATATTCAGTATTTTCAAATTCTTTTATAGATTCTTGATTTTCAAAATATCTATTTTGAGAAGAAACATCAGTTACAAGTCCTATTAGTTTTCCTTGAGAGTATTCTATTTGTATATATTGCCCTTTATAAACTTTTTTATTTGCACAGACAAATGTGATTCTTGAGGTTGATGGAGAGTCCATTGTTGAAATAACAATTCCAAGTTCATTTTCTTTAAAAACCATTTACCTATCACATTTTTTTTAATACAAATAATTTTTTTTAACGTATATAATTTGAGGGACCAGCAGATCCTTCTTGTTTTTGAGAAATTGCATCTAGATTTTTAGAAATTTCACTAAATGATTTTTCTATTTTTTTTGCACTATCATCAATTTTTTTAAAATCGATCTTTAATTTAAATAACTCTGAAATAACTTCAATTAATTGTTTTGCAGAAGAAGGATCTCCATAAGTTAATTTACTGTTAGTTTCTCCCATAAGACAAGATCCTGATATTTTATATTGATTATAAGATAAACCTAATAATAAACCTGCAATTCCTGAAATTAAAGCATCTTCTCCTTTATCTTGGAAAAATAAATTTTTAATTTTTCTTTTTTTTATATTTTCTTTAGTTTTTAAATCTGTACTTATACAAATAACTCTTGGTTTTGAAACAATTCTTTTATCTCCAATATTAAGACCTGCAAAAGTATATATTTCTTTTATTTTTTGTTTTTTTGCAAACAAAGCAATTGTTTCTGAAAATTCATAGTGTTGTGGGCTATTTAAAATATTACCTAAAGCTGGTTGAACCGGACCTGCAATAAATAAAAAATCTTTTGTTTTTGTTTTATATAAATAAATTTCATTATAGATTAGTTCTAGAACTGAATTTTTTTCATGAACTGCTGGTGGGAAAGAATCAGAATATATTTTTCCAATCAATACTGGTTTTGGAGAAAGTTCTTTTATAAGATAATCTACAGCTATTTTTCCAACAAGACCTATGCCTGGAAGTCCTACAAATAACACTGGATTTTTTAAAGTTTTTAATTTTGTTAAAATTTCAATTTTTGTAACCATTAAACATCACCTATTTTTATAAAAATTATTTAGCACCTTCTTTTTTTACAACTTCAAAAAAAGTATTTTTCTTCAAAGTTTTTGAAATTTCTTTTGTAATTTCATCAAATCTTTTTGCAGTTTGTTTAAAATCTTTTGAAGTTACTTTTAATTCATATTTTCCAGGACCAAAATAAGTTATTTTACAATCTGGATTTTTTTCCTCAATAGAAATTAGTACTTTTTTTATATTTTCAAAACCACTAGATTCTTTAGAAGTTATAGTCATAACTCCAGAAATTTCTTTATCTTTAATAGTTATATTTTTATCTAAAGTTTCAAATAATATTTTATGATATTGAGAATTAATATCTGAATAATAATCTCCACCATATTTTAAAATATTTAAAAAACCTTTGTAAAGAGAAGATTCTTTTTCAAGTATTGGTTCTGCAATTTCTTGCCATATTTTTTCTGAAGATATATTTAATTCTTTTGCAACAACTTGTAAAAGACTTTGAGCTCTTAAAAATAATCTATAATCTGCAATTTTTCTTTTTTCATCAGTATCATTAATTCTACTAAAAGATAAATCAATATGTTTTTTATCAGTATCAACTTTTAAAACTTTTGCAGCTCTTATCTGATTTTGTTTAACATGATTGTGAATATTTTTTATCCAGGTAGATGATATTTGAGAAATATGTATAAATCCCTCTACATTATCATATTCCCGCATGGAGTCGTGGAGTATCAACTGATAGCCCGATGGAGTATCTAGATAGCCCG
>CALBUD010000012.1 GCA_937968065.1 Candidatus Iainarchaeum sp. | reverse complement strand
AAGTTTTGTTTTTAATTCTTCTTTTTCTTTATTTTTAATTAAAATTTTATCTTTAATATTAATAATTATTATTTTTAAATCTTCAATTTTTTTTTTATAAGAAGTTAATTCTGTTGTAGCTTTATTATTTTCAGATAAAATAAAATTATTATTTTGATTTAAAATATTTAGATTATTAGTTATAATTTCTTTACTTGCATTAATTTCAGATAACTTTTTTCCAATAGTTGTTTGTACTTTTTCAGAATGATTTATAAGTTCTTGATTTATTTGTTCTAATTTTTCTTCTAGAGTTTTAATTTTTTGAAAACTTTCTTGTTTTTCTATAGTTAATAAATTTAATTTATCTTCTTTATCTTCTAAATCTTTTAAAAAATCATTTATTTCTTGATTATAATAATCAATTTGCTTTTTAAAATAACTATAATTAAGTTTATTTTCTTGTTTTTCTAAAGTTTTATATTTAATTGCATTTTCTTTTTCTTCTTTTAATTGTTCAACATATGGTTTTCTTTCATTTAATGCAATATTTACTTTATCAAGTCTTTCTTTAACTTTTTTAAGATTTATTTCTGCTTCTTTTTTTCTTGCATCAAATAAAGAAATACCAGAAATATCATCTATAATTCCTCTTCTTTCTTCAGAATTAAGATTAATTATTTTTGTAACATCTCCTTGTTGAACAGTATTAAAACCATCTGTATTAAGACCTATTTCATTTAAATAAGACATGATTTCATGAAGAGCTTGTTTTTTTCCATTTAAAGAAAAGATTGATTTTCCTTCTTTATCAATTTCTCTTGAAAGTTCAATAGTTTGAGTATTATCTTTAATAACTGCTCTTACAAGAGCTGTATTTGATTTTGTGTGATGATTTATAAGTTCAGTTAATTTATCAACTCTTAATTTTTTTAAAGAAGTTGCACCAAAAACAAAAAGAAGGGCATCAACTATGTTACTTTTACCAGAACCATTAGGACCTACAACAATATGTAATCCATTATTAAATGGTATTTTAACATAATCAAAAGATTTAAAATTTTTAATTATTAGTTCTTGTAATTGCATGGTAATTGTTCCTTTTTATAAAATCCATTTAAATTAACTATAGAAAAAAGATATTAAATGTTAATTAATATCATAACTTTTGTTTTAATATTTTATTATAATATATTATATAATTATATATTTAAAGATATCTTTTATAACTTTTTCTTTTTTAAAAAAATAAAAAAATTAAAAGAAATTTTCATTTCTCTTAATTTCTGTTTTGCCAAACATGTAAGGAACTAAAACTTCTGGAATCTTTATTGTTCCTGTCTTTGTTTGAAAATTTTCTAAAATTGCAACCAATGTTCTTGTTGTAGATAAAGCTGTATTGTTTAAAGTGTGTGGAATATATTTTTCACCTTGTTTTGTTTTTGCTTTAATATTTAATTTTAGAGATTGTGCATTATTAAGATTAGAACAAGAACCAAGCTCTATCCAATCTTTTCTTTTAGGACCCCACACCTCAAGATCTATCATTCTATCTTTCATATCTCCTAAATCTCCAGTACAAATCTCTAAATGTCTTAAAGTAAAACCTAACTCAAGCAACATTCCTGTTTGGTTTTGTAAAATTTCTTCAAAATATTTTTTAGAATCTTCAGGTCTACAAATAATTATTTGTTCAACCTTATCAAATTGATGAACTCTAAATAAACCTCTCTCATCAACACCGTGAGATCCTATCTCTTGTCTAAAACAAGGAGAGAATGCAAATAATTTAATTGGCATTTTAGAATCATCTATAACTTTATCTTTAAAAAGATTAATTAAAGATAGTTCTGAAGATGCAACTAAATGAAGATCTTTATTTTCTATTTTAAATATAGATTCTTTAAAGTCTTCATAAGATACAATATTACATGCATCTCTATTAATCATTAGAGGTGGAGCTATACAAGTGTGTCCTTTTTTATACATGTGATCTTGAGCATATCTTATTAAAGCTTGATTTAATAAAGCTAAATCCCCTAAAAGAAAATAAAAACCTTTTCCAGAAACATTTCTTGAAGATTCAAAATCAACTATTCCTAATTGTTCTGCAATTTCAACATGCCCTTTAAGTTCAAAATTATATTCTTTAATTTCAGAGAATCTTTTTATTTCTTTATTTTCAGAAGCATCTTTTCCAACAGGTGTTTCAGGACTTATAATATTTGGAATTGTTATTTGTAATTCCCAGATTTTATTTTGTAATGTTTTTAAAACTTTATCCATTTCTTTTATTTTTTCAGGTAAGGCTTTAACTTCTTCTAAAACATCAGTTGCATCTTCTTTATTATGTTTTCTTTTTGCAACTTCTTCTGTAAGTTTATTTCTTTGATGTTTTAAATCATTTGCTTTTTTTAAAGTTTCTCTATATTCTACGTCTAAAGCTAATAATTTTTCTAAGGAAGAAATCTTGTGCTCCTGAAACTTTTTTTTTATGTTTTCTATAACTTCTTCTTTGTTTTCTCTGATATATTTTATATCAAGCATATTTATTTCCTCCTTTTTAAATTTTTATATATAATATATATAACAAAAGAAATATAAATAATAATTAATAAAGAAAAATTAATCTGCACTCCAAAATGTCTTATAATTATTAATCTTTATTAATATATCAAAAATTATTATAAATAAAAGACCAATAATAATTGTAAAAAC
>CALBUD010000011.1 GCA_937968065.1 Candidatus Iainarchaeum sp. | reverse complement strand
GCGACCACCGAGATCTACACTCTTTCCCTACACGACGCTCTTCCGATCTAGAATAAAACATTTATAAACATTAACTATTTTATTTAAAAAGAAAAAAAGAATTAAATTAAAGTAGAAACTTCAATTTCAATATCTCTTACACCTTCAATAGCTTTTATAGAATCTTCTAATTTATCTAAAAGACCATCTATTTTATCAGGAAAAATAACACCTAACTTTATAACTTTTAGACCAAAAGCAATTGGTTCAAGTTCTATTTTTGCAATCTTGAATGGTTCTCCAAAACCTTTTTCAAGACTCTTTTGTATTTTTTCAATATCATCTATTTCTTCAGGATATACCTTGTATACTGATAGAATGTCACCCATATTAACTCACCTATTTATTATTTTAAAAAATAAAAAGATCTAAATATTTTTTTAAGGTCCTATAAAAGAACAATTAGAACATTTATATTTTTTTGAAATTGATTTACATCTGTTACATCTAATTATCTCTGTTTTTAGACAATTTGGACATTTAAACTTTGTATAATCTTGTGTAACTTCAACATTACAGCTACTGCATCTTTCCATTTTGTATACACCTCTTATAAATCTTTAAAAAGAAAAGTTATTTATTTAAAAGTATTAAATATATATATAATATCTATATCAAATCATTTTTAAATAGTTGGGGTTGTAGCATAGTGGATAGTGCAGTTGGCTTCGGACCAACAGGTCGTGGGTTCAAATCCCACCAACCCCTTTTTTATTTAAAATTTTAAAAGATACATTTATTAAAAATTCTTTTCTTCTAAAATATTAAAGACAACCATCTTAATATTTATATTTTCTTTTTTTATTTCTTCATTTAATTTTTCTGGAGTTCCTTTTAAAATATCAAAGGTACCATAATGTATAGGAATTACTATCTCTGGTTCTAAAAGCTTTAAAGCATAAACAGCTTCTCTTGGACCCATATTAAAATATCCATCTATTGGAAGCATAACGATATTAGGCTTATATAAATCTTTAATAATTTTCATATCTGAAAAAACATTTGTATCTCCTGCAAAATAAACTATATTTTTTCCAAGATTAATTATAAAACCAACAGGAACACCTTTGTTTGAAGAATGTTCTGCTTTTACAAAAGTAAAATTAACTCCTTTATATTCTATAGTTCCACCTAAGTTACCACCAATTGTAGGAACCTGAAATTTATTAAATTCTTGAGCAACATCAAAAATAGTTATTATGTGAGCTCCTGTGTTTTTTGAAATTTCTATAGTGTCTCCTAAATGGTCTTGATGATCATGAGTTAAAAGAATAATATCAGGTTTAATATCAAATAAACCCATTTTTGTTAAAGGATTGTTTGTTATAAACGGGTCAGTTAATATTTTTAAATTATTTTTTTCTATTAAAAAACAAGAATGACCTAAATATTTAATTTTCATAAAGATTTCAACTCCGTGCTTTTTTCTTTAATTTTTGTAATTATTGTAAAGGGCCCGAAAAAATAAACTTTTCCAAAACTAAATCTTATTAAAATTTCATTTAAATAAATTTTAAACCTTATAGATAAACTTCTTTCAAAATCTTTAAGTAAAGATTCTTTAAAAAAAGAAATATCTTTTACTTGTAATTTAAAAATAAAATCATTTTTTTTTATAAAAAAATCATTTTCTTCAAAAAAACTTATTGTTTGAGGATATTGGTTTGAACAATCAATTAGAATTTCTTCAAAATTATATTGTTTTATTAAAAAATCTAAAATAACAAAAATATTTTCATCAAGATTAAGTATTAAATAATCTTCAAAATTTTGGTCTTCTAAATTTTTTATTTGATTAGTTAAAACTGAAGAAATATAATTGTAGTGAGAAACACTGGTATCAATTTCTTTTTTTAAAAATTGCAAATCAGAAATATAAAAATTAGAACCTGTTTTTCCTATCTTTAAAAGACTAGGATCTTCCTTACTTCTTTCTAAAAATATTTGAAGATGTTTTACAATGTCATCCACATGCTCTAAACTATTTTTCTTTTTGGATTTTTCTAAAAGATCATTTATTGTTATTAAGATCTTATTTTTAAGTTTTGATTCAACTGTGTTTTTTCCTTTTTCAGTTAAAAAATAATCATCTTTTTTCTTTTCAATCTCTCCAAAAGCAATTAAGTTTTTTAAAACTCTTGAAAGAGCTGCTTTTGCTGAATTGACTGTTGAATAGTTAGATACCATTTTTGTTAAAAGATCATTATAATTTGTTTTCTTTTGACTTATTTGTATAAGAATTGAATCAGAGAGAGCCATATTTAATCATTTATTTATAAGTATATCTAGTTTAGAAAAGTATATAAGAGTTAACATTTTTAAGTGTTAACAATTAGTAGTTAACTAAAAAAAGAATATTATATAAACCTTTTTGACAAATAAATATATATTAAAGTTATTTTTTAAAAAAGAGGTGAAAAAATGTCAGAATTACCAATTGCGGCAATAGATAGACTTATAAGGAAAGCAGGAGCTGAAAGAGTTTCTGAAGATGCAGCAGAAGAACTTGGAAAAATTTTATCAGAAGTTGCAATAGATATCTCAAAACAAGCTATTGAACTTGCATATCATGCTAAAAGAAAAACAGTTACAGCAGAAGATATTAAACTTGCAACAAAAACAATGCAATAAGAACTATTAGGAAGTTTTTAATTATGTTGAAATATGACTTACATACACATACACATTATTCAGATGGAGAGCTTTCTCCTTCAAATCTTATAAAGCTTGCTAAGAAAAAAAGGCTTTCAGGACTTTCTATAACAGATCATGATAGCATAGAAGGTCTTTTTGAAGCTTTAAAAGAAGGAAAGAAACAAGAAGTAGAAATTATTCCTGGGGTTGAGATACAAGGATTAGAAACAGAGATTTTAGGGTATTTTTTTAATAAAGAAGATAATGATCTTAACATGCTTCTTGAAAGACATAGAAAACAAAGAAAAAAATATGTTTTAAAAAAAATAGAAGGATTACAAGATTATGGAATAGAAATTAGTTTTAAAGAAGTTTTAGAAACTTCTGGAGTTGGAGAAAATCCTAATGCCTTTCATATTGCAAAAGTTATGGTTGATAAAAAATATGTGAGCGATATTGATCAAGCTTTTAAAGAATATTTAAGAAATATACCGGTAAGACTTGAAGTTGCACCAACAAGAGTTAAAAAAATTATTAAAGTTATTAATGATGCTGGAGGAAAAGCAGTTTTGCCTCATCCTTGGTATTTAAAAGAAAATCAAAAATTAGAACTTGAATCGTTTATTATTAGACTTATAGAAAATGGACTTTCTGGAATTGAAGTTTCAGGGTTTATTCCAGAAGAACTTAAAACTTTTAAAAATAAAGTTTTTATGGAAGAAATTTTAAAAATAACTAAAAAATATGAATTAATTGAAACTGGTGGTTCTGATTTTCATGGAGAAAACACACATAGAGAATGTGTTTTAGGAAAATATTTTATTTCTAAAAAAACAATTGATTTTTTAAGAAAATAATTATTTTCTAAATCTTTTTTTTATTATCTCTCTTGTTTTTTTATCTTTTAACATTTTTTTTGCATCTTTTTTAAAAGAAGAGATTCTTGGTTTTGATTTTGAAGGAGTATATTTTTTTAAAAGAGATTTTATTTTTAAAACTTGATTAATAATATCATTCGTTATCTCTTTTGCATAAGCACTTGAAGTTGGATTAGTGTGTATTTTTTTTGAAAATTCAAAATCAGTAAAATTATCTAACAGATGTTTATTAGCACCAAGTCTTTTTCCTTCTGGAAGATTTATTTTACCTGTTTGACTTCTGTTTTTAAAAGCATAAAGATTAAAATTTTTTAAATCTAAAGCAACTGTATAAACTCCTTCTCTTATGCCTTTCTCAGGGTATCCTGAAAAGTTTTTAACTAAAAAAACTTTTTCTTTACCATTTACCTTTAATTTTATAAATCTTGCAGTTTTTGTTTCTAAAACTCTTATAAAACCATGATAACTTTCCATACATGCTTGTTTATAATCTGAAGAAATAATTTTATTTGTTAAAATTCCTTTTTTAATTCTTAAAATATCAAATAAAGGATTATATTTTTTACCAAACAAATGATTATATCTATTATATTCTAAAAAAAGTTCTGTTTGGTTTGGAGAAAGAAAAGAGGCTTCAGATTTTAGTCTTGATATAAATTCTGGAGAAAAAGAAAGAGTTGTTTTGATTAAAGCACTATAGTTAACTCTTGGAAAATTATTAAAATCTGGTTGCTTTGATAATTTTTTAAAAATAACATCAAAATAAGAAATTACATTTTCTTTAAAAAATTCAGAATCTTTTGAAGGTATCTTAAATAATATTGTTTTACCAATATATTTTGCAAAAGGTTCTTTTATTTTTTCATCAAAAGCATACGAATATAACATATAATATATCACTTAAAGTTTATTTTTTACAAAAGACAAACATTCTTTAAAAACTTCATTAATTGTTAAGTTAGTTGTATCTAAAACAAAATCAAAAATAGAAAGATCTTTTCCTAAAGTAAAACCATATAGTTTTTTATAATAGTTTCTGTTATAATCATCTTTTTTTTTAAGTATTCTTAAAGCATCTTTTATAGAAATTTTATTTCTTAAAGACATTCTTTCTGCTCTCACTTTATAGGTTGCTTTTAGCCAAATTCTTATAACTCCTTTTTTCTTTTTTAAAAGATAAGGAAGTGTTGATGAATCAAAAATAAGATTTTCTTTTTCTTTAATTAAAGAGATAAGATATTTATCTAGTTTTTTATCAAAAGAAAAATTATTTTTTCTAATTTCCATAAGATTTGATCTTTCATACCATCCTTTATTCATTTTTGTTTTTGTAGATATTTTATTTTCATTAATTATAAATTGATTTAAAACATCAGAGGTATATATAACTTTATAATTTAATTTTTTTGACAAATATTTTGAAACAAAACTTTTACCTGAAGCAGAATATCCACAAACTAAAATAATCATATATTTTCACAATATATATTAAGAAGAAAAGCTTTTTAAAACAAATATATTTATAAATAGTTATATTGTTAATAATATTGGACAAATTTTGTTTAATAAAAAGGGAGAAAAAAGACATGGTAGTTAAAGATTCTTTAAACGACTCAAAGAGAGTTGGAAAAATTGAAAAAAATTGTGAAGAATTACATATCACAAAAGCGTTTTCAATAAAAACTATTCAAAAAATATTACTTAAACATAAGAGATTAAAAACAATTACTTTATCAAAGTCAACAAGAGAAAGACTTGGAGATAAAACAAAAAAAATTATTAAAAGTAAAAAAATAAACCTTGTTATAAAGAATGAACAAGGAAGACCTATTGATATTCCAGCTACAAAATTAAAAAAGATAATTGAGATGCATAGAGATTTTTCATATAGAGAACTTGAAGAAAAATTAAAGGTTCCAAAAAGCACTATACATTATCTTATTAAAAAATCTAAAAAAAGAAAATTAAAAGATGGAAAGAAGATTATTTATTTAAAATAATCTTTTAAAAAAGGATTTGCTTTTAAGCAATTCCTTCTGGATTTTTTTCTTCAGGTTTTGAAGAAGTTGACTTATCTTCTTTTAAAAGATCATTTAATTTTTTTAAAATATCTGCTTCTTGTTTTTCAACAGTCTTAAGTCTTAAAGAAACAGTTTCTTGATTTTCTTTTGTTTGTTTAATCACATCTTCTTTTTCTGAAAGGATAAAAACATTACCTATACCTTTATATACTTTAGTTTCTTTTGTTGCTTCAAGTTCTTTTAAAGTATTCTCTAAGATATTTATTTGAAGTTGTAATTGTTGTTTTTGTTGTGATAAAAACATAAGTTGTTGTCTATATGCATTTGTCATATTTTTATTTTTTTCATTCATAGTTTCACCTCATAAACTTTAGAAATTAATTCTAAAAGATTTATATAATTGTTAATTGTTGCTTTAAAAGCAATTAAATCTTTTGCATAAATTTCTATAATTAATATTTTGTTTTTTATATATATCTTTGAATCAGACCTATTATATTTTTTTCTATCAGTTTCAAGATCTAAAAGTTTTTTTAAATTTTCTGGATCTTTGGTATTAATTTCTATTTTTGCAGATAAAATATCAGTTATCAAATTTTTTCACACTTATAATTTTAAATTTAAAACCTAAAGATTGTTTATTTTCTAAAAATTCAAAGATATTCTCTTCAATTTCAAAAAGACCATATTCTTTTTTTAAAGAAATGTTATCTTTTTTTAAAAAATAAAAAACTTTTTTTAAATCATAAACTTTGTTGTTGATTAAGATTATTTTCTTTAAAGGCTTTAAAGATCTTATCTCAAGAACATCTAAAATATATTCTCTTTCAAGAAAAAAAGAAGACTCCTTAAAAGAAAAAATGGATAAAATTGTTTGTCCCTTATCATTTGAGATTTCAAGAAAATATTTATGTCCAAGATATATTGCTTTTTCAAATAATTTTTTAAGATTAGTCTTACCTCTTGGAATATAACTTATGTCTGGAAGAAATATTGATAAGTATTTTGAAAATCTTTTAGATAAAAGATTTGATTTTCTTGACGTTGTTATAAACATACCTAATAAGCTTTAACTTTCTTTAAAACCGGTTCTCTTTTTTTATAAAATATTCTTGACCCGCAATTTCCACATTTATCATTTTCAGGAATTGAGTCATATTCAGATTTACATCTTCCACAATAATACATATTATTTCACCTAATTTATTCTTTTGAAGAAAGTCTATATGCAGCTCCAGCAATATTTGTTTTACATTTAAAACATTTAAAAATACCAGCAGCCTCTCTACTAATTCTTCCTTTATATCCACAATTTGGACAAACATATGATGCTTTATCAGTTTTAGTTGCAAGAAGATATTTTTGTCTAATACCTCTTCCACCTCTAACACCATATTTTCCTGTTTCTTTAACTTTTTTTGTAGCCATTTCATATCACTTTTTTTAATCTATATTTTCTATTTTTTTAGAAAACTCTTTATATTTTTTGACTGAAAGATCAATCATAGTAAATATTTCATCTTCTGAAAAAACTCCGCCTTTGCTTTTTTGACAAGAAACAATAGTGTCATTTACAAGACCTATACTAAATCTTGCATCAGAGGCATATTCTTCATTTTCAGTAGGATCTATAATTATTTTGTCTTCTATTTTTTCAAAAGTAAAACTTATAGGAATATTTAAAAGTTCAATTTTATTATCACTATATTCTTTTGAAATTAGTTCATTATTTTCATTAAGCTTTGGAATTTTTGCATTTTTAATTGCAGCAAGAGCTGCAAGTTCTGTAGCATCAATTAAATTTCCATCAGCATTAATTGCAACACAATCAATAAAAAGAATTAAAACTTTTTCACCTGGAACTATTGCAAGTTTTTTAAAATCAATACATTTTGCAGATCTTATAGCCCTATCAGCAACTCTTCCATATTCTAAAGCATCTATTTGTGGAGGACCTGTTGAAAAATCAGGAGATGAAATTCCTGTAAGTTCTAAATTTAGACTCATACTTCCTTCATCAGGAGAATCAGGGTATGGAGTTCCAATTGCAAATTTTATACCTGCAACAACTTCTGTGTTTCCTAACTTTACCCAAGCAGAACCATCTGCTGAAGAAAGAACAGAAGTTTTTATTTCTAAATCTCTAATTTGATCAAAAGCTCTATTATCTTGTCTTTTTCCTTGCTTTATTGTTTGTTTTACACTATTTGCATTTATTAAACTTAATATATCACTCATTAATATCACCATTTACAGGGTATTTTTCAAGAAGAGCTTTTTTTTGAAGTTCATAAACTTTATCAACTCCAATAAAACCCATTGAAATTATTTTTTTCCAATCTTCTTTATTTACAAATCCATCCATTTGAAGAAGGGTTATTTCTTTTTGTGGCATTAAAACAGCAATTGCAGTATCAACTGCATCTTCTGCATCTTCTTCTTCTTTTGTTAGATCAGAAAGAAATTCACCATTTGCTCTTCCAACAGAAACAGCTGTTAAAATTCCTCTCATTGGAAGTCCTGCATCAACACATGCAAGAGATGCTGCTGTTAATGCTGCAACTCTTGTACCAGCATTTGAAGAAAGAATTAATGCATTAATATCAATAACTGTATTTGGAAATTTTTCAGTCATGATTGCAGATTCTAAAGCAAAACCAGAAACTAAAGATATTTCTTTATCTCTTTTTCCTGGAACTGGAGATTTTCTTTCAGAAACTGAAAAAGGAGCCATTCTATATCTATAATCAATAACAGCTTTTGTTGAATCTGAAAGATGTTTTGGAAAAATTGGTCTTGGACCGTGAACAGTTGCAACAACTGTATTTTTTCCCCATTCAAGATAACATGAACCAGCTGCACTTTTTACAACACCTAATTTTATGTTAATTGGTCTTAATTCATCGTTTTTTCTACCATCTAGTCTTTTACTCATAATTTATCACTTTGTTTTATTTTTTTCAAAAAATTCTTTTACACTATTTGTTAAATTTGATTTTTGTGAATTTTTTACAACTAATGAAAAAGCTCTTTCTGCAAGAAAGATATTTACACTATTATACCAAACCCAACCATTTTTTCCTATAACTATGTTTCCACCTAAATATTCTTTAAATAAATTTAACATAGATTCGTTTTTTCCAATAAGTCTTGGAATCTTTACAGGAGAGGTTTGAAAAACTTTTGCTTTTGGCAAAATATTTATATTATCAAACTCTAAAGAACCATTGTCAGTTATTTTTTTTATTCTTAAAAAAATAACAGTACCAATTGCAAGTTCTTTATTAATTGATGATTTTGTTAAAAAACAATCATCAAAAGAATTATATTCTAAGATATAACCATTTAAAACTTCATCTTTAACAACAGCAATAATTCCATCTCCTTCTAAAGGTGTGTAAGGGCCATTTAAAGGAATTACTGAAACTATATTACTTGAATCTGAAAGAAGTCCAATAACAGAACTATAGATTTTATTATTTTCTAAATAAACATTAGAACCTAATTTTTTTAATTGATCTGTTATTAATTCTCCAGGAATTACTATTTTTTTATCACTCATATGTTATCACTTTTAATTTTTTTCATCTTCAACTTTAATAACTAAATTTCCATGGGTTACAACATTAAGATCTGAAACTAATTGTTGTTTAATTCCAGCAGGAATTAAAACTTTAACAACTAAAGATCCATTTGAAAGCCATTTTTGATCAAGAAGTTCATATTTGTAAATTACTGAAGATACTTTTCCTGCATAGTTTGCAGGAATTTCTGCAACAACAATTATTTTTTCAAAAGAAATTGGCATTATTCTTTTTAATTGATCAACAATTTCTGAAATTTCTTTATCTCTCTGTTTATTTAAGTTTACTTTTATTTTTAGCTCTTCAAAAGCATTTAATATTCTTTGTTCTGGGATAGGTGTTTTATTTTTTGGATCGTGTGCATTTTTTGTAATGTAGGTAATAATTTCTCTTTCTCTTTTTTGAGTCATTTCTTGTTTTTGTGCGGTTGTTAATTGAACTTCTCCGTGTTTTAAAATTTCTTTTGCAATTGTTTGAAAGTCTTCTGTTTCAAAAACTTCTAAAAGAACAGTTTTTGAAGCTAAATCTCCTTTGTTTGCATCAGAATAAACTTCATCATAACCTATCATGTCTTCAAAATTATTAATTTCTTTTCCATGTTTAAAATCCCATGCCATGTAAGGATCAACATAAATTTCAAAATTATGTTCTTTTCTTTTTAATTTTGCTAAAACACAATCATCTAACTTAACCATTCATTAATCACATTTTTATAAATATTTTGAAAATTTATCAATAGAAACTATTGCATCATTTTTTTCTGTAATATTTAAAACTTCTATGTTGTTTACTTCCAATTTTTGTTTTGCTTCAAGATTTAAAGTTAAAGTTTTTAATGCCAATTTTAAAGCATCTTCAAAACTTAAATTTTCTTTATAATGTTTTTCAAGATGACTCATTAACTTTTGTTTATTTTGTCCTATTGCAACAGCTTTATAAGCTGTTGTTGCTCCACTTGGTTCGATTTCATAAATGTGTTTTCCTAAAGAATCAATTCCTGAAATTATTAAAGAAACACCAAATGGTCTTGCTCCACCATATTGTGTAAAATATTGAACAACATTTCCTATTTTTTTAACTAAAGTATCAATCTCTATTGGATCATCATAATAAATTTTATTTTCTTGAGCTATTTGTCTTCCATAATCTACAAGTCTTCTTCCATCTCCTATAAGACCAGAGCATGCTATCCAAACATGTTTATCGACTTTAAATACTTTTTCAACAGATTCTGGAATTATTAAAGGTGAAAATATTTTTTTATCTGCAACTAAAATAATTCCATCTTTATATATTATAGAAACTGCTGGACTTCCTTTTTCAATTATTTTAGAAGCATAGTCAACTTGATATAAATGTCCTTCTGGACTAAAAACAGTTATTGACCTATCATAAGCTTGTGCCATTGCATTATTATTAGAAATTGGAAACATATTTTATCTCACCTTTTTTATTTTTATTAGATATATTTACATAATTTTTAAATTTAATTTTAAAAATAACTTACCTATGTTAAATAAGTTTTAAAAGAACTTATAAAATAAGCTATTTTTAATAATTGGTTATTAAATATAGTATTTTTCCTCTTTTCTGTGCTTTTATCTAATATATATAATATAGCAACAGATATAAAAAGATTATGATTATCTTAAAGTAAAGATTATCTCAATGATTTTAAAGTAGACGCTTGCTTTAAAACAAAAATTAAACCCAAATTTTGCTTTAAAAAAAACAAACTACTTAAAAATTGCTCATTATACTCTTTATTAATTCTTATAATAATTGTTTTATTTTTTAAATTACTTTCTATAACTGTTAAATTACATTCAATTAAAGAAAATAAACCGTATGTTTTTTCATAGTTTTTTATAAATAAAGAATGTATTTTATCTTCATTAATATCTGATGAATAACTTATTAAAAAATATTTTTTTTTATGTCTTAAAGTTGGTCTAATAACATTTAATTTTTTTTTTATTTTATTCATATTTTATCATTCTAATTTTAAAATTTCCTTTGATAAAAATCTATTAATTATCTCTTCTTCTAGATAAAAATTTTTAAGAAAAGAAGAAAAAATATTAAAATCAACTAAATCTTCTTTTGTTTTTGCAAAACTTGAAAAAATCATATCTACTTTATGTTTTTTTAAAAGAGGAATTATAAAAATTGCTTGTTTTAAAAAAGATTTATTATTATTAGATCTAAAAAGATTAATATCAAAAACAACTTTTATTTTATTTTGAAAACAAGATCTTGCATTTTGTTCATCAAAAGAAAGCTTTTCTGAAAGAGGGTCTTTTAAAAATTTTATTTTTTTGTGAGTTGAGATAAAAGTATTATTTTTTAATGACTTAGATTCAACAAAAAGAATTTCTTTTTCTTTATATAAATGAAAAAGAGAAGGATCTTTTAGAAGATAAGCTTTTTTTAAAATTATTTTATTTGAAGATGTTTTTGGAAGAATAAATTTTATTGAATAATCTTCTTTTTTTTTAAGTTCTCTTAAAACATATACTGTTTTAATATTAAGATTAATAAATATATGTTCTAATTCTTTAATAGATGTGTTTTCTATTAAATCATCCATTACAAAATCAAAATATTTTTGTTTCATCCAAAAGTCACATTTTTTCAGGTATTTTTATACCTAATATATTTAATGCATTTTCAAGAGTGATTAAAAAAGATTTTATTAAAAACAATCTTGTGTTTTTTATTTTTTCATCCTCAACTAAAACAGGACAGGTGGTGTAAAATTTATTAAATATATGTGCAAGTTCTAAAGTGTAGTTTACAAGAATGTGAGATTTATAACCATTATATGCTAAAATAACTTTTTCTTTAAAATCATTTATTTTTAAAGCTAACAAATGTTCTTCTTTTTCAAAAGAATAATTATAATCCAGGTTATTTAAGAAAGAATCTTGAAAATCAACTTTTCTTAAAATACTTTTTGCTCTAACACCACTATATTGAACATACGGAGAGGTATCTCCTTGAAAATCAAGAGCTTGAGAAATATCAAAAACTATATTTTTATTTAAATTAGTTTTAAGCATCTCAAATTTCATAACACCAAAAGAAATTTCTTTTATAATTTCTTCATTTTCTAAAAGACCATTTTCAATTAATTTTTTTTTAACATTTACAAAAATTTCATCTCTAAAATCTTCATATAAAAAATGTCCACCTTCTCTTGATTTCATTTTTCCTTCAGAGGTGTTTATAAGGCCATGACTTACATGATAATGATTGGTATCAGGATAAATTATTGAAAATAATTTAAATAATTGTTTAAGATAAAAATCTTGTTCTGAAGCAATAACATATATAAAATTTTTTAAAGAAGGATATCTTTCTTGTTTTAACTTTAAAAGAGAAATATCTTTTGCTCCATAAAGTAAAGCTCCATTATTTTTAATAATTATAAAATATCCAAGTTCTTTATCTTTTAAATCAGCAACAATCGCACCTTCACTTTCTATAAAAAGATCTTTATATTTTTTAAATAACTCTTCTCTAATTTCATTAAATTTTATTTCTGCTTCAGATTCTAAAAAACCACTATCTATAGTTATAGATAACTCTTCTCCAATCTTATTATATGCTTTTTGACTTTCTATTGCAAGATATTTTATTTCTTTTTGAAGAGAAGGATTATTCATTATTTCTATTTGTAATTGATTAATTTCTTCTTTATGTTTTTCTTTATCCTCTTCAAATAAAATACCTGCTTTAAGATAAATATTTCCAAACCATTTAGAAACATCTTTTTTTGGAATTATTTTTTCATTTTCAGGTAATTTTTTATAATACCAATACCATTTTACAACATGAGTACCTATATCTCCACCATAAGATATTGGTTTAGAATCAGCTCCTACAAATTTTAAAATATTATGTACAAAATCTCCAGTAACTATATTTCTTAAATGGCCAATATGTAACATCTTTAATGGATTTGCATTAAAAGTATCAATAACATATAAGTTATTATCTAAATTTATTTTTCCAAAGTTTTCTTTTTTTTCAATAGCTTCTTTAATTGTTTCTTTTATTAGAAAAGAAGTTTTTATTTTTGCATTAATATAACCATTTATTGAAGAAAAAGAAAAATATTTTGAAGATAATTTTTGGGAAATTTCTTCTGCTAAAACATTTGGTATTTTTTTTTGTTTTTTAGATAATTCAAAAACAGGAAAAGAAAGATCTCCATGCTCTGGATTAATTGGTTGTTTTATCTCAGAATTAATTTTATCTAAATCTAAATCAATTATATCTAGAAGAACGTCTGAAAATAATTTTTTATAATCCATAGAAATCATTTATTTATCATCAGAAACACCACAACCTTCTGATTGTATCCCATCATCAGGAACTGGGCATTTACAATAACCGGTTCCAAAACCTACTTTTACATAATCACATGTTTTTGTACTTGTTGTTCCATTTAAATAATATTTACAAGAACCACATTCTTTAGCACTTGTCAAGCCCATTGCGGCATCTCCGTAAATAGTTAAATTAAAAGCTACGAGAGCAACAATAACAACAAACAAATAAAAAACTAATATTAAACCAGTTGCTTTTTTTTTCAAAAAAAACCACCTCCATTTTTAAAGATAAATGTGAGTCCGGAGGGATTCGAACCCTCGACCCACAGCTTAGAAGGCTGTTGCCCTATCCACTAGGCCACGGACCCATATTAAATATATATATTAATGAATAATTAAATATTTAAATGAAAGGTATTTTTAAAAAAAAGAAAAAAAGAAGAAATTATTGGAATTCAGAATCATCATATAATTTCATTAAAATTTCATATTCCATTTGAATATCATTAATTTCTTGAGAATATTTTTCTGAAATTAAATTATATGCTGGTTCAAAACCAATAATTGGACTTAATTCAAATATTTTTTTGTGAACTTCTAAAGATTTTTCTTGATCTTCAGAACATTTCAAAAAAATAATTGGAAGTAAAGAATCACTTGTTGGTATTGGTTTTAAAACAAGATTTGCTTTATTTAAATCAATATACTCTGTTATAAAATCTTCAGTAAGTGTATCTGTTTCAAAAGTTTTACAGAAAGGACAATCATAATCTGTAAATAATAATAAATTTGTTTTTGCATCTTCATTTCCAATTACGTGATCTTGTTCTATTAAACTTTTATAATCTAATAATTTATAAACCCCATCAATAGAACTTTGAGAGATTAATTGATTTAAAATAAAATCATTTGCTATATATCCTTCATTTATAATGTCTTCTTTAAAAATAATATCAAATAAATTTTTTTGTTCTTCATCATTATAAAAGTTTGTTGTAGAAATATCTCCTAAAAGATAATAAACTGGCAAAGATTCTGCATCTATTGTTTGAAGAATTTCTTTTCCTTCTAAAAGATCATATTGAAGATATACAATCTCATCTATTGAAAAAATTTCTTTAAATACATCTCTAACACTTTCTATTAAAAGATCAGATTCTTGAATAAAATCTATAAATTCTAAATTTTTATTATTTATTAGTTCATTTTCAACATCATAAATAACATATAATTTTAAATCAGAAGAATCATAATTAAAAGATTTTTCTTCATAATCTAAAATTAAATTTTCAGTATTTTCTACAGAATCTATAAAATTTGTAAAAGTATTATAATCTTTAGCTCCTGAAAAAAGATATCCGTTAACATATATTGTTGGTGTTACAACAATTCCTAGCTCTTGAGAAAGAAGAAAATCATCATAAATTTCACTTATTTTTGAAAATTGTAAAGGATCTACTTCTTGAGATAAGAAATCATTTTCTAAAATACAAGTATTCATTTGTTCAGAATTTAAATTAAAATCATCATAAGATTCAGAAAGAATCTCTAATTGATAATCTTTAATCTCTGTTAATATTCTTAAATTTAATTCAAACATTCTGTTTTGAAAATCTTCAAGATCTATGTCTGGTAGATCTAAAAGATTAGTGTCAGTAGTATTAGCATCTAAATTATCAGTAGGTGTTGTATCTGTATTAACTGGAATTAGAAAAGATATTACTAAAACTATTATAATTAAAAATGCTAAAATACCAATAATTATAAAATCTCTTGTTTTAGTATCATGCTTTTTATGAGTTACATTTTTTTTATGAGCTTCGTGTTTGTGTGCTTCATGTTTATGAGCAACATGTTTATGAGATTTATGTTTATGTGTTATATTTTTAGAAGAATTTTGGGTTGTATTTTTTTCATTAGAATCAGAAACTTTATCATTCTTATTTTCAAATACAATTTTTACATTTTTCTTTTTAGAACTCAAAATAAATCACCTTTAATTATTATTATATTATAATTAAAAATAAAAATGTTTATAAAGAGAACTAAATAAACTTATTTATATGACAAATATAGATAATAAAGAAATAATTTTTAAAGATTTAAAACATAAAAAATATGGAATCTTCGGAGAACATTCTGCAGTTGAGATTTGTGAATGGAATAAAAAAGCACTTAGAGGACAAGGTGTTTGTTATAAACAAAAATTCTATAATGTTGATTGTCATAGATGTGCACAAATAACTCCTTCTGTTATTTGGTGTCATCAAAACTGTATTTTTTGTTGGAGACCTGTAGAATATATGAAAAATTATAAACTTACAGGAAAAATAGATAAACCAAAAGAAATTGTTGAGAATTTATTTGTTGAAAGAAAAAAATTATTAACAGGATTTGGTGGGAACATAAAAGTTTCAAAAGAAATGTATGATGAAGCAAAAATACCAACACATGTTGCAATTTCTTTATCTGGAGAACCAACTATTTATCCTCATTTGCCAGAAATGGTTAAATATCTTAAAAGTAAAAAAGAAATAAAAACTATATTTATTGTAACTAACGGTCTTGAACCAAAAATGCTTTTAAAACTTCAAAAAGAAAAAGCTCTTCCAACACAATTATATTTATCTATTGAATGTTGTAATGAAAAACAACATGATAAAATAAATAAATCTAAAATTACAGATTCTTGGAAAAGATTTAATGAAACTATTAATTTATTTTCTAAACTTAAATGTAGAAGAGTTTTAAGATTTACTATGATTAAAGGAATGAACGATTCTTTAAAAGATTTAGATGACTTTATAAAAATGTTTGAAAAAACAGAGGCTGATTTTTTAGAAATAAAATCCTACATGCATATAGGATCTTCTAGAGAAAAAATGAAATTTGAAAATATGCCAACACCTGCAGAAATATTAAAGTATTCTAAAGAAATTGAAAAAAAATCAAAATTATTTAAAATTGAAGAAGAAGATCCTAAATCAAGAATTGTTCTTTTAAAAAATAAAAATTCAAAATATAAAAATTTTATAAAATGAAAAATTATGGAAATAAATAATGAATTAATTGAAATTTCAAAAATAATAAATAAACAAAAGTGTATTTGCCTTTTAGCACCCAGTTTTGTTGTTGATTTTAAATATCCTAAAATAATTACTGAACTTAGAAGGATTGGATTTAATAAAGTTGTAGAGCTTACCTATTCTGCAAAACTCATAAATAAAAAAACACACGAAATTATTGAAAAAAATAAAAAAAGACAATATATTTGTGCAAATTGTCCTAGTGTGGTTAAATATATTGAAACCAAATATCCAGAAATTAAAGATAAAATTTTAGATATTGCATCTCCAATGGTTTTAATGGGTAGATTTATGAAAAAAGAATATCCAGAATATAAAACAATCTTTGTAGGGCCTTGCTTTTCTAAAAAACAAGAAGCAAAAGAAACAAAGGATGTTGATTATGCTTTAACTTTTAAAGAATTATATGATGTTTTTAAATATTCAAAAGAAAATGGATATTATAAAAAAAAAGAAACAGAGAAAAAAACATTTGATAAATTTTATAATGATTATACTAAAATATACCCTCTATCAGGTGCTGTTGCAGAAACAATGAATCAAAGAGGACTTTTAAAACCAAACGAGATAATTATTGCAGATGGTTTTCAAGAAATAGATAAAGCAATTAAAAAATTTAAAGAAAACAAAAAAATTATATTTGCAGATTTGCTTTTTTGTAAAGGTGGTTGTGTGGGTGGTCCAGGCATTATGTCATATGAAACAATTGAAGAAAGAGAAGATAGAGTTATACATTATAGAGATAAAGCTAAAAAAGAAAAGCTTGGAAGTAATTTTGGAAAATTTAAATATGCAGAAAAATTAAATCTTAAAAGACACTAAATTTCATAAAAAAAATTTTTTGGAAAAAGTTTCTTTTTTTAAAAAATCAGATAATCCTTTTTTTAAAAGATTTATAGAAAGATAAGCACATTTAATTCTTGTTTTTAAAACACCACCTAAATTATTTATAAGAGTTTCTGGAGAAATAGATAATATTTCACTTATTTTTTTATTAATTACAAGTTCTGTTGTAATGCAACCTCCTGCTTTTGAGATAACACAACCAGAATGTTCAAAAGAAATTTTTTGAATTGTTTTTTTATCTTTAGATAGTTGTAGATAAAAAGTAATTATATCTACACAATCACTATTTTTTCCTGTTATTGTTAAATCATATTTTTTTAATTTACCATAGTTTACTGGATTAGAATAATAATCTAAAATTATTTGAGAGGGGATATAATCTTCATTCATAACTTTTCAATAATTTTTTTAGAAATATAATTTTTAATTTCTTCTGAATAATTATTTAAGTTTGAAATTAAAAAAGAAGAAATTATTAAATTATTTGCTTTCTTTTTAGAAATTGCTCTTGTACCTAAATAAAATAATTGATCATCAGTTACATGTTCAACTGTTGCCGCATGAGTTGCTTTTACATTTTTAGGTTCAATTTCTAACATAGGTATATTTATTGATTTTGCCTTTTTTGAAAGAAGCATATTGTTTGTTTCGAGATATGCTTTTGAAAAATCAGCTTTTTTTAAAATATTTATAAGACCATCATATCTTATAAAAGAAGAATCTTTTAAAATATTTTTAATGGTTGTATTTGAAATTGTTTTTTTATTCATATGAGTATTGATAATATTTATTTTATTTAGTTGATGTTTAGAAAGAAAAGATAAGTCATTTTGATTTATTTCTGAATTTTTAAAAATAAAATTTTCTTGAAAATAATTCAATTTTTGAGAATCAAAAAACATAGTTGTTAAATTTATTTTAGAATTATAATAGATAAAATGATTTTTAAAAATAAATCTTTTAGATTTAAAATCTCTTATA
>CALBUD010000010.1 GCA_937968065.1 Candidatus Iainarchaeum sp. | reverse complement strand
ATGAGAATACAAAACTAAAAGTAATAGAATATATTAAAAAAAGAACAAAAAATATAGTTGGCTATATTAAGCCAATTCTCTCTCGTTAGCTAATCTAAGCCAAACTTGACAAAACCCTTCTTTTCTTATATAATGTATAGGCAAACAGAAATAAATAATAAAATGATATGGAACAAAACAATAAACAAAAAATTGCTGAACTCTATTCCATATTAGATAAGAGAAAAAAGTTTTATGCTATCACTGAGGTTGAACTACAAAAACATCAAAAAGAAGTTCACGCTGTCCTTAATTTAAAGAAAGAAGACGGTAGACCTAGATATAAGCAAATATTATTTCAATGATGAAACTGAGCCTGAAAAACATTCTATTGAATGTACACAGCAGTTAATTTAGCTATAGGAGAATATTCAACTAAATATAAACTTCCCTATATATGAGCTAAAAAGAATATACGGATTGTAACTAAATCTTGAAGTAATGTTTCCTGAACTATTGAACCTTATCTATTATGAGAATATTCAAATACAAGAATTCCACCAGAGCTTATTAAGGGTGCTCCTAAAAGAAGCTCTTGAGTGTTGCAAGAGATAAAGCTTATTAATTGAGCTAAAATTAGTATTAAAACTTACGACCAAGGTAGGGAAAGGGTTCAAGGGTGAAATCCAGATTTTATAGTTGTTGATGAAGAACCTACAGATAAAGGTGTATGGTTAGAGCTGTTAGCTAGAACCCGTACAGGTAAGTCTCAAATGTTGATAACAATGACTCCTCTTTCTTGATTAACACCTCTATATGAATACTTTTATAAGAGTGAATATGTAGAAAATGATAATAGAATTAAGTTCTTATTTAGCTCATTAGAGAACAAACACGCCGACCATTCGTGGGCTAATAATTTGAGTGAGCAAGATAAGAAGATGAGGCTTAATGGTGAGTTTATACCCCCTACTTGATTAGTTTATAATAGTTTTTCAAGGCTTAATAATCTAGTAGCTCATTTTGACCCCCATACACTTCCTTGAGTTAGGTTCTATTGAGGACTAGACTTAGGTATCACCCACCCCACTTGATTTGTATTAGTTGCTGTTGATAGTGATAATAACCATTACATATTTGATGGTTTTAATCAGTCTTGATTATATCTGTCTGAAATAAAGGAAAAGATTGAAGCTCTTGTTAGGAAATATAAAATAAGTTTGGAATATATAGTTGCCGACTCTTGAGCTAAGAGAGAAAGAACTGAGTTGGCTAAGATGGGACTTAAAACTAAACCTGCTAATAAATGGGAGAAAGGTGAAAGAGATGAGAGTAATAGGAAGGCTTCAATATTTAAACTTAATCAAATGTTTGCTGATGAAAAAATATTTATTAGCAATAAATTGGAAGACACATTAGTAAAAGAACTTGAGCAACATCACTATAAAGAAAAAGGTAAAGACTGAGAAGTTGTGAAGGAAGACGACCATCAACTTGACGCTCTTAGATATATTATATGGGCGATAAAACCTAATAAAACTATCACTAGAGCAGAAAGAAAGTTTCAAGAAAAACATTGAGAGAAATGGAACAAGGTGGGATATTATAAATGAAACTATAGACAACCTTATTAATAATATGTAAATAATAATAACAATATGGAAAAAGAAAAAAAAGCTTTAGCTTTTGCAGAGGAGAGGCTTCAATACTTATGAGGGCTTAAAAGAACACTCTCTGTAAAACAAAGGGAATGGAAAAAGAACTATATAGGACAAAAAACATTAGAAGCTGACCCGACTAAAAGCTCTTATGATACAAATATAGCTTTCTCTATTATAAATAGTAAAGCTGCTGAAATATTAAACTGAGTGCAAGAATATGAATTTATACCTCTTGATTGAGAAGCAAAAAAGGCTTCAAGAATAATTAAAAAAGTTTGGGACTATGAATGGATAACAAGTAAGACAGATAAGGAAATAATGAAGGTTATTTATTCGGCTCTTAAATATGGTAACTGATATATGTATGAAGGGCTTAGAACTATTAAAAGAAAAATAAAAGAGCCATACCTATCTGGAGATGAAATTAAATGGAATGAAAACACTATGACAGAGTATGATGGTGTTTATTGTGAATATATACCTTGGGAAAATTTCTATCACGATTGATATGATATAGAAACAGCTAATGAAGCTATATGGATTAGAACTTGGGATAGAAGAAAATTTTTAAACACATTCTCAAATAATCCAAACTACACTATTAGTGAAACTAATATACCTAAAGGTCAATATTATTATTTAAACTCAGAAGGTGATGTTGAATTTAGTCCTTTAAATGAAGACAACTTAGTAACTGAGCTTAGATATTATAATAAAGCAGAAGACTCTCTTATTGTATTAGTTAATGGCGTGGAAATTAGAAACTCTATTATACCATATCAACATAAAGAACTTCCTTTTTGTTCGTTCTCTAATTATGCTTTAGAAGATAGAACATATGATGCAGGTGAATATGAAATGTTAGAAAATGATATAAATTATAAAGATGCTCTTAGGGCTTTAAATATAGATGTAATAAAAGCACAATTTGGTTTTACAACTATTGACCCAGATGCTGACTTTGATGAAACAACTGTAGAAATAGGTACTAATAAATTTGCTAGAGTTGAAAAAGAAGCAATCTCTCATTTCTCTCCTAATATAAATGCTAATAGTGTTATAGAAGCTGAAAGAAAAGTTGATGAAGACCTTATTATTAAAACTTGAATTGACTTTAAATCTCAAATATTAGGTGCTAGTGAAACAGCAACAAAAACAGAAAGTAAAATAGAAAGTGCAAGAAAGAGAACAAACTTATTATTAAAACAAAATGCTTACAATTTCTTTGCTAGACTTGCTAGACTTAGAATGAGTAATATTAAGTTTGAATATAAACATAAAACTCACGAAATACCTGTTAAGGGTCAAAGTATGGATAAGGATGGTAATGTTAAAAGTATAAAGAATGGATATGGTACATTCACTGTTGCCCCTTGATTAATTTCTTGAATGTTTAATGTTCTTCCTATCACTGAGTCTATATTGTGAGTTAGTGAAGAAAAAGAAAAAAATAAACTTCTTGAGTTTGGACAAATCTTTGGTAATTTAATTTGAGAAGATGGTAAACCTATAATGAACCCTAAAGCATATTTTGTTGAAGGTGCAAAAGCATTTAAGCTTGACTCTGATTTATTATTATGAGAAACTCCTAATAACATATCTGCTGCTTCAAGACTTGATAAAATAAAGAAACAAATGAAAGGGGTGAGTAATGATGCTAATGACCCATCAAATCCAAACTATGTTCCACCAGAACAAAGAAACCAATCAAATCCAGTTCCACTTATTGGTAGTTTAGCTAATAACAAATAATACGAATATGAGAAAAAGATGAAGACCAAAAAATAGAAAAATTTTAACACAAGAAACTAAAGATAAGTTTTATAGAGTATTTGACCTTATAGCTTATTGATATGATAAGCAAACAGGAAAATATAAACCAAATCAACCTGTTAAGCTTTTAGATGCTGTAGCAGATGTAGGCTTCAGTACACCATATTTCTATAAAACATTATGAAAATATGAAGAACTAAAAGAAGCTTATGAAGGCATTAAAGACTCAAGAAGAAAAAGAATTGGGGACTTTGCTGAACAAAATGTTGAAGAAGCTATTATGTGAAATAGAGAACTTACAGACAAAGAGGTAGTAGACTATTCATTTAGAATGCTGGAAAAAACTAATCAAGCCTACAATCCAAAAACAGAAATTGAAGCTAATATAAATGAAGTGCTGCTTGACTTATCAGAAGAGGAGCTTCAAAATAGAATTTTAGAACTTATGCCAAACCTATGAAAAAAAATATAATAACAGATTTTTTGGAGTGGAGAAGAGAAAAAAAACTTATTGAAATAATTAGAGAGCTTGAGCTAGAGGAGAAAGAAAAAACAGTGCTTTCTTCCCTAGATAAAGCCATACTTGACAAAATAGGCATTTTTGCATATAATAGAGTGTGTAAAGAGCTCATTGAATGAAATGTTACAGATGAATGGGTAAGAGGATTTTTACAATGAAATAAATTCTTCAAGAGTTTCTTTAGGAAATATAATATTTTAGAAAATAACAAAAAATAGTTATGAACAAGGAACAAGCTGATAAAAAGGAATTCCTAGAATGAGAAGAACCTACTGATGGTGGGCAATCTCCTCAAGGTACTAATGTAGTGCCAGAAGACCAATATAAAAGTCTTCAAGCTGAATATACAAGAAGTAACCAAGAAAAAATTGATTTAGCAGTTAGGCTAGCTAAACAAGATAAAAGTTACATAAATGAAATTCAGGATAAAAAATTACAAGATAAAGTGATTAAAGAACTTTATTGATTTTCTAGTTTAGAAGAAGCTAAAGCTGTTTATGGCGACTCTTTTATGTCTTCAAAAGAAGAAGAGAGTGACGACTATGAAGAAGATAAAGCAACTAAATTGGAAAAAGAACTTAAGCTAATGAAATGGAAACAAGATAAGAAAGAGATGGAAGCTGAAATAACAAGGCTTAAAAGTAAATATGATAACTTTCTATCTGATGAAGATGTAGCTAAAGTTGAAGAAGAACTTAAATATATTTCTGACTCTCTTCCTATTGAAGAAAGAGTTAAAAGAGCAGGTAATATAGTTCTTAATAGTAAATACTCTCCTGAGGACTTAGCATATAAACTAATGAAAGACTGAGGATGAGCTAGTGGTGTTTGAGGAGTTTCCTCTTGAGAAGAACAACAATCAAAGAATAGTGAAATTGACTCAATCTTTGATAATGTTCTTTCTAATTATAAAAATAAATAAATAATTATTAACATATAAATATGGCAAATAAATTAAGAAAAACTTGATACGGTTTTACAGGGAATGAAGGAGCTATAGCTTCTGACAACTTATCTGTTATCAACTCTGAATTATTGTCTATAGATGCAACTTCTGGTAAAGTTGTTTCAGCAGATGGTACACAAGAAATTAAATGAGTTGCTACAGGTTCACACACTTACTGAACAAATGAAGAAATCTTATTTGTAAGAAAAAATGAAAACTTAAGAGTTGATTTAAACACTGACGCTGATTTAACACAAGCTATGGTTGGTGACAAATTTGATATTAATGCTTCACAAGTTGTTGTAACAGGTGCTGCAGGTGACCAAGTTGAACTTGTAGAAATAATTGATACAAGAGTTGGTAGATTTAAAATTGTTTAATATATAATATAAAAAAGTAAAAATGGCTAGATTTTCAGATAATTGATTATTAACTACTGTTGAGGGTTTTAAACTTATCAGAAGTAATATATTAAAAGTGGTTGATGAAATGAATATTGACCCTACATTAGATGGTGTTGCAGAAGCTTTAGGTTTTGTTAACACTCCTGTTGATAGACCAGACTGAGAAATAACTTCTCTTAAAGGTGTATTAGACTTAGAAAGTATAGGTGAATTAGATGAAATTCCATTATTAGGTGATGAAGAAGGTCCTTCAAAAGGATTTAAAACTCAAAGATTTGCCTGAGCTCATACAATGTCAAGAGCTGCTACTGAATGGTTAATGAAAGCTACATCAGCTTCAACTTTACCTACAGAAGTTAAAATGGAAATACAAAAAATTGCTAATAAAATGGCAAGACTTTCAGCTAGAGTTAAAAAAGCTAGAAACTTCTTAGCTACTAGAGTGTTGATAGAAGGGTTTAATAATGCTAATGCTTATGGTCCTGGTTCTTCTACACCATATGGTAATCCTCTATTCTTTAATGCTCATCCAGTTGGTGAAACAGGTGAAGTTCAATCTAATATAATGGAAGGAACTGATAGAGTTTTAAACCAAGTGAATTTAGAAAAAGCTATTGAAAAAGCTAGAGGTATGAAAGATGGTAACGGTACTATCGTTGGTTTTGCTGCTTCTGCTTATACATTAATAGTTGGTCCAGAAGGTGAAGCTAATGCTAGAAAAATCTTAAATGATGGAAAAGAAGTTGCTTCACAAGTTGCTGATGTTGCTATATCAAATGATATAACAGTTTCAATTTTCCAAATGAATGGATTTAAAGTGAACTTAATGGTATTACCTACATTAGGACAACCTTCTGTAAAAGGTAAAGTTGGTTCAGGTAATGAATGGTTCTTACTTAACACTGAATTATCAAGAGAATTAGAAGCATTTAGATTTATACCTTTATATGAAGCTAAAATTGACTCTTACGAAGATAAGAAAAATAAAGCTACAGTTATTGATATAGATACTGAATTTACTATGGACTTCTATAATCCAGAAGTTATAATTGGTTCAGACAACGGTGCTAATGGTGCTATTGTCTAGGCTTTAAAAGAGGAGAGAGGGGAAAGTTTTCCTCTTCTCCTTTTTTTTATTATTTATTAATAGTGATATATGAAAACAATAGCACATATACAAAGAGCTAAAGAAGCTCTATCAAAAATAAAAGAAACAAAAGAAATAAAAGCTGTTAAAGGAAATATGAGTTCTTCTGATTTACATAAAGTTAAATGAATTGGTCCTGCAACTGTAGCTTATTTATATGAGCTTGGTATAACAGACCAAAATAAACTTAAAACAAAAACAGTTGAAGAAATTGAAACAATCATTGATAATCCATTAACACAAAAACATATAATCAATTTTATAAGAACTAACACATAATAATATGGCGTTAAATGATATACAAAATTTCCGTTTAGCTGACGGAGATAAACTAGAAAAACTTCCTGAAAACACAGACAGGATGATTACAGAGATATTACCTTGAACTAATACATCTGTTACTAGAACTTGAAGTGAAGTGAAGGTTAATGCTTTAGGTTGAAGTTGAACTCCTCTGCAATGATGATATGCTTACAATAGTTTTGTAGCTACAGAATGACAAACAACTCTTTCATTAGATTATAGTTATGAAAATACAATTAATCCATTATTAATATTTAAAGATTGAGTCAAACTTCAACTTTGAACAGACTACTTACAGCCTACAAATAATACAATAGAATTAATAGCCCCTGCTTTAGAGTGAGAACTTTATGAAGTGGT
>CALBUD010000009.1 GCA_937968065.1 Candidatus Iainarchaeum sp. | reverse complement strand
AATTTCCATCACTATTTAATTCATCTATTTTATTAACAATCAATTGTAGTGTATTTAAAAATTTAGAATCATTAAAATTAGTATATTCTAAAGTTAGTTTCCAATATTTTTCATAATTTTGATTTTTTATTGAATTCATTTTAGCTCATTTTAATAATAAATAAATATTCTTTATTTTGCATTTTTTTTTCCTTACCAGTAACTTGGTAATTATGTTTTTTTTCAATAACTTTTACATCTTTAGAATATTTACCTAATAATTCTAATAATTGTTCTTTAGTTGGATATGAAGAATTATTATAACTTAATAACCAATATTTAAAATTGTGTAATTTAGAAAATAATTTATCAAATAAAATTAAAGCGTTTTTTTTATCTATAAAATTATTTTCAAATGGAGTTAATTTTTTTTGAAAAATAAATTCATCTATTAAACCATAAAATCCAAAATAGTTATTCATTGTTCCTGTATAAGGTGGATCTAAATATATTAAATCTGCTTTTATTTTTGGGATTAAATCAAAAATATCTTCATTATAAGAAATATTTTCTTTACCATTATAAAATACAGCATTATTATAATCAAGTAAATTTAATAAAAAATGTTCTTTAAAGCTTAAATTATGATAAGCTCTTTTTCGTTTATATTTTTTATAACTATATTCTTCATCTCTTAATTGTTTTATTTTAGACCATGGTAAATTAAATCTAGAATAAGGCATTTTTCTAATCATAGCACGTCTTAATAAAGAAAATGCTAATGCTTTTTTAAATTTAGAACTTAATTTATCTATATTAGATCGATACAAATCTAATTCCATACACTCTTTTGGAAAAAAATACACTTCAGAATAATTTTTAAACATAAAACCTTTTATAGGATTGCCAGAAAAAATAATATTTAGATCCTCACTAGTTAAATTCACATCATTATTTTCGATTATAGCAACAGATAATAAATAATTAATTCTTAAAATATCATTACTTATTACTTTATATCCTTTTTTTTTAAATGCATAACTTACTGAAACTCCACCAGAAAAAGCATCAAAAATAGTAGTCACATCTTTAGGTATGTTTGAACAAATCCAATCAACAATTTTTTCTTTATTTCCTATGAAATTAACCTTAGGTAATTTAGCCATATTAATTTAACATCTCCATTATATTTAATGCTATTTCTTTAGCCATTAAAGGGGGTACTGCATTTCCAATTTGTTGTTGTTGAGATATTTTACTACCCTGAAATATAAAATCATCTGGAAATGATTGAATTCTGGCTAATTCTCTTACTGTTAAGGCCCTATTTTGATTATAATGGAATACTTTTCTCATATCGCCAGTAATACAGATAGAAGGAGCCATACTATTATATTTTATATATTTTCTAATATCCCCTGATAATGGTCTGATATTTTTCGGAATTTGGTTTCTATTACCACCATCTTTAACAAAACTCATTTTATATAACATATTTTTTTTATGATTCATTGCATTGTGATTTGGAATTTCTGATTGTTCTCCACTTTTTAATTTTGGCAAATCACGAATTGCACTTTTAATAGAATTGTATTTACTAACTTTTTTATTAGGAAATTTATTTTTTAAATTCAATTTATTACCTATAAATATAACCCTATTTCTAATTTGTGGAACGCCATAATCTGCAGAACATAATACCTTACAATCAACAATATAACCAATCTTATTAAAAGTATTAATAATCTCTTTTCTAGTTAATCCTTTATTATGAGTATAAAGTCTAGCTACGTTTTCCATTATAAATATTTTTGGTTTAACGACAGAAACAATTCTTGCAAATTCCATAAATAAACTGTTTCTAGGGTCATCTAAAAATTTACGACCAACATTTCCTGCAATACTAAATCCTTGACAAGGAGGGCCTCCAATAATTACATCAATTTTTTTTTTATGAATTAACTTTTTAATTTCTGAAACAGATAACTTTTCAATTTCTTTTTCAATTAAAATATCTTTTGGAAAATTAAACTTATAAGTTTTATTAAATTCTTTATTAGAATCTAATGAAAATACATTCTTAAAACCAGCATTTTTAAATCCTAAAGAAAAGCCTCCAGCTCCAGAAAATAAATCTATATAATTCATAAATATCCTCTAAATAATATATAATTTACTATATATATTTATTTCTTAACAGGGTATGTGGCCGAGAAAACTAAATAAAACCTTTAATTTTCCAATAATTTATTCCACCAACTAACTTATGTTCAACATATCCTTTTCTTCTTAATAACTTTAAATATTTATCAGCTGTTGCCCAATCAATTTTAGCATAATATGCAACTTCTTTTGTATTAAGTAACCTTGTAGAAAATCTTAACACTTGAAGTATTCTATCTTCATAATAATTTAATTTAGATACCATACTATCATAATATTTATAATTATTTTTTCTTTTTAATTAAATTTGACTTTCTTTTTGTCTTATTAACTATATTGTCCTTTATGTTTAAATTTATTGTCTTTTTATTATAATTAATAACTAATTCAACTTCTTGTCTTTTTTTTAAATCAAAGACTGTTGAAACTTTTGTAGGAATTCTAATATATAACTGCTTACCATCAGAATTTAAATGCCTGCTTATTTTTTCAATATTTACATCTTCTTGTTTTATTTCAGGTTTATTTTCTTTAGCAATATATTTTTTTACCATACTTCGCACACATTTTTATTTAAATTCTTTATAGAACGATTAATAATATATAATAAATAGTTAACCGAACGATTTAAAAAGGTTTCCTATATTAATTATATTAATTAGATAAGCGAACGATAATAAAAAGATTATTTATGAAAAAAGAAAGAAAATTAGTTTTAACACCAAAAGAAGTAATGGAAGATTTCCAAGAGAAACAAATAGAGTGTCCTTTTTGTAAATCTCAATACATAATAAAAACAGGATATTACCTTAGTGATAGATATGGTGTTAAGATTCAAAGACTAAAATGTAATGATTGTAAAAAGAACTTTAGTGGTGTTCCTAAGATAATGGAATTTGAAGTAGAAGAAAAATATAAACCAAAAGACACCATACCTTCTCAAGAATGGAAACAATACACAGAAGCTCAAAGAAATGAAAAGACATATCTTTTAAACATCTTATTTGAATTATTTGAAAATATAAAAATAATTTATAACCCAACTAAAAAAGGAAGAAAATTCTATAAGATACAAGATGTAATTTACTCACTTGTTTTAAAAACATATACAAAATTAAGTAGCAGAAGACTTAATTCTGACTTACAACTATTAAAAGAAAAAGGATTTATTGAAAACATACCTGATTATACAACTTTATCTAAATATTTAGGAAAAGAAGAACTTACACAAATATTAGAAGCACTAATTACAATATCTTCAAGACCTATAAAGGACA
>CALBUD010000008.1 GCA_937968065.1 Candidatus Iainarchaeum sp. | reverse complement strand
CTAATTTATATATTTTATGTATTAATATTAAATAAATGATTAAACAATAAATTTTTAAAAGAAATAAAAAAGAGATAATAAATGATATATTTAGATAAATTGATTCATTTTTTTTACACAAGTAATCACAACCTAAATAAAAAGGTAATTTTAAAAAATTATATTAAAAAAAAAATAATTATTAGAGATAAAGAAGTTCTTTGTATTTTTTGTCCTCCTTGGCATGTTGGAGGATTTGCAACTTCTGTTTTAAGATATAGAATTAAAAATAAAAATTATTCTTATCTAACATATAATATACATCCACATGTTTTATCTGCAGATTATAAATCTACAAAAAGATATATGGATAATGTAATTAAAACAATTTCAGATGATGTTAATTATTATAAACAAAAATATTCTTTTAAAAAAATATATATTTTTGGAATTAGTCTTGGTTGTTTATATTCTTTTAATACAGCTGTAATGAATAAAAATATAAACAAAGTTATTCTTGCAGCACCAGGATATACTTTAGCAGATTCTATTTGGTCAGGATATAGTACAGAAAAATTAAAAGAATATTTCATAAATAATAATTTATCTTTAGAAAAACTTGAAAGAGAATGGGCTTCTTTATCTCCATACAAAAATATTAAAAATTTAAAAGATACTGAATTAACTTTATTAATTTCAAAAAGAGATGTTTTAACTAAATACGAAAGTTCAAAAAAATTAATTAAAATTTTAAAAGATAATAAAATAAAACTTAATCTTGATATAAATAAAAATAGCGGACATTACGGGACTGTTATAAGATTATTAGTTCATCCTAAAAAATACATGTAATTTTTATTTTTTTAAAAAATAACTATATATTTAAAAAATCTTTTATCTCCTTATATTTATAAAAACTATTTAAGTTAATGTGATGATTTATAGTTAAAGAAAAAAAAGAAATTGAAAATAAAAAAATAACACCAAAAAAAACAATTTTAGGAATTCAAATGTTATTTGTTGCTTTTGGTGCAACTGTTCTTGTTCCTCTACTTATAGGTATTGATCCTTCAATTGCTTTATTTACAGCAGGAGCTGGAACTTTATTATTTCATTTAATTACAGGAGGTATAGTTCCTGTTTTTTTAGGAAGTTCTTTTGTCTTTATTGTTCCAATTATTGCAGCAACAACAATGTATGGATATTCAGGAGCTTTATCAGGTTTAATAGCTGCAGGTGTTTTATTTTTAATAGTTTCTTTTATAATTAGAAAAAAAGGAATTCCTTTTATTAAAAAATTATTTCCTCCAATTGTTGTAGGACCTGTAATTATGATTATTGGTCTTTCTTTATCAACAGTTGCAGTTGATATGGCATCTCATGATTGGATTCTAGCAATATTAACTTTAATTTTTGCAATAACGATTGTTATTTTTGGAAAAAGAACTTTTAAACTTCTTCCAATAATTGGAAGTATTATTATTGCTTATATCTTAGCAGTTATTCTAGGTAAAGTTGATTTTTCAGCAATAACAAATGCAAGTTGGATATCAATTCCACAATTTATAACTCCAACTTTTAGTTTAGGTGCAATTTTATTTATTCTTCCAGTTGCAATTGCTCCAATGATAGAACATATAGGAGATATGTATGCTGTAAGTAAAGCTGTTGGAAAAGATTTTGTTAAAAAACCAGGTATTCAAAGAACATTAATGGGTGATGGTTTTGCAACTATCTTTGCTGGTTTTTTTGGAGGTCCACCAAATACAACTTATTCTGAAGTTACAGGCGCTATAGTTTTAACTAAATTAAAAGATCCTGTCATCTTAAGAATTGCTGCAATAACTGCAATTTGTTTTGCATTTATTGGAAAAATAAGTGGTTTTTTGCAAACTATTCCTGATTCAATATTAGGAGGAACTATGTTTTTATTATTTGGTATGATAACAGTTGTTGGTATTAAATCAATTACTGATTCAACAACAGATCTAAATAAAACTAAAAATATGATAATTGTAGGTGTTATGTTAATAATTGGTGTTGGAGGAGCAATTATTACTGCAGGAACTTTCTCTCTTGCAGGTGTAGGTCTTGCATCAGTTACAGGTATTATTCTAAATTTTGTTTTACCTGATAAAGAAATAGAATAAGATTATTTTTTTCTAATTTTTATTTTTTTAACTCTTTCTTTAAAACTTGAAATTCTTCTAAATACTTGTTTCTTTTTTTTTAAAGTTTCATAAGCTTTAAATATTTTTTTAACTCTTTCTTTCTTAAAATTTAAATTTCCATTTTTATCAAAATATCTATCTCTAATAGAACCATATAACTTTAATATAAATTCATTTGTTTTATATTCAATAGTAAGTTGGTCAATTTCTCTTGTAAGTATATTAAATCTTCTAATAGTTGAAAAACTTTCAATATTTCTTTTTTTTTGTAATCTTATAGTTTCTTCGATTTTTTCTAATTGTTCTTTTAAACTATTAATCATTTCTTTACTTTCTTTTGTTTTTTTAATTAATTTTTCTCTTCCATCTGACCTTCTATTATTTTCTTTAAAAAAGTCAATTTCTAATTTGAAATTTTTTTCTTTTAATAAATGAGCACTTGAAAGTAAAAAACTATCCATTAAAATTTCAATCCATAGTTTTTTTGTTTCTATCTTATTTTTTTGTGGTATTCCTTGTATAAATGATATGTTTATTTTATGATTTGTAACATTAAAGTATAAAAGACCAGTAGGATTATTATTAACATTTAATAACACTAAAGAACTTAGTTTATTACTTAAAGGAATTTCAAAGATATAACCATCTGGAAATATCCAACTAGATATAAATCTAAAATTAAAATTATCATTATTTAATTTACTTAAATTTGTAAGAATGCTATCAATTTTTTTATTTTCTGACATTTTTAATCTTTTTTTTAAAAAAACATATAAATTATATAAATCCTCTAACAACAACTACAGGTGTATTTGCATCAGCAGAACCAGAAACAAGATCTGCAAGAGAAGAAACTAAATTTTCAATTTTTCTTGGTGTTGTTCCTTGACCTGAAAAAGCATCTTTTCTTTGTGCTTCTATAAATTTTTGTTTTTCTTCATGAATAATTTCTAATATTTTTTCTTTTGTTTTTCCTTCATTATATAATTTTTGCATTAAATATTTTGTTTTAACACCAATTCTATTTTTATCTTTAATACCTGGAGTTACTCCAAAAGCAGAAACAGGATCTGCAAGTTCATAAATACCAGATTCTGGATCTTTATATGCTCCATCTCCATAAACAATTACTTCAACATCTTTCAAAAATTCTTGTTTTATCATTTTTTGAACATCTAAACATACAAAATCAGCATTTCTAGGTGCAAGTTTTATTCTTTCTTTAACAGGATCTAATATATTAGAACCTAAAAGACCATATTCAGAGTATGCAAGTTTTGATGAATCAGAACAAATATCCTGTAAGGTTATAACATTTTCATAACCTCTTTTTTTAATAGATTTAAAAGTATCGTTTCTATGATGAACATTTGAAATAATAATACCATCTGGTTTTTTATCTATTAAAAATTTAGTAGAATTTCCTAAATAAACTTCGACATCAACTCCTTCTTCTTTAACTAAAGATTCATAAAAATCTATATAGTCAAGACCAGTTTCAGGATGATAAAATCTTTTATCTCCTATTTCTTGTGTTGTTATTTTATCTTCAAATAATTTATTCATGTTGTTTAACATTTCATTACTGATTATAGGGTTTCCTTGTTCATCATCTGGAAACTTAAGTTGAATGATTATTTTTCCTTTTGGAACTGATTTTGCAATACCTTTTAATATCATTGAAAATCTGTTTCTTGAAAGAATAGGGTAGATAATACCTATTGTTGAATCTTCTTTTAGATTTAACTTATATTTTATTTCTTTTGAAATATCTTCTAAAGAAACATAATTATGTTGTGTAATTGCAACAACTGCTTCTGTTATACAAACAATATCTCCGTTTTCTATTAAATCTTTATCTTTTTTTAAAGATTCTTTAACTACTTCAACAATATCATCATCAAAAGTTATAATTCCTGTTTTTATTCCAAAAGCAATAACTCCTAAGTTTTTTTTATCAATTTTCATTTAATATCCCTTTTTTAATATTTTTTTAGTTGTTTATTAAAAATATATAGAAGAATACTTTAATAAATCTTTTCTTATTTTTTAAAAAAAATTCAAAAATATTTGAATAACTAAACACATATCTTTTTAAAGATTTCCAACTACAAACATAAATATCTTTTAAAATTTTTTTTGTGAAAAATAAGTAATAATGGGTTGTGATAAAAATGTTATATAAATATTGTTCAAATTGTTTTTCAATAAACACAAAATATCTTCCAGCTGAAAGAAGAAGTCAGTGTTTAAATTGTAATCATAAGGGTGAATTTAAGGAAGATTCAATTGATAGAATAAACAATTTTAAAAAACAAGGAAGCACTGTTATAAACAGAGAAAATTTTATTGAAGCAAAACAAGATCTTTCAGAAAAAAAAGATGAATTTGTAAATGTTGATGAAAAAATTAAAAGCAAGTTTGGAGATAAATCTAAAAATTCTGACTGGGAACTTTTATAATTTTAAAGTTTATAATTTTTCATAAACTTCTTTTAAAAAAAGTGCATCTTCTACAATTTCTGGAGATTCACAAATAACAGTTCCTTTTGCTTTATTATCTTTTAATTTTTCCAAAATATCTCTATAAGGAAAATCAGCTTCTCTAAAGGGTAGATGATGTCTTTCTCCTTTTTCCCCATATTCAATACCTGACATATGTATATGCATATCATTAAAAATTTCAGGATAACTTTTTAATTTTTCAAAAAATAAAGAAATATTTTTCTTATTTTTAAAAAAACCATTTTCTCTTGCATGTTGATGTGCAAAATCAATTACAGGCATTACAAATTTTGGATATTTTTCAAGAAAATAAAAAATTTCTTCAATAGATCCTACTTGAGTCTTTTTTCCTGTAAGTTCAATACCAAGTTTTGTTTTTCCTTGATATTTATCTTTAATATAACCAATCTCTTTTGAAATCTTTTCTAAAACAGTTTTAGGTTCTTGTTTTAAAAAATATCCTATATGACAAACAACAACTCTGGCTCCAATCTCATGTCCAACATTTAATGAATCAAGTATATATCTATGAGAATTTATTATTTTTTGTTCTTCAACAGCATTAAGGTTAATAAAATAAGGAGCATGTATAGATAATAAAACATCTTTATTTAAAGAATTTTCTTTAATCTCTTGTAATTTTTCAAGAGGGCTTTTTTTAAGATAAACAGATCTTACAAACTCTATCTCAAGAGCAAAAAGACCTAATTTTGAAACACCTAAAACAGCATCAGCAGTTGGATTTTTACTATTTTTTGGAATTTCTATAATTGTTCCTCCAAAACCAGCTGGACCAAAGTTTAATTTATCTAATTTCATTTTTTTTCCTTATATTTAAAAAATAACTAAGATAGTAGAAATTAATTTTTTATAAATATTATTTATTCTTCTTTAAGTTCTATACATTGAACAGGGC
>CALBUD010000007.1 GCA_937968065.1 Candidatus Iainarchaeum sp. | reverse complement strand
TTTTAATTTAACCAATTTGTCAAAAAATACATATTCAGGAAACTTAACTTTAAGATGCGTTTATGAAAATAAATTTATAAAAACTTCAATGGATAAAGAAATAAATTTTAGTAAAACCATAAACGTTAATATTACAGACTCTTGTAACATTTCAATAACAGATAATAGTTAGTTTTTTTTTAAAAAAAAAAGATTAATTTGTATAATAATATTTATTTTCTTTTCTTTGTTCTTTATCTTTTTGTGAATCTTGTTTATTTGCTCTTGGTCTTTTAGTATCAGGATCTTGTCTAAAGGTCATATCTTGTTCTTTTAAAAATTTATTAAAAGAAACTTGTATTTCATCTATTTTGTTTGCAATTCCTTTAATTGATGCTTCTCCTTCAAACAATAAAACTCTATCAGAGATATAATCAATAAATAAAAGATCATGATCAACAATTAAAGCACTTCTTTCTGTTTTAGAGATTACACTTTTAATAACATTTGCAATAATTAATCTTTGTTCAACATCTAAAAAAGCAGAAGGTTCATCAATTAAATAAATATCAGCATCTTTTGATAAATTATATCCAATAGCAATTTTTTGTAACTCTCCACCAGAAAGTTGTGAAATTTTTTGCTCATACACGCTATCAATATCAAGTTGTCTTCTAATCTCTGAATTAAAAATATCTTGATTTACTTCTTTTTTTTTAAAAAGTTCTTCAACACTTAAATCTTCATCAAGATCTATATATTGTGGTTTATATGCAATTTTTAATTTAAGATCTAACTCTATATCATCTGGTTTAATCTCTCCAGCTAAAACTTTAATAAAGGTTGTTTTTCCAATAGCGTTTGGTCCTAAAATACCAATAATCTCTCCTTTATTTATTTCTCCTTCTAGAACATTTAATGTAAAAGAGCCTAGTTTTTTTGTAAATTTAGGATAAGATACAAATTTATTTTTTTTAGAAGTTCCATCATACTTAACTGATGAAAACTCAATTTTTCTCTCTCTAATTCTAATATTTTCTTCTTTTATAAATCCATCTAAAAATTCATTAATTCCTTTTTTTGTTGTTTTTTTATTTGATGATTGTCCATATACATTTTTTCTTCCAAACATTATTTGTACAAAATCACTAATATAATCTAAAATTGCAAGATCATGTTCAATTAACATTATTGAGTTTTCTGGATTTATTTTTTCTCTAAGTATTTTTGCAATTTTAAATCTTTGTTTAATATCTAAAAAAGTTGTATATTCGTCAAAGAAATAAACATTTGCATCTTTTAAAAGACAAGCAGCAATTGCTATTCTTTGAAGTTCTCCACCTGATACTTCTGTTGGTTTTTTTTCAAGAAGAATCTCAATATCAAGTTCTTTAATTATTTTAGTATAATATTCTTTATCTTTTGTAATATTTTCAAGAAGTTCTTTTATTGTTTTTTTAAAAGCTTTTGGTATTTCTTCAACTTTTTGTATCTTATATGCAAAAGATAATTTTTTATCTTTAATATCTATAAAATTTTTTTGAATAGTTTTTCCTCTAAAATATTCAATAACTTTTTCTATATCTTCTTTTTCTTGATAATTTCCAAGATTTGGTATTTGCAGTCCTGATAAAATATTTATAGCTGTTGTTTTTCCAGATCCATTAATACCAATAATTCCAGTTATAAAACCTTTTTCAGAAGAAGGTATAGAATATAACCTGAATGTATTTTTTCCAAACTGATGTATAGGATCTCCAAATTTAACTGAAGTGTTAATAATTGTAATTGCTTTAAATGGACATTTATTTGGACAAATTCCACACCCCGTACATAGAGTTTCATTTATAACTGGTGGTGACCAGTTTTCTCTATTTGTAACTTCTATTGCTGCTTCTCCCATTTTTACAGGAGGGCAAACTCTATGGCATAGATAGTTACAGGCTTTTGGTTGGCATTTATTTTTATCTATTACAGCAATTCTTGTATATTCAGTCATTTTTAATCATTAATTTATTATTTCATCATATTCTTTTTTTGAAACTTTTGCACCTAGCATCTTTATTTCTTCATGTTCAAGATTAAAATATTTAATTATTTCTTTATTAAATTTATTTGTTTTTGCAATTATTAAAAGAAAAGGAAGATAATCTCTTTTAAGAATATGTTTTGAAGCATGTATTTTTTCTTGCATTTTTAAAACCACATTATCTAAAATAACTCTTTCTTTTTTATTTCCACTAAGCTTTTTTAAAATTGTAGGAAAAACAAAAGGAGAAAAGCCACCCACTTCTCTTTCTTTTTTTGCATAAGCAACCCCAACAGTTAAATAATCAAAAACATATTTTAAAAGTATCCAGTTAGTTGCTTTTATTCTTCCTTTAAAAACATCAGCTTTGCTTAAAGCTTCCATTCCTTTACTTAAGTTTTCTGGATGTTTATATTTTCTTGGAATGTTTTCTTCAAGCCATGCAAAAAGAAGTTCCCAATCAATATTCATTTCATTTAAAGAATTTTTAGTTTCATAAAAGTTTTTAGGATAAAATATCTTTCCAAGAACTTTAAAAACATCTTCATCTCTTTTTCTATCTCCTAAAGATTCAACATCTTCAAGAGTTATTTTTCCAAAATCTGAAAGTGTTGTAAGATCTAATAATAAAGCTCTAATATCATTTTTTGTATTTTCTACAAGTTGTTTTAATGACATTAAATCATAATCTATGTTTTCTTTATCACAAATATCTTTTGCAAACTTTAATATTGAGAGTTTATTTGGAAGATCAAATCTTACTTGTAAACATTTTTCAAAAACTGGTCTTAATTTCTTATTATCATAAGGATCGTTTGCAATAAAGATTATTGGTTGTCTTGTTTTATCAATAATTTTTAAAATTTCTAAAATTCCTCCAGAATCTCCTCCTCCTCTCTTATCATCAATAGCATCAATTTCATCTAAGATAATTAATCTTTTTTTTCCAAAAATATTAGCTCCTGTTAAAGCAACTTGTGAAAGATTTGCTATTGCTTCTTTTCCTCTGATATCTGAGGCATCTGTGTGATAAATAGAATAATCAAGTTCTTTTGCAATAAGGTTTGCACATAAGGTTTTTCCAATACCACTTTCTCCATATATGAAGATTGGTTTAGTTGGTTCTTTTAAAATACTATCTTTTATTGTTTCTATTTGTTTTTTTTGTCCAACAACTTCATTTAGGTTTTTTGGAGTATACCTTTTTAAAATATCTGTCATAATATAATATATTTAGGAAGTAATTAAAAACTTAAGTATATATTTATTAATTATAAAAAAACCATGTTTTATAAATATAACTTAAGTAATAAATATTTAAATGTGATAAAAAATGATAACAGGAAAAAATACTTTTCTTTTTAAAAAATCTTTAGAAGCAATTTCTTCACTTATACAAGAAACAAATGTAAGATTTAAACAAGATGGCATCTATATAAGAGCTGTTGATAAAACCCAAATAATCTTACTTGATTTTTATTTTCCAAAAACTGCTTTTGAAAATTATATAGTTGAACCAAATCTTATTGGTTTAAATATACATGAATTACATAACATTGTTTCAAGAGCTTTTGATACTGATAAATTAAAAATGGATCTTAAAGAAAATTCTTTAGAAATTAATCTTTTAGGACCAATTGATAGAAAATTTAATATTAGTTATATGGATATTTCTGAAAATGAATTAACAATACCTGAAATTAAATACGATTGTGAAATAAATATTAAATCTTTTATTTTAAAAGAAATTTTAAAAGATATTACTTTAATAGGATCAACTGTTTTATTTAAAGTTAAAGATAATAAATTTATAATTGAAGCAGAAGGAGATAAAGGAAACATAGAGATTAATCTTTCAAAGGTGAAAGTAAAATCAAAAAAGAATATCTCTGTTAAATTTTCTTTAGCATATCTTAAAAACATAACAAAACCAATAGACAATGATAAAGAAATTCTTTTAAAAATAAGCGATGATTCTCCTCTTTATCTTGAGTATGATATTGAAAATAAAGTTAAAATTAAGTTTTATTTGTCAAGTATGTTAATTTAATTAAAAACACATTTTTTATTTTGGCAAGAATAACTTAATGTTTCTAAATAAGAGTCATCACAAAAGCTATAAAAACAAGAAGTATTTGCATTTATTTTTCTTTCTTCTTCATTTAATTTTTCAATTAATGATTCTAAATTTTTTTGACTTGTTTGCACATTATAAAGATATGGATATCCACATGCAAATTCATGAGGAGTATTAAAACAACTTATCGCACAATCTTTATCTTCTTCACAATAATTATTTTCATTTATATCTTCTAAAATCTCTTGTATTATTTTTTTTTCTTCAATAGTTTTAACTTCATCAAAATTATTTTGATCTATTGTTTCGTTGTTATCAGGAATATTGTTATTTGTTGTAGTCTTAGTTGTGGTGTTATTTTTAAAAATAGTATTTTCTCCTTTCTCAATTATTGGCACTTTAAAAATAAATAAAACCACCAATAATAAAATAATTACTCCTAATAACAAATATTTTATATTTATCATAAATTAATCACTTCTAATTATTTTAAAGAAGATATTTTTTTTAATAACTTCTCTTTTTGAGAACAATCTTTAAAAGAATGTTCAATAACATCTTTAATTGTTTTAACAGGAATTATCTCTATTTTTTTATGACTTTCTTTTGATAAAACAACATCATCTTTGTTTGCATAAGGTATTAAAACTTTCTTTATCTTTGCATTTATAGCAGCATTAATCTTTCCAGTAACTCCACCAACAGGTAAAACTTCCCCTCTGATTGATAATGATCCTGTCATTGCAACACTTTGAATAACAGGTATTTTTTCAAGAACAGAAATAACTGCAGAGGCTATAGATATTGATGCAGAATCTCCTTCAACTCCATGTGTTTGTAAAAATTGTATATGTGTATCATAATTTGAGATATCTTTTCCTGTTAATTTTTTAAAAATTGCAGAAACATTTTCAACAGATTCTTTTGCAATTTCTCCTAACTTTCCTGTAGCAATTACTTTTCCTTGATTTTGTGATTGTGCAAATGTAACTTCACATTCGATAGGAAGCATAATACCAGCATCTGTAACACCCATAACTGCAAGACCATTAACTCTTCCAATTTTATTTCCAGATACTTTAAAAATATCATAATCTTTTTTAACATCCATCATTTTTGAAACAATTTGTTGTTCTAAAGTAGCTGATGAATTTTTAGCATCTAAAACTTCTTGTTTTGTTGTAAAATCTAATCCTTTTTCTTTAGCAATATCACCTGCAGCTCTTACAAGACCTCCAAGTTCTCTTAACTTTAAACTTAAATGATTTTTTCTTGTAGCTCTTTTTCTTGCTTCGAAAATTATTTCATCAACAGCTTCTTTTGTAAAGTGAGGAATTTTTTCATCTTTTAAAATTTCTTGTGCCACAAACTGTGCAATCTTATATCTATTTTCATCATTATCTGGAATATCAACATTCATTTGACATTCATACCCAGAACCTCTAATTCTTGATCTTATAGCAGGATGTACTTTTTCAAGATCTTGATAATTTCCTGCAGCAACTAATATAAAATCACAAGGTGCAGGAGTTGTTCTTACCATAGCACCACTTGAAAGTTCTGATTGTCCAGTAACACTGTATTTTTTTTCTTGTAAGATAGTTAATAGTTCTTGTTGAGATTTTGGTGAGAGAGATGCAATTTCATCTAAGAATAAAACTCCACCATTTGCTTTATGAATCATACCAGGTACCACTCTATAATGAGGAGGGGTTCCAAGACCACCTGATTGTAAAGGATCATGTAAAACATCTCCTAAAAGAGCACCAGCTCTAGCACCAGTAGCATCAATAAAAGGAACTTGTTTTTTTCCAGCATTATCAATTAGAAGTTTAGGTGTTAGTTTTTTTCCTTTTTGCATCATTTGTAAACTTAAAGCTGTTGCAATCATAATAAATCCAGAAAGGATAAGCATTGCTCCAAAAACAGTGTCTGATATAACTTTAAATTGCCATAACAAAACAGAAAGTAAAAGCCAACCCATAGGAAGTAAAAAACTTAATATTCTTTGTGTACTATTTTCTTTTGCTGCATCTAATTTTGCATTATCAACAATTTTTTTACCATCTCCAGCATTTACAACTTTAACAATTGGGTTGTGTGAATCTTCCATGTTTGGATAAACTAAAATATCTTTTAATTGATAAGGAGGTAAGGTTTCTGCAAGAGAGGCTGCAATCATTGATTTTCCTGTTCCAGGTTCACCAATAAGCAGAATATGTCTTTTTTGATATGCAGCTTTTTTAATTAAATTAATTGCTCTATCCTGTCCAATAACTTGATCAATTAATCTTTTAGGAACTTGAATTTCAGAAGTGTTATTATACTTTTTTTCTTTTTTACTTTCTTTTTTCATATTTTATCAAAATTTATATAGTTATTTAAAAATAGTTTAAAACATATAAATAATATATATAGCAATATTATTAAAATACATTTGTTTTTAATATAATTATATATGACTGATAAAATAAATATTTATTTTTTAGGAACAAGTGCAAGCACGCCTACAAAAGAAAGAAACTTATCTTCTTTACTTATAAAATATAAAGGAGTAAACTATCTTTTTGATGCTTCTGAAAATGTTCAACAACAAATACTTAAATCTAATCAAAGTATTTTAAAAATAAAACATATATTCATAACTCATTTTCATGGAGATCATTATTATGGTCTTATAGGTCTTTTATCTAGTATGTCTTTATATAAAAGAGAAGAAGATTTATTTATTTATGTTCCAAGAGGATATAAAAAAAAAACAGAGGATTTTTTTAAATATTCTTCTTTAAATTTAACTTATTTGGTAATAATTAAAGAAGTTAAAGCAAATCAAAAATTTTTATTTAATGATTTATCTATAACTTCAATAAAGCTAGATCATTCAATAGAGACTTATGGATATATTTTTAAGATAAAAGATAAGATAGGAAAGTTTAATAAAAAAAAAGCCTTAAAATTAAAAATACCAGAAGGACCTCTTTTTTCAAAACTTCAAAGTGGAAAATCAATTAAAATTAATGGAAAAACAATAACCCCAAAACAAGTAATGGATTTTTCATTTAAAAAAATAGGTAAAAAAATAATTTATTTTACAGATACAGCTGTTTTAAAAAAAGAAAACAAATTATTTAATTCTCCAGATATATTAATCCATGAATGTACTTTTTCAGATTTAGAAAAAGAAAAAGCAAAAAAAATGAAGCATTCTTTTTTTTCTGAAGTTTTAAATTTTTCAAAAAAAATAAAAGCAAAAAAATTATATCTAACACATATTTCTACAAGATATAAAACTAAAAAAGATCTTGTTAATAATTTAAATAAATATAAAAAAATAGAAGTTTCAAATGATTTAGATTCTTTAGAAATAAATGATTATTAAACTTTATATCTAAATGTTTTTCCTGGAGCTAAAATAACTGTATTAACATCAGTGTAATTTTTACCAAATCTATAAATTAATTCATTTGGATTTTTTAAAATATCTTCAAATGTATTATAATGCATAGGAATAACATAATTTGGTCTCATTTTTTTCATAACTCTAATAGCCGTTCCAAGATCCATGGTTCTTTTTCCACCAATTGGTATTAAAGCAATTGTTGGTTTAATAATATCATGATCTTTTGTCATGTGTGTATCTCCTGCAAAATAAACTGATTTTCCTTTTTTGTTTTTAATTAGAAAACTTAAAGGATAAAATGCCGCAGGATGATGTGCAGGATATGCTGTAAAATTCACATTATTAATATCTTTTGATTCATATTCAATAATTGAAATTTTATTATGTGTATTTCCATCTAATTCTTTTAGAATGCTATGGTGTGCAATTATTTTTGGTTCATATTTTTTAGAAAGAATGTTTATTGCATCTTTATCAAAACAATCAAGATGTTCATGACTTATTAAAATAGTATCAATTTTTGGAATATCATCAATATCATGTGCACAAGGAACTAATCGTTTTAATCTACCTAAAGGAGTATTTCCAAAATAAGGGTCTGTTAAAATTTTTTTTTTATCAATTGTTATTATAAAAGAAGAATGGCCTAAATATTTAATACTTATACTCATATATATATATTAACCCTATTTTTATTTAAAAGGTATTGTTTTCTTAATTTTAGAAAAGATATATAAACTTAATTCTACCATATATTAATATGAATAAAAATATATTATACATTTTTTTATTATTAATCTTATTACTACCAAATATTTATTCTGCAAAATTAACTAATTTCGATATAGTTATAGAAATTAAAAGTCCACAAAAAGCATACGTCACAGAAGTTTGGGATGTTGAATATGATCCTTTTATTTTAAATGATAAATTAAATTTTAAACAAAAAATATTAGAAGCTAATATTGATTTAGATAAATTTGCACTAATTGATTCAAAATTAAAACCAAACATTTATCTTAAAAATTATTCAAATGTTATAATTAATTTTGATGAATCAAAAGATCAAATAAATATTAATTACGAAATTTCAGATTTAATTTTACAAAACTATTATGAAACAGAAGAGAGTATTTTATGGAAGTTTAATGAAAATATTTTAAGAAATTTAATAATTAATAA
>CALBUD010000006.1 GCA_937968065.1 Candidatus Iainarchaeum sp. | reverse complement strand
AAACTTAAAAGTATATAATATATATATCTTTAAATTTATAGAATATAACTAAGAGGTGTAATTAATATGAAATTAAATGTAGCAGATCCAAAAACATCAAAAACATATTCAGTTGAAATTGATGAAAAAACAAGTCTTTATTTTTTAGGAAAAAAATTAAAAGATGAAGTTGAATTATCTTTTATATCGGAAGGACTTAAAGGAGTTATAACTGGAGGTTCTGATAAAGATGGATTTCCAATGCATAGAGCCTTAGATTCTGAAAATAGAAAAAAATTACTTTTATCTGGTGGTGTTGGATTTAAACCGACAAGAAAAGGTGAAAGAAGAAGAAAAAGAGTTGCAGGAAGAATAATTTCAAACCACATTCAACAAATAAACATTAAAGTAATTTCAGGAGATACTAAAGTCTTAGAAGAAAAATATAAATCTGTTAAAAAAGAAGATAAAAAATAATTTAAAAAAAGGATAATAAAATATGCCTCTTAAAAGAAAAATAATTTCTTCAAAAGAAATTAAAAAAGTACAAGCTAAAAAAACAAAAGTTAGTCAAAAAACTCCAAAAAAAATAATTTTGTCTTTAGCAAAAACAAAGACAGAACCAAAAGTTGAAAGTTTAATAAAGATTATAAGAAGTTTTAGAGATAAACCAGAAGTCAAACAAACACTTCTAACCTCTTTTACAGAAATAATATCTAAAAGAAAAAAAGAATGGTCAAAACTTAATGGAGCTTGGCAAGTTTTTTTAACTTTAGAAAAAATTGGTGCTGAAAATAAATAAATGGATTTTAATATATGAAAAATGAAACACAAGCAGAATTAAATGTAGGAATTATTGGACATGTAGATCATGGAAAAACAACTTTAACCTCTAAACTTACAGGAAAATGGACAGACAGACATTCAGAAGAAATAAAGCAAGGAATATCTATAAAGTTAGGATATGCTGATGCTACCTTTTATATTGATCCAACTCTTTCAGGCATCTCAAGTTATACTTCTCAAAAAATACATCCTTTAACAGGAAATAAAACAGAATTTGTAAGAAAAATATCTTTTGTTGATTCTCCAGGTCATGAGACTTTAATGGCAGTTATGCTTTCAGGAGCAGCTCTTTTAAATGGAGCAATTTTAGTTGTTGCTGCAAATGAAGATTGTCCTCAACCAAGAACTATTGAACATTTACTTGCATTAAAGATGCATGGAATTAAAAATATTGTCGTTGCACAAAACAAAATAGACTTAGTATCAAAAGAAGATGCTTTAAAAAACTATAAAAAATTAAGAGATTTTCTTGATTCTGAAGGATATCAAAACTCACCAATAATACCAACATCTGCTCATTTTGATACCAATATAGATGCTTTAATCTATGCTATTGTAAATCATATTGAAAAACCAAGCTTTACTGAAGATAAACCTTTAAAAATGCAAATTGTAAGATCTTTTGATATTAATAAACCTTCAACAAAGATTAAAGATTTAAAAGGTGGTGTTTTAGGTGGAGCTATCTTACAAGGAAAAATATCTGTAAATGATAAATTATATATTTTTCCTGGAATTGATGAAAATGTAATTGAATTTAAAGTTAAATCTTTAAATTCAGAAAATATTTCTCTAAAAGAAGCATTTGCGGGTGGTTTAATAGCAGTTGGAACTGATGTTGATCCTTTTGTTTGTTATTCAGATAAAATGGTTGGTCAAATAATTTGTGATGAAAAATCAAAACCAATTGTTTCGAATACAATTAAATTAAATTATTATAAAATAAAAAGATTATTAGAACCTAATAAAACAGAATTAAAAATAAATGAAAAAATTGTTTTAATTATTGGTTCTGCTGCACAAGTAGGAATTATTAAAAAAATAAATAAAAATGATGAATTTGAAATATTGTTATCAAGAGTTTCTGCTTATTATCCAAAAAATAAAGTAGCAATTAGTAGAAACATAAATAGTAGATGGAGACTTTCTGGATATGGGGAAATCAAGTAATATCTTAATTGATACTAATGTATTAATTTATATGTATGAAAACAAGAAAGATATTTTTGAAGAATCTAAATTTTTAATCCCAAATTCAAATTTTTTTATTTTAGATAAAGTTTTTGATGAACTTTCAAAAGTTTTAAAAGATAAACCTAAAAAATTAGAATTAATTAAAAAATATTTAGAAAAACTTAAAAACATAAATAAATATGAAATATTAAAGGTAGATGAAAAAATTTTACAATTAAGTCCAAAGTATAGTAAAATAGATAATTTATTAATATATTATAGTAATAAATATTTAATATATACAAATGATAAAAAACTTAAAGATAAAATAAAAGAAAAAGGAAATAGAGTTTTAGTTTTAAAAGAAAATGGAGTTCTATTAATATAAAATGAGGAAGATTATATATGGGTTATAAAAAATTTGATATTGAAGGTATTGTTTCTGTATCTCCTTTAAATTTATCTGGAGATTTAAAAGATATTTTAAAAGAACAATTATCTATAGATTATAATGGAGTTATTGATAAAGATATTGGACTTATTGTTGGAATTACTGATGTTTTAGAGTATAGTGAAGGAGAAATTATACCTGGAGATTCAGATGTTTTTTTTAAAGTAAAATTTAGAGTTATAAGTTTTCTTCCAAAGATACATGAAATCATTCCTGGAAGAATTACACAAGCTATAGATTTTGGAGCTTTTATAAATATTGGTCCTTTTGATGGACTTTGTCATGTTTCTCAAGTAATGCCTGATTTTAATTCTTATAATCCTGAACTTCCTGGTTTTTTTGCAAAAGAAAGTAAAAAAACATTAGTTATTGAAGATAAGGTTTTAACTAGAATTTCAAATATTAGTTTTAAAAAAACAATTGCTGAAACAAAGATTGGTCTTACTATGAGACAAACAGGTCTTGGTAAAAAAGAATGGCAAATAATTGATGCTAAAATGGAAAAAAAGAATGTTAAAAAAACTTCTAAAAAAGAAACTGATAAAAAAACAAAAAAAACCACAAAAGGTGGTAAAAAATGAATAAAAAAGCATGTAGAAAATGTAGAAAAATAATTGAAGAAACTGAAATTAATGCTAAAGGTAAAGAAGAATCTGTAAAGATTTGTCCAGTTTGTCAAAATAATACTTTTACAACATTTTGGAAAGGTTCTGCACTTATAATTAATCCTGAAAAATCAGATATAGGAAAAGCAATGGATGTTACTGTTCCTGGAAGGTATGCTTTAAGATTAAGTAGATAAAACTTATTATGAATATAATTTTACGAAAGTAAAATTTTTATTTTTTTAAAAAATAAAATTCTCTCTCAAGAATATTAAAAAATATAAGGTGAAGATTAATGGAAATTGAATTTGAAAAATCAAGAAATGAACTTTTAAAAAGAACAAATATTTTTATAAAAATAAGAAGTGTTAAAACACCTAGTAAAGACGAACTTAAACAAAAGGTTGCTTCTGTTCTTGCATGTAATCCTTCTTTAGTTATTATAGATAAAATTGTACAAGAATTTGGATCTAGAACTTCTAATGCATATGTTAAAGTCTATGATGATCTTGAATCATTAAAAAAAATAGAACTTGAACATAATATTAGAGAAGTTTTAAAAGAAGAAAAAGAAAAAGAAGAAGCTTTAAAAAAAGAAAAAAAAGAAAAAAAAGAAGTTTTAAAAAAGAAAGAAGAGCCAAAGGCTGAAGAAGAGCCAAAGGCTGAAGAAGAGCCAAAGGCAGAAGAAGAGCCAAAGGCTGAAGAAGAGCCAAAGGCAGAAGAAGAGCCAAAGGCTGAAGAAGAGCCAAAAGCTGAAGAAGAGCTAAAGGCTGAAGAAGCAAAAGAATAAATAAAAATTTAAAAAATATATTAGGTGATATTTAATGGCTAAAAAGAAAGGATCAAATACTGTAAAAAAAGGAAAAAAAGTACACAAGAAAAGTGTAAGAGTTAAAATAAATAAATTTTATGAAGTTTCTGGCAGTTCAATTAAAAGAATTGGAAAAGATTGTCCAAAATGTGGAACTGCAGTAAAAATGGGTTCTCATAAATCAAAAGATGGACAAATAAGATATTCTTGTGGTAAATGTGGGACAACTGTTTGGGAATAAATATTTTTAAGGTGAAACGCTATTAGTTTTTTAATTGATATCTTTTTATTTTTTTTTCCAGTTTACTGGTTATATTTTTTTAATAGAAAGATAAGTTTTAAAGAAATACTTAATAATTTTGGTGTTAAAAAAATATCTTTAAAATATTTTTTTAAACATACCATTATTATTTTCTTTTTATTATTTTTTATAAGTATTTTTATAAATATTATTTTTATCTCTTTTGGATATTCAGATTTAGATTTAGTAACTGATAAACTTAAAACTCTTTCTCCATTATTAATTATATATTTATTATTAATTAGAGTTTTTTTAGAAGAATGGTTTTTTAGAGGGTTTTTAGTTTCAAAAACAGGAATTTTAATTTCTTCTCTTTTATTTGCTTTAGCTCATTTTGGATATGGTTCTATTGTTGAGGTTTGTGGAGCTTTTATTTTAGGATTAGTCTTAGCTTATTATTTTAAAAGAATAAATAATTTATGGCCACTATATGCAGCTCATTTTTTATATAATTTTGTAGTTATTATGGTTATTTTTTTAAATTAATTTTAGTTAATTAAATAATAACTTTTTTATTAAAAATCTTCTTTTTATTGCATATTCTATAGTTGACTTAAAAATAGGTTTATCTTAAATAAAATTACTATAACTTTATGTACATCTTAATCAATATCATATATATATACTAGTTACATCTTATTTATATTGGATTGAAAAATTCTTATAAAGGAGATGATAAGTAAGAGTAAATTGGTTTTAAATATGGCCAAGCAAAAACAATCCGATAGTTAGGAGGAGCTAAACTCACCAAGTTTGAATGGAAATATATTTTGTGTGTGCTCCCCTATCTTGAATATTTACTTTTTC
>CALBUD010000005.1 GCA_937968065.1 Candidatus Iainarchaeum sp. | reverse complement strand
ATAGTTATTGTAGTTATTTTTTTAACTTCTCTTAAAAGTAAAGTAGATGTTAAAGAAAGATATCCTACAATAGCAGTTATTGAAACTTCTTTAGGAGATATAACAATTGAATTATATGATTTAAATGCTCCAATAACTGTTTCAAATTTTATAAGTTATGTTGAATCTGATTTTTATAAAGATACTGTTTTTCATAGAGTTATTAAAGATTTTATGATACAAGGTGGTGGTTTTAATATAGATGGTTCTCAAAAAGAAACTAATCCTCCAATTAATTTAGAAAATACAAAAAATACAGGATTATCAAATATTTCAGGAACAGTTTCAATGGCAAGAACAATGGACCCTAATTCAGCAACATCACAATTTTTCATAAACACTAAAGATAATTTATTTTTAGATTATTCAAATGAACAAAATCCAGGTTATGCTGTTTTTGGAAAAGTTATTTCTGGTATGGATATTGTTTTAATTATAGAAAATAAAGAAACCGAAACTAAAAATAATATTTATCAAGATTGGCCAGTTGAAGACATTATTATTGAAAGAATTTACATAAAAGAATAAAATTATTTATGATTGATATATTTTTATGGATAATTATTTTTATATTATCTTTATTATTTTTAATAAAAGCATCAGATTATTTTATTCATTCCTCAGAAAATATTGGGTATTATCTTAAATTACCTCCAATTATAATTGGTGTAATAATTTTAAGTATTGGAACCTCTCTTCCAGAATTAATTTCTTCTATTTTTGCAATTTTAAAAGATTCTTCTGAAATTGTAATAGGTACAGTTATTGGTTCAAATATATCTAATTTGTTTTTAATACTTGGTATTACTGCGATTATTTCAAAAAAAATAATAATTAATAAGAAAATATTATCAACTGAATATCCTTTTTTTATAACAGCTTCTATCTTAATAGGGTTTATATTATTTAATGGAATTGTTACAATATATGAAACATTAATATTATTAATTATTTTTATATTTTATATTTTTTATACAATTAAAGAAGTTAAAATATCTGAATTTATAGTTGATAAAAAAATAACTAAAAATACTATTAAAAAAGATATAATCATTTTTATATTTTGTATAGTAGTAATTTATTTTAGTGCCAAATATCTTATTATTGCAACAATAAATATTTCTTCTCTTTTAAATATAGGTACAGAAATTGTTGCAATTAGTGCTATTGCTTTAGGAACATCTCTTCCAGAATTGATTGTTTCAATTAAAGCAATAAAACTTAAAAAATCTGATTTAGCAATTGGTAACATAATTGGTTCAAATATTTTTAATGTTGTTGGAATTTTAGGAATTTCTTCTTTATTTGGTCCAGTTGTGTTTTCTATTAATTCTTTTATTTTTCCTTATTTATTAATGGTGTTTGGAACAATAATTACTTTTTTTATAATGATTGATAAAAAAATAACTGTTCAAGAAGGCCTTTTATATTTATCTATGTATCTTTTCTTTTTATTTTATCTTTTTGGGTTTATTTAAAGTGATAATTTATGGAATGTAGAAAAGAAAATAATTTAAAAAATTGTCTTTGCACTTATAATTGTTCAAGAAAAGGTATTTGTTGTGAATGTATAAAACACCACAGAGAAAGAAATGAGCTTCCAGCATGTTATTTTCCAAAAGATGCTAAAAAAAACTTACAACCGTTCTATTGAATATTTTTTAAGTTTGAAAAAATAGTTTTTACTTTTTTTGTGCAACTATCAAAACATGATTTTTTTCAAAAGGATCTAGTCTTTTTTGATTTAAAATATTAAATTTTTTTCTAAGTAAAGTTAATTGATCTTCAGTTGTCTTTCTATAATTTTTTTGAGAAATTGCAGATAGTTTAAGACTAAGAATAATAATTCCTTTTTCTTTTAAAAAAAGATCTGAATTTTTAATTACTATTTCTGCTTGATTTTTTTGAGCAATATCTTGAACTATACAATCAAATTTTGCCTTAAGTAAATCTTGATATTCTTCTGGTCTGTTACAATCTCCTAATATTGGAATTAAGTTTTCTTTTTTCTTTGATAGTAATAATAGTTTTTGCATACTATAAGGAGATATATCAATACCATATACCTCTCCTTTATCTATTATTTCAGATATAAAAGATATTGTATATCCTTCTGCAGCTCCAAGATAAAGTATTTTTTGATTTTCTTTAATATCTAAATCAATTCCTTTTTTTATACCTGCAGCTATCTTTGATCTAAAAGGATCCCATTCTTTTAATTTATTATTTTCTTTTTCTTTAATAAATATTTTCTTATCTTTAAAAATAATATTTCTATTCATTTAATCTCACTTATTTTTTTATTTATTTTTTCTAAAATTTCTTTTGAAATATTTTTTTTTTCAAGATCTGCTTTTATAGCTAAAGATATTTTTGCAGCAAGTGTTCTTGCAATTCTTGCTTTATTTTTATAAGAAAGATTAATTATTAAGGGATGGTTAAATAAAACACCATATTTTGGAGTTTTCTTATTAAATTTTAATGCTTTAAAAAAAGATTTTTCAGAACCTAACAATTGAATTGTTGATGCAGGATATTTTGATAATTTTTCAAAAGAGCCTGCCAGTTCTATCATTTTACAAGCAATTTTAGGGGTTGCTATAGAATATAGATTAATATAATTTTTTTTAATAAGCTCATCAATTTCTTTTTCAATTTTTTCTTTAATTTCAATTAAGTCAAGTGTGTTTCTTGCAAGAGATAAAGTAATATTGTTAATTTCTTTTGAAACTTTAATTCCAATTTCTTGAGAAACAATCTCTTCTATTTCTTTAATTTTATCTTTTGATAAATTAATTTCTTCTAATCTATTTTTATCTTCTAATATATAAAATTTACAATATTCTTCTATACTTAAGTATTGATCAATAGATGGATACTCTTGATCAGTTATTATTTTTAAAAGTTCTGTAATTTCATTTATCTTAAATTGTATCTTTTCATAAATTAAAGATAAATTAATTATTTTTTGATCAGGAGATTCTAGCTTTTCTTTAACTTTTTTTTTAGTTATTTTTAATATTTTTTCTTTCATATTTTTTCTTTATTTAAAAAACAAATCTATTTAAAGTAGTTAACATATATAATATTATAAACATTGTTTTTAAAAATGATATTACATGAACAAAATTATTAAATCTTTATATATGGGAATTATTTTCTCAGGAATCATCTATT
>CALBUD010000004.1 GCA_937968065.1 Candidatus Iainarchaeum sp. | reverse complement strand
GGTGAACCTTTAGGACCTGTTAAAAAAAGTATTGAATTTGAGGAGGTGAAAAAGAATGGTAATTAGATTAATTGATAAAGAAGTATTTTCTACAACTAAGTATTATAATGTAGAAATTGTTATTAATAATAAACCTATAAATTTAACAGTAATTGAAAATGAAGATACTAATATAAGGTATGTTAGTTTAGAATTTCATTATGTTGAAGAAAGTGATATAAAAATGTTATCTGATGAAGAACATAATGAAATCCACGAATGGGTTCATAATGGAAAATTTTATAAAAAATAAAAAGGTGATTAGAAATGAAACATAAAAAAGGTGATTTTACCATGCACTTGGTAATTTGTTTAATACTGGTGGGAGTTCTTTTAAGTTTTTTTGGTTTTATAACATATTTATCTGAACTGCAAAGTGAACCCGATTATGAACTTGAATGTGAAATTGAATGTATAAAAAATGGTTATCAATTTATTAAAAGTAATAATTATGAAGGTTGTATTTGTATGGACCAAAAGGGTTATGTTACATATATTAGACTGAATAAAAATAAGGAGGATTGAAAAATGAAAATAACAGAATACGCACTTGATAAAAAAATAAAAAAAGACTCAACTATTGATAAAATTATTAGATATTTTGCAATTATATTTGGTATAACATATTTATTATTTATGTTATATTTTATACCATCAACAATTTTAAAAGCTTCAGGGATAGTGGTTGATGAACAAGAATGTAAATTTGAATGTGAATTGTTTGATTATTCGTTTGATAAACATATAAATTTGCTTAATAGTGATAATAAATATTGTGCTTGTCTTCAATATGATAATATTAACCATGATAAAAATATTAAATATGTTGAAAGATTAAATTGAGGAGGTAAATAAAAAATGATAATTGAACCAAAAATATATTACCATAACAATGCTGTAGAATTTATGTTTGAACATACAACTAAAACTGAGTTGTTTAGATTGTTTCAATATAATTTACCTGAACAAACTAAATTTAAAAAACTTGAATTTAAAGAATATTGTGAAGAGATTTTTGAAGGGTTAAATTGTTTAGGTTGGACTGACCATCAAGTAATTGAACATATACTTAAACAACGTAAAAACAAATATATTATGTTATACATAGACCAATTAGAACAACAAGATGATTATTTTATTATAATCAAAATGACTGGGAGAGGGATGTGAAAAATGAATTTAAACCAAAGAATTAAAGAAACACAAGAACTAACGCAGAACTATTTTAAAACTGCTGAATTATTAGATTTAAGTTATGAAGAAGTTAGATCTGTGTGTGAAGAGGAGGAACAATGAAAAATATTCAAATAAGAGAAAAATGTCCAGAATGCAAAAATAATTTTAATCTTCCAGAAGATTATGAAGATTTTAGCAACAGAGATTTAATAAGATGTCCACAATGTAATGAATTAGTTACAACATTAAAATGGGGTGAATGAAAATGGAAATACCACACGAACATAAAAGATTTATTGTAATTAACGAAGTTGTTGATACGACAGATTTTGAAGATATTGAAGATATGACTTTAAGAGAAATTATTCAACTTAGACAAAAACATAAAGACACAGAAAATGTGGCTAATTATATCGGATAAGAATAATAGAGGTGGAATGAAATAAAATGTTTAATGTAACTTATAATGAACGTTTGAATGAAAGGAGTATTATTGTCAAATATAAAGTTGATAATAAATTGAATGAAATTGAAATTGAAAATAGTGAAATTGAAGCTGATAAAAAAGTTAAAACATATATTAAACAAAATCAGATACAATTTAGAAATTATATTAAAAAAATTGTTGAATATCAATATAAAGAAAAATATGTGTTTATTAAAATAACTTATTTTATCAGTCTTTATTAAAAAAATGGAGGTAGAAGAAGATGAATAAAGTAGAAGTTTTGAATATGGAATATATTAGTATGAAAGAATCAGTTGTAGAATTAAAATGGTTTGATAATGAAAATAATAAATGGGTTAAGATGAGGGGATTAATTGAGGAGGTGGAAGAATGAAAGAACACACAATCAGTTTTACTAATGGTGATGAAGAACATTCATCATCAATAAAAGTAGTAAAGGATATTTGCAAAGAATATAAATCTAATGAAATAGACCAAGTTTTTACTAAAACATATAAAAAAATAAATGGGTTTTATGAAGAACAAGATTGTATTTTATTATATTGTAAATATCAAAAGATAAATAATCGAATTAAATTTAAGGAGGTATGAAAAATGGATTTAAGTAAAGATATTTTACATAACTGGATTTGTGATTTAAGAAAAAAAGAAGTATCGCAGTTTGATAAAGCCAAACTTATTAAACAGTATATGGAACAAAATAATCTCAGTATTAGGAAATTTGCTGCAGAGTTTGGGTTTCCTAAAAGCACTATCGAAGATTGGTTATTATGGATTAAAATTGAACCCGAACAATATAATAAATTAACAAAAAAAGGCATTGCTCACACAGATATTTATAGAACTTTACGTAATAATAAAACTTCACCTGAAAAGGTTGAAAATATTATTATTAAACAAAACGATCCTAGTGTTTGTGAAACTGAATTAGATTTAGTGTTATGGAAGTTTACTAATAAACTGAAAAAGTTTATGAATAATTATAATCAAAAATCTAATAAAACTTTAGAAATGATTAATGAAGTTAAACAGATTATTGAAAGTTTAGAAAATAAATTCAATTAAATATTAATTGAGGAGGTAAATTAAAAATGAAACATACAGAAGTTGTAAATGAATGGATTTGTGGTAGGAAAACTACAGGTTCTAGAATGTTTACTGATGGCGAAGTTATTTATTCTTACGGTGAACATTTCCCTATAGCTGTTTTTTTAAATGGTGATGAAGTGTTGTATAATGATGAAAAATATAGTAGTTCTACTTCAAAACATCAAGAGTATGTGTTAAGAGTAATAAGGAATAGAAAAATATTTTACTGCACTACACACGAAATTAAAAAATATATTAACACAGGTAAAGTAGTTATTGAAACAGTAATACAACCACAAACTATGAATGAACTTAATGAAATCATAAAAACTTATTTTAAATCTCAAGGTATTAAAAGATACCCTGAAAAGAAAATTAAACAGTTTTTTGTTTCAAAATTAACTTCACTGAAGGTTTGAAAATGATCCAGGGAGAATATGTATTAGGGTTTGGAATAGTTCTGGACATGATAACTACAATTATTGGAATTAATTTAAGATTAGATGAAGGTAATATGTTTGGGTTAAATGCTGTTTTGATTTTTAATTATATTATTTTGTTTGCGATGTTATTTACTATTAATAAACCTAAACATAAATTACTTAATTATTTTTTATATGCAGTAGGAGGGTTTAGAATTATAGTTGCAGTTTATAACATAATCTTAATTTTAAAATATGGAGGTATGTAACAAAATGTCAATAAAAATTTATGATGGAGTAGGCAAAGGTGAAAATTTGAAAGATGCTATATCTAATTTGAGTAGAGGTTCATATGAACCAAGGATAGTTACTGATTGGGTTGATAAACAAGTTGAACATCTTTTAGAACCTGAAAATGACCATAGAGCAATTGATAATTATATCGATAAACTTAATAATGTTCAACATATAATATTCTGTGATATTTTAACTCAACATAATATTGATATTGAAGATTGTTTTTATAATCACATTGATAGAACGCATTTTAAAACTTGGTCGGAAGAGTATAAATGTCAAACTAAAAAACAATTGTGTTTGGAATGTTATGAGTATCTTGATAATCTTAGTGATGATCACAAATACATGGAAGATATTTATAATATGGCATGGTATGATTTTAATTTATTTTATGAAGATTGTGGAACAGATGATGATGTTAGATTTTTCTTTGGTGAAAAGTTTGAAATTGTGGGGTATGAAATTAATGGTGAAGAATGTGATCTAAGTGAAATTTATATATGCCCTTATTGTGAAGAACCTACCTTAATTGAAGAACAAGATGAAGCTTGGGAAAGACATTATGAAGAACATAAAAAAAATTCGACTGAGTTTGTTTGTAATGAATGTGGACATAAACAGAAATTTTGTGAAACTAAGTTTGCTGAACTTAATAAACATATTACTATGCAAGAATTGATTGCTAAAGGTGTGTGAGGTGAAAAATGGGAAACGTAAGTTATTTGACTGATTATGATATTACATTTAATTGTGCAACAAAACCGTTTGTGGAAAGGTTACTATGTTATATACTTAATACCAGTTATTATAAAACCAAAACAGCTAGTGCTATCGTTAAAAAATTAATTGATAAGTTTGAGATTGATGTTAATAAAATTAAACCTGATTGTTGTGCTTTAAGTTTTTTAAAAAATATTGATATTCAATGGGAGGGTTATATGAGTTGTATTGAAATTGATCATACTGATTATAATGATGAACATCATCAAATTTATTTTGATATAAATGAACATAAGATTCAAGGATATTGGTATGATGAGTTTTGTTTGTTTTTGTATATATTATGGGATTGTGGAGTTAGAGGTTACATCAAAATGAATGAAGAACAAAACCAAGATTTTGAGATTCGATTTGAAAATGATAATATATATGTAGATTTTTATCCTACTTATGGGTATTATGAAACTGATGAAGAATATGAAGAAGCTTTAGAAAAACAACCTAATGACATTGTTGAAATTATTAGATTGGATGAGATAACAAAGTATAAATTTAATTTTTTTGATAATTTATATTTTTATAACAAAAATAATAATGGGGTGAGATAAGTGGTATGTCAAAGAGATTGTATAAATTGTGGATCAACAGATGATGTAAGATATATTGATTCTGAAAAAGAATTTTATTGTGAAGATTGTATTGAAATGATGGAGGACAAATAAAAATGGATATACCGCACGAACATAAAAGATTTATTGTAATTAACGAAGTTGTTAATACGACAGATTTTGAAGATATTGAAGATATGACTTTAAGAGAAATTATTCAACTTAGACAAAAACATAAAGACACAGAAAATGTGGCTAATTATATCGGATAAGAATAATAGAGGTGGAATGAAATAAAATGTTTAATGTAACTTATAATGAACGTTTGAATGAAAGGAGTATTATTGTCAAATATAAAGTTGATAATAAATTGAATGAAATTGAAATTGAAAATAGTGAAATTGAAGCTGATAAAAAAGTTAAAACATATTTTTCATTTTAACGACTGTAGTAGAATAAATATTAAAGAAGTAAATGATAAGAGT
>CALBUD010000003.1 GCA_937968065.1 Candidatus Iainarchaeum sp. | reverse complement strand
CCAATAATAATTGTAAAAACCCATTCTTTTGCATAAAGCCCTGTAAGACCAAAGATAACACTTAAAGGAGTATACATCACTATAACTGCAGCAATTACAGATAAGATAGATGCATAAAATAAATATTTATTTATAAGTAAAGATCTTGAAAGAACTCCTTTTCTAAAAGATCTAAAAGTAAAAGCACCAAAGATTTCAAGCATGATTAAAGTTAAAAACGCAGCTGAAGTTGCATGGATTGCACTATATCCAAAAACATTGTATGAAAGATAAAACATACCTAAAACAAAAATAGTTCTTAAAACACCTGCAAATGTAATTAAATAAATTAAATTTTTAGTTAAGATATTTCTTTTTCTTGGTCTTTCATGCATGATGTCAGGTGAAGAAGGATTAAAACTTAAGGCTATTGCTGAAAAATCATCAGTTATTATATTTATAAATAAAATTTGTAAAGGTAAAAGAATAGGTATAGGCCAATCTAATCTTGTTGCAAGTAAAACACCAAAGAAAATAATCATAAGTTCTGAAAAATTACAAGATAACTGATAAGATATAAATTTTCTAATATTTGTAAAAATTGTTCTTCCTTCTTTTATAGCATTAACAATTGTTGCAAAATTATCATCTTTTAAAGTAAGATCTGCAACAGATCTTGAAACATCTGTTCCTGTAAGACCCATAGCAACACCTACATGTGCTTCTTTTAAAGCAGGAGCATCATTAACACCATCTCCTGTCATGGTTACAATTTCTCCATTATTTTTTAAAGCTTTAACAATTCTTAATTTATGTTCAGGTCTTACTCTTGCAAAAACAACAACATCTTCAATAATTTTTGTAAGTTCATCATCTGAAAGTTCATCTATTTGGAAACCTTCTAAGACTTTACCTTCAAAAAGCCCTATCTCTTTTGAGATTGCAATTGCTGTTTCTTTATTATCCCCAGTTATCATTTTAACTTTTATACCTGCTTTTTTACATAGAATAATTGTATGTTTAACTTCTTCTCTAGGAGGATCTTCCATACCAACAAAACCAATAAATATTAAATCATCTTCAAGATTAGAAAGATTTTTTTCTTTATATGCAAAAGCAAGAGTTCTTAAAGATTTTTTTGCCATTAAATTATTTTGTTCTAAAATATCTGTTTTTTCTTTAGAAGTTATTTTTAAAACAGTTCCGTTTTTTAGAATATGTGTAGATTTATTTAATATTACTTCTAAAGCACCTTTAACATAAGCTATTTCTTTTTCTTTTTCTTTAACTAAAACACTCATCATTTTTTTTTCAGAAGAGAATGGAAGTTCTTCTTTTCTTACAAAATTATAATCTTCTTTAAATATTTTAGCTTTTGAAGATAAAACTAAAAGAGCAGCTTCTGTAGGGCTACCTGATATTTTATATCCAGACTCATTTTGAATTTCTTTAATTATTGAATCATTACAGATTACAGCAGATTTTAATAAAAATCTTAGATCATCTTCTTTTGAAACATCAACAACTTTATTATTTTTTAAAAAATCTCCTTTGCTTTCAAAACCTACACCAGAAATCTCAAAAAAATTATTTGTTAAAAAAACTTTTCTAACTGTCATCTCACCTTTTGTAATAGTTCCTGTTTTATCAGAACAAATAACAGTTGTCTCTCCTAAAGTTTCAATAATTGACATTCTATTAACAACAGCATTTTTTTTTGCCATTCTAAAAGCAGCAGATGACAAAGTTGTTATTAAAACTACTGGAAGTCCTTCAGGAATTGCAGAAACAGAAATTGCAATAACTAATATTAAAACATCTATAATAATATCATTTGTAATCATAGGTGATTTAAATAGAACTAAAAGACCTGTAATTATAGCAACTGAAATTCCAATAAATGCTAAAAATTTTGTAATTTTATTTATTTTTTTTTGAAGAGGAAGATCTTTTTCTGTACCAGATATCATTTTTGCAATTTTTCCAAATTTTGTATTCATTCCTGTATGTAAAACTTTTATGGTACATTTACCTAAAACTACAAAAGAACCCATAAAAACTAGATTTTCATCTTGATGTTCTTTAGAATTATCTAAAACAGGTTCTTTTTTAACTTCTTTTGATTCTCCTGTTAAAATAGATTCATTTATAAGAATGTGAGACTGGTCTAAAACATATCCATCAGCAGGAACTCTCTCTCCTGTTCTTAAAATTAATATATCTCCCGGAACAATTTCTGATGAAAGAATTTCTTGTTCTTTAGAGTCTCTTATAACAAGAGAGGTTGGAGTTATCATTTTTTTTAAAGCTTCAACAGCTTTTTCAGCTTTATATTCTTGTAAAAAACCTAAACCAACAACTAAAAGAATAACTACTAATATTGTATAAGCTGTTGCATTTTTTCCAACAAAAAAAGAAAGAACTGAAGCACAGATTAAAAGATAAACCATAAAGTTATTTTTAACTTGTCTTAGAAGAATATCAAACCAAGTTACTTTATTAACATCTATAATTTCATTATACCCATATTTAGATAATTGCTCTTTTGCATCTTTTGTGGTTAAACCTGTATACTTCATAAATATCAAAATAAATAGAATTATATTATATTTAGGATATTATATTTATAAATATATCTTTTAAGAAAAATAACAAAGAATAAAAACCTTACACATCTATTTATTTTTATGTTTAAAACTAATTTAAAAAATCTATTAAACTATAAAGAGATTTATAAGTTTTATAATTTAAAAATATTTGAATTTTTATTTTATTGTATCTTATCTTTTACTTTACCATTTCTTATAAAAAGTCCTCAATGGATTATTGGAATTATTGTTAATTTCTTTTTGATAAGAAGTGCAATTTATTTTGAACTAAAATATGTTTTACCAATAGTTATATTTCCATCAATTGGTGTTTTTACAGCTGGAATTATATTTGGAGTTAATACCTTTTATTTATTATATTTTTTACCTATAATATGGATTGGAAATTTCTTATTTATTTTAAGTTATAAATTTTTAAGATTTAAGAAAAATAAAAATATTTGGATAACACCTATATATTCATCAATTATAAAATCAGGAATTATTTTTATTTTTGCAAGCATCATGGTTTTAATATTTGAATTTCCAATAGTTTTTTTAAAAAGCATGGGATATATGCAATTAATAACAGCAGTTATAGGAAGTTATCTTGCAACAATATCATATAAAATTATTTAAACATCCTCATATTCTAAAACTTCTCTATTTTCAAAAGAAGAAATGTGTTTAAATTTTTCTTCTATATATTTTTTTTGATTAAAACCAAACTTTTGAATTAAATTTGAGATATGTTCTCCACCTAAAAGAACAGGTATAATAACATGTGTTGCACCTTCTTTATAAAGAGAAAAAGTGTTATCAACTTTATTTGAGGTGACCATTATAATTAAATTTTTATTAATCTGTTTAATTTTATTTATAAACATAATATTTGTTTCATAACTTGAAATTGTTGAAATAACCATCTTTGTATTTTTAAAATCAAGTTCATCTAAAAGTTCCATATTTGTAACATCTCCATAAAGACAAGGAACTCTTCTTTTTGAAAGTTTTTGAATTGTTAAAGGATCATAATCAATTATTAAAAATTTATAATTGTTTCTTTTTAAATATTTAATAAGATCATGACCAATTTTATCATATCCAAAGATTATAATTTCATTATTATTTTCTTCATTATAAGAAACATCATCTATCTTTTTACCTGGTTTTTCAAAAATAGAAAGATATTTTGAAATATATGGATATATTCTATCAGCATAAACAATCATGTAACTTGATCCTGCCATAGTAATTAAACCAACCGCTGTTAAAACAGAAAGAATACCAATATCTAAATGTCCTACAGTTACACCTAAAGCAATTAAAATTAAAGAAAATTCACTTATTTGTGCAACAGTTAAACCTGAAAGAAAACCATTTCTTTTAGAATAACCAAGTCTTCCCATTAAAATAATTACAATTAAAGGGTTACCTATAAGAACAAAAAAAGAAAAAATTAAAATAGGAATTATTTGCTGAGAAATACTTGCAAAACCCATTTGATATCCTAAAAAAATAAAGAAAATAACAATAAAAAAATCTCTTATTGGTTTCATTTTAGAACTAATCTCATGTCTGTAAGGAGACATTGATAAAGTCATTCCTGCTAAAAAAGCACCAACTTCAATTGAAAAATTAAAAATATAAAAAACAGCAGATAAAACTAAAGCCCAACTAATTGAAAATAAAAGTAAAAGTTCTTGAGATTTTGCAATGATTTTTGTAATCCATGGTAGAATATAAATACCTATTAAAAAGATAATACCAATAATTATAATACCAATAAATAAAGTTTTTAAAAGTTCTAGAGAAACATTATTTGTATTTGCACTTGAAGTTACAATCATCAAAATAATTATTGCTATTAAATCTTGAACTATTAAAAAACCAATAGATATTTTTCCATATAATCTATTAGTATCTCCTTTGTCAGATAATAGTTTCATGATAATTATTGTACTACTAAATGTTAAAGCTATTGCTATATAGATAGAAACAATTGTTGTAAAACCTAAAAGTTTTGAAATTAAAAAACCAAAAACAGAGGTAAAAATAACTTGTCCAAGACCTGTTATTAAAGAAACTTTTCCAACTTCTTTTATTATTTTTGGATTTAGATGTAGACCAACAACAAAAAGTAAGAAAGAAACACCAATTGATGCAAAAATTTCAATAGTTTCAGTTGCACTAATAATATTAAAAAGATAAGGTCCTGCTATAAGACCTGTTAAGATATATCCTATGATTAAAGGCTGTTTAAAATATCTTAAAAAAAGACCTATTAATGTTGCAATTCCTATAATTATTGCAATTTCAAAAAAAACTGACATCATTTATTATCTTTTTTTAAAAATTATTTTATATTTTTTAA
>CALBUD010000002.1 GCA_937968065.1 Candidatus Iainarchaeum sp. | reverse complement strand
AAAACAAGAAGATTTATTAAATATTTAGATAGATTTGCAAAACCTAAAAAAACATTAAATGTTTTAACAGATATTGGAATAGTTTTAGGATTTGGATCTTTTGGTCTTGATTATGTTTTAAAAGAAAAAATAAAAAATAAATTTTATAGATTTTTATTATTTATTGTATCTACTGTTATTTTCACATTTTTATATTATATTTTTTTAAAAATGTTATTAGGTTCAAATCCATTAATTTCAGGTAATTTTGTAATATTTATGGCTGTTCTATCTGGATTAATGGGTCTTTCAGGATTTACATTAGCATCTTTAGTTTTTTCAGCATATGATATAATAATTAAGTTATTTGCAGGAAATGTTTCTTCAGCATGTCCTGGTGTTGGGCTTGTAATTCCTGGTGTTAAAATGCCAAAAATTGATTTTTTAATACCATGGTATGGTTGGTTAATATTAATTTTTTCAGCAATTATACATGAGCTTTCACACGGAACGATGCTTAGAACATTTAAAGCAAAAGTTAAATCAATGGGTTTTATCTTAGCTGGTATTTTACCTTTAGGAGCTTTTGTTGAACCTGATGATAAAGAAATTGCAAAGAAAAAAAATAGATCTGTAATAAGAATGCTTGCAGCAGGTCCAACAAGTAATGCTATAATTGCTGTGGTATTTATTATTATTTATATATTAATTGCACCAAGTATATCTGATTATTCAAAATCAATTGCAATTGAAAGAGAATCATATGTTTCTGTGCATCAAGTAGATGAAAATATGTCTGTTTGTGGAACTGTTTTTGATAGTCCTGCTTATGGAGCTTTAGAAAAGAATGATTTAATTGTTTCTATAAATGATGTGCCCATAAATAATAGATATGATTTGATGTATGCTACAAAACAAGATTTTGAAAATAAATTTGTTGTAAAAAATACTGATACAAATCAAGATAGAGAAGTTTATCTAACTCCTAACGATATGGGAAGATTAGGTTTTACATATAATGTAGGATATGATTCTTCTTATGTAATTCCTCAAAAATATTATTGGTATAAACACACTTTAGCTGTTATTTTATGGACAGCAATTTTAAACTTTTTAATTGCAACAGTTAACTTTTTACCAGTATTTCCATTTGATGGTGGTGCGATGTCAAAAATAGTATTTGAAGGATATCTTCCAAAAAGATGGAATGAGAAAAAGAGAATGAAAAAAATAGCAAAGTTCTTTGGAATATTAATAGTTCTTTTACTTCTATTAAATATTCTTCCTTATTTCTTTTAATTGTTAAATATTTTATATAATTCTCTGAAAGTATTATATATATTTTCAGATCTTTCAAATGTTTTTTTAATTTCCTTAATTGCATAATTAATAAATAATCTTTGTTGATAACTATCATTTTTAAACTGAATATTTGATGTTAAAATCATTTGATTAATAATTTTTTTGTAATTTTCAATTAAATTTTTATTTTCTGTTTTTGTAAAAATTATACCTATTGTTTGTATAATGTTTTTATTATTTTCAAATTCAATAATATCTAATTTATTTTCTTTTCTTTTTAGAAGAAGTTCTTTAATTTCTTGCTTAATCAACTTATTTATTTCTTCTTTTGTTGATTTTTTACCAACAAGAATATTAAGTCCACTTAATTCTTTTGCAATATCTATTTTTTCAGCATTTAAAATATTTTTTACTTTTTTTCTAGTTTCTTTTCTTAATTTTTGTCTTTCTTCTAAAAGAATTTTTTTTCTAAGTTCTGCATATTTTAATTCTAATTCATTAGCAGGAGATAGATTAGGTTTGTTTCTAGTTTCTCCTTTTTTTACACTTTGTATTTTTTTAATTGCATTTGCAGCATAATTTGTTTTTGGACTCATTTTTTATTCATTTTTATTTTTTTAAAAAAAAGTGCACTCGTCGGGATTCGAACCCGAGTCCTAAGCTTGGAAGGCTCACATACTAACCACTATACTACGAGTGCTTTTTATAGATAAAAAAAACTTTATCTAATAAATATTATATATAGATAAAGGTTTATATACTTTTTCTATTTAATTATATATTATGGGTGTTGCTATAGGAAAATTAATAGAAGACGCAAAACAAAAGTTTGAAATCAATTCTTCTTTTTCAAATAAAAAATTTGGCTTTGATGCTTCAAATATACTTTATCAATTTATAACAACTATTAGAGGAATTGATGGAGAACCTTTAAAAAATAAAGATGATAAAGTTACAAGTCATTTAAATGGTTTGTTTTATAGAATTTTAAATTTGTTATCAAACAATATAGATATTTATTTTATATATGATGGAAAAAGTATAGATTTAAAACATAAAACTCAAAATGAAAGAAGAGAAAGAAAAGAAATTGCAAGAGAAAGTTTTAAAGATGCAGTAGAGAGAGGGGATTTAGAAGACATGAATAAATTTTCTAAAAGATTTGCATCTATTGATGAAAATATTATAGAAGAATCAAAAGAACTTTTATCTTATATGGGTGTTTCAATTATTAATGCACCTTCAGAAGCTGAAGCTCAGATATCTTATCTTACAAGAGAAAAAATTTTAGATTATACAGTCTCTCAAGACTATGATTGTTTATTGTTTAACTCTCCTAACTTGGTTAGAAATTTAACTGTTTCTAAAAAGAAAAAAATACCTTCTAAAAATATATATGTTGATATATCTCCTGAGATTATATATCTTGAAAAAGTTTTAGAAAAATTAAATATAACTAGAGAAAAACTAATTTATCTTTCAATTTTAATTGGAACTGATTTTAATGATAAGATAGAAGGAGTGGGCCCTAAAACAGCATTAAAGTTAGTTTTAGAAAATAATTCTTTTGAAAATATTGAAAAAGTTTTAAAAGAAAAAAATAAAGTTATTAATTTTAATTATAAAGAAATTTATGATATCTTTGATAATCCTATAATTTCTAAATCTCCTGAGATTTATAAAAATAATTTTAATAAAAAAAAGATAGAAAACATGCTTGTTGATAAATTTGATTTTTCTTATGAAAGAGTTTCTTCTATATTAAATAAATTTATAAAAGAAAAAGAAGAAAGTCAAAAACAAAAAATTATTGATAAATGGATTTAGTTAAAAGATTTAAAAATAGTTT
>CALBUD010000001.1 GCA_937968065.1 Candidatus Iainarchaeum sp. | reverse complement strand
AAGGTTTTTTTAAGCTAATATATAGAATATTATATAATTTTTAAAAAAAGATATGTTTATTAAATTATTATATTATATATAGATGAGAAGATATGAAAAATATACTTGAATATTTAGATGAAGTTCTATTAAAATCAAGAGAGATTTATAGAGAAATGTCAACTCCTTTATATAAACTAGAAAAAAAAGAACTTATTGAAAAATTAAACTATTTAAAAGAAAATATAGATCTTCTTGCAAGAAAAATACTAGAAATTAATAAATATACTGCAATACAGTATTCCTCAGAATTAATTGGGTCTAAAATGGATCTTTTTTATCAAAATTTTTTAATGATATCAAATAAAATTAACTCTCAAATTTTTCTTGAAATAAACAAAAAAGAAATAAATCACGAGTTAATAAATATTAAAGAAGCAATTACAAGACCACAAATATTCTATGATTTAGAAGAAGAAATAAAAAACGAAATAAATTTATTTAATTCTTTTGTAGAAGATGCTAAAGAAAAAATAAAACATAAATATTTAAATATTTTAACTCAAAAAAAATCAATAGAAGAACTATTAAGAATAATTAGTGAAAAAGAAAACTCAATAAGAGAGCTTACTAAAAAAATACAAGATTATAAATGGCTTTCAGCAAAAGAAAAAGCAAAAGAATCACTTGTAACTAATCTTGAAAATGAATTAATTAAAAAAATAAAAATTAATGAAAAAAATTCAACATTACTTAATGTTCATTTAATAAAAGTTGAGAATGAAATTACAGAAATGTATAGAGTTATTAAAAAATTAAATAACGATGTTAATGAAATTAACAGAAGTAATAATGAAAAAGAAAAAATTGCATTAGAACTTATAAAAGAACTTAAAGACGAACTTTTAAGTACACGATATGCTTTATCAAAAGCAAATGAGGTAAAATAAATGAGTAAAGATTTTGATCCTTTTTCAGGAAATAATAGTTATTATTCAGATAGTTATAAAGATAAACCAAATAAACACAATAATCAGATGATAACAGTTATTTTAGTTATTTTGCTTATTGGTTTTGGAATCTATTATGCCGTTAGTTTTTTATTTTTAAATCAAGTAGAAGTAAGTTTTGATGTTAAGAACACAGAAGGAGATGTGATTCCTTCAGTTATTAGAATTTCAAAAGATCCAATGATTACAAACGTGATTAAAACTTTATCAAATAACGAAATTACAAAAATAAAAAAAGGAAATTATCATTATAGTGTTCAAGCAACTGGATATAATCAATTAAAAAAAGAAATTGATCTTAAAAGCACAAAAATAAAACTTGAAACAGTAACTTTAGAAAAAAATATTCCTATTAATATTAAGAATATTGTTTTTCCTGAAAAAGTATATGTTGGACAAACAGCAATTTTAGAAATTTATTATGAAAATACCTCTCAAACAACAACTTATAATGTAGATGATTTAATTATAGAGGGAGATATTAAAGAATGGGATTTTATAACTGTTGATTTTTATAACGACCCGATAAGTAAACAAGATGCTTTATTATATCCTTTAACAGAAGATAAAATAAGTTTAAGATATATTGTGCAAGATACTAAAAAGAAAACTAATAACATTAGTGTACGAGTAAAATATAAAGAACAAGAAAAAAAAATAAATTTTGAAATTATAGAAGAACCAAACGTACCTATTACAGGAAATTTATCTGGAGAAATAAAAAGTGGAGAAAATAAAAATTATAACATAACAATAAATAATTCCAGAAATAAAATTTCAATTCCTGATTTAACTTTATCTTTAGAAATTACAAGTAACAATAATGAAGATGTAAATTCTTGGTTTACATATCCTTTAGGAAACATATTTGTAGATGCGTCTAAAAATGAAACAAAAAGTATATCAATATCAGTTCCACAGACTGCAAGAGATGATAGTTTAGAAGGAAAATTAATATTTAATAGTTCTGTTTTTAGAGAAGTAAAAGAAATTCCAATAACAATAACTATTAAAGAACCAAACATAAGTTTTACAACAAGTTTAAATAAAACAGATGTTAAACTAAAGTATGATGTGAATAATAATGTCACAAATGTTGAAATATTAAGACTAACTCTTGATAATAAAAGTACAATTGATATAGATATTGCTTCAATTGAAGTTTTAGATCTTGATCCTATTAGAAAAGATTGTAATAATTTTATTTTCATATCTGAAAATGCACTTTTAAATATGAAAGTTAATAGAAATACAAAACCAGAAATTTTAGTAAATGTTAGTGCTATTGATCCTAACCTTATAGGTAATCTTATAAATAATATTAGAATGTGTAATATTGTTGTGGAGTACAAACATCCATTTAGAATGGAAGAAACAAACATTATTACAAACAATCTTACAATAACTGTAGAATAATTTTGAATAAATATGGAGCATATAGACTGGATAGTTTCTTTTGTAATATTTGTTTTTGTTATTTTAGCTGTAATTACAGCCATCCCTAAATTTCTACCAGAAACTTCTTTTCAAGAAGATGCACAATTTTCAAATTTAGTTTTTTCAAAGTTAATAGATAACATAATTATTTATAATTTTTATACAGATAGTAATTATAATCAAACTTATCTTTTATTATTAGATAATAATTATGGAAGAGCAAATAGTAATTATGTTATAGAAGATGATTATCTTTATGGAACAATTTTAAATAACTCTAAATTTTATAATTTTAATTCTTTAGAAATTCCAACAAAAACAAATATTTTTAAAGAATCTTTTTTAGATACTAATAATCTTAAAAATATAGAAATTATTAGTGGAGAGATAATTAATTTTGAAGGAGAAGCTTATGCTTTTGAAGACACTACTATTGAAAGTAAACAAAATTATTCAAATATTTTTGGAGAATATATAATTGAACCGGTGGATGTAAATATTTATTTTAATTATCAAGATAATGATAATTATTCTTTATGTGAACTAAAAGAAAATAATTTAAAATTGTATGACAAAAATATAAGTGGACTTTATCTAATTGATAATGTAGATGTTAATTTAGATGATTATTGGTATATTAATTTTAATTTTAAAAGTAATTTTTTAGGAGAGGCTGAATGTAAGATAAATGATTATCAAATAAATAATAATACACAAAGTTCTATAAACTCAGGAAAAATAATTATTAAAAATAAACAAGAACATTATATTGACAGATTAACTTTATTTTTTGATAACTCACTTATTGAAGATGCAAAAATTCAAACTAATTATTATGATTTTTTAATAGATAACAATAATATTGAAATAGATTTATTTTATAATAGAGAAACTTTTGGAAAAATAACTCTTAACTATCAAGACACTTTAAACTATTCTTTAAAAGAAAATCACCCTGTAGTTATAAAAAATTCTTTAAATGAACATAAATTTATAGGTTTTCCAAACACTCCTGAATTTTTAATAATTATAGAAGAAGATGAAGAAATTGAAATTATCTTAGAAGACTTACAAATAAATCATTATGATTATGAAATAGAAGAAGATGAATCTTTTTATATCTGGATAAATATGGATATTGACCAAAATAGTATGAAAACAATTTATCTTAAAAAAACAGATGGATTTCAACCAGAAGATTCTTTTTTAAAAGATTATAACTCTCAAACAAATCCAGACGTAACTGTTTATAATTTAGGAAATAACCTTTATAGATTAGAAATTGAAAATACAAGTGAAGATGATCTTATAAATCACGAGGTCAGAATACCAAACAATGTTATTAATGTAACAACTATAAACGATTCACTTTTATTTTCAGACAAATCATTTGAAACTGAACAAAACATACAAATAATCAATAAATTAGAAAATAAATATTTGTTATTTAATTTTTTAGATATTAATAATAGAAAAACAAATTGTTTAATTGAGATTACAAATGGAAATCTAAAAATATATGATTGTGATAGAAAAACAATTGTTAAATCAAGAATTAGAGAAGAAATACAAGAAAATCCAATTGTTAATTTTTATAAAGAAAAAGAAACATTAATAACATATGAAAAAATACAAGATTATAACATAAATAATGAAGATAATGAAGATGATTATTATATAAATATTTTTAATAATAAAGAAAATATTGAAATTGGAAATTATGGATTTGTAGGAAATTTTAAATTATTTGAAAGAATCTCAAAATATCTAAATCAAAATGGAGAAGAAGAAATTGTAAAGGTTTTAATAAAACCTAATTAAATAAACATTTTTAAAATTAATATAACTACAACAAAACCTAATGATAAACCAATAATCATTTCAGGGGATAGTTTATATCCACCCATGCTTTCATTAAATTTCATTATTCCAATTACACTACTTGGACCTTGATTTGTATTTTTCATTTGTTTTAATTTCATAAAATAACACCATTAATATATATTAATATATAGGAAACTATTAAATAACTTACTCTTATAATATTTATGTAAAGAGAAAGATAAAATATGATTAAAAAAAAACTTATTTGGAAAATTATAACAATAGTGTTATTAATAATTATTTTACTTTATCTAATGGTGTGGGCAGGAACCCTGAGATGTAGATCTGTTCCTGGCATGTGTTCTTTATATTGGGGAACTCAAACATTAATGACAGGTAAACAACAACCAAGCATTCTTATAGTCTATAACCCTAATGATACAGAAGGACTTGGAAATCCATATCTTCTTGAAAAAACAATAAAAGATAATAAGATAATTGGGATGAATGTTAGGTTAGAAAATATTAATTATCTTAGTGAAGAAAAACTTAAAAGTGAAGCTTTAGTAATAGTTACAAGATCAAGAAAAATATCAACTCCAAAGCTTGAAATGTTTATGAACTATGTATCTAAAGGAGGAAGACTTGTCTGGGTTGGAGATGCTGGAATTGAACTTGAAACACAGAGTGATCAATATTTAACAAAAGGAGATATTGAAGGTTCTTTTGATTCAAACTTTGTAAGTGGATGGGCAAGATTAAATGCTGATAATTATATGATAAGATTTGATGATTTTTTAGGAGTTACCTATCTTAAAAACTATTGTGAAGTTAAAGAATGTGAAAAAAAAACAGTTTCTGAATATTCAGGAATAGTTTTAGAATTTAAAAGGCCAGTTACAAATAACGGAGTTTTAGTGCCTTCTTCAGATCATTCTATTGTCTATGGACTTAGAAGTTTTCTTGAAGTAAGAGATGATTTTGCAATTATTGAAACTTTAAGACCTATAACAACTCCATTAAAACTTGATTATGGATCAAGACTTTTTTCAGATCAAGAAACCTCTTATGGTTCTGATGGAGTCTTTCCATTAATTGTTTTAAGTAATTCTAATAGAGTTGCCTATTATGCTCTTCCTCCAGAATATTTAATAGAAAATGATGATGAAGCTAAATATTATTCTATAGTTGAAAATATGCTATATGGTTTATTAAAGTAAATTTTGAAATAATTATGATAAAGTCTGTTGAAGCTATAATAGCTATTATGATTCTTATATTGTTTATGTTAGTTTTATTTAATAGTTATACCTACAATGATTATAAAGAGAAAACACTTTTAGATAAAACCTATGATGTTATAAATCTTAAAGCACAAGAAAATGATTTTAGAGAGAGTGTTTCTGAAAATAATGTTGAAGCAATCTATAATTCTTTTTATACACATATAAATTTAAAATATTCTGTAAAACTTTGTGATTTTTTAGAAGAGAGTGAAAATTGTTTAACTTTTGGAGAAACAATTCCTGAAAATCTTCCTGTTTATGCAGTTAACTATTATTTTTTTGATAGTCATAAAACATTAAATATATTGATTTGGACATAAAAAGTGAAAAAATGAAAGAAAAAGGATTTACATATATTATAATTGTTATCTTTATAATGATATTTACAACAATGTTATTCTTACTTTCAAAAAATATTAACTTTCAAGAAAACAAAGCTCAAAAAATAATTAATAATTATAAAAATGAAATAAAATATTTAGTTGAAAATGAGCTTTCTGAAGAAAGTTTAGATCTTTTAAATTCTTCTTTTGTAGATTATATTAAATCAAATAACTATAGTAGTAAAATCTGTGTTGTGGTTTATGACGGAGAAGAAAATTATTATCTAAGTAATTATCTTAAAGAAGATTATGACATCATAGAAGATAATAATACAATTACTCTTTCTGAAGATGATGTTTTTGAAGATATTAGTTTTGGGGAATGTTTTTTTGAAATTTTAAGAGCTGAAAATCTTAAATACTATATAGAGATATACAACAATAAAGAAAAAATGGTACACACACAATAATTAAAAAAGAAAGCTTTATAAAGTAAACGAACTAATAATTTATAATATATTTATGAAAATTATTTAGAAGGTGTTAAAAATATGAACGAAATAAAAGAAAATATTGGTACAATTTCAACAAATTGTAATTCTATAGTGGCAAAGTTAGAGATTTTAAGAGCTCTTGAGGAACACAAAGAAACAATTTCACAAGAAATTAAAAAAACTAAAGATAAACTTGAAAAAGAAGAAATTACAAAATTTACTTATGCAACTTTACAAGAAGTTAATCAAAAAAATCTTGAATATAATACAAATCAAAGAAAAATTATTTGGAATGAGATTGCAGATATGATTAACGATGTAAGTGATAAACTTAATATCCTAAAAGATCTTTATAATAAAAAAACAGAACTAGATAATAGTGCTGAAATAAAAGAAAAAAATTGATTTTATAGGGAATATTGATGAAATATGATTTTTTCTTCTTTAAAAACAAAAGAAATAACAAATAAAATAGAAATACTTCAAAAAATTGAAGAAGATAAAGAAGAAGAAAAAATTATTTCAAATTTTTTATTAGGAAAAATTTCTAAAAAAGACGCTATTTTAAAACTTAAAGAAAAAAAATTATACTCTAATTTTAAAAAGAAAAATCAAAAAGAAATATTAGAATTTATAGAGTTAAATAACCTATTATCTGAATTTTCAAAAGAACTAGATTTTAAAAAAATACCTATTTATAAAATTAAAAAGCCTTCTTTCTTTAAAAAACTATTTTCTAAAAAACCAACTAAAGTTAAAGAAAAAGTTATTGAAAAGAAAATAGAACCTGTAATTGAAGAAAGAAAAGAAAAACCTGTTTCAAAAGTTGTTAAAAAAGACAGAGCAAGTATTTTCTCAAAAATTTTTACATTTAAAGAAGATAAAAAAGAATTAAACAAAATAGCTAAAAAAGAATCTTTAGAAATTGCGAAACCTGTTTTTGAACCTCCAAAAGAACTACTTCCTGAAAATTATCAAGTGCTTATACATGGTTTTGCATATGCTTTCATAAAAGAAAATAATAATGGAAGAACATATGTTGTTGCAGAACCAGAACTTACAAAAGAAGAAGAACAAGTTTTAAAAAATACTAGAGATACTTTAATAAATAAAATCTCATTATCAGACCTTAATGATGAAAATCAAATGTATACTTTAATTGAAAAAATATTTACAAAAAATAAAGTAAAACTTGATAAAGAAAAAAAAGAAAAAATAGTATATTATATAATGAGACAGGTAAGTGGACTTGATAAGATAGAACCATTAATGCATGATCCATTAATTGAAGATATTGAGTGTGATGGTATAGGTATACCTATTTTTATAGTTCATAGAAAATATGGACACATAGTTACAAATATATCTATTAATACAGAAAATGAACTTCAACAATTTGTTATAAAAATAGCACATCTTTGTAAAAGTTATGTTTCATATGCCTCTCCTCTTTTAGATGCTATTTTACCAGATGGTTCTCGTGTAAATGCAACTTTAACTTCAAATGTTTCAACTAGAGGACCTACATTTACAATTAGAAAGTTTCCTCAAAAACCTTTAACCACAGTTGATCTTATAAAATCAGAAACTGTAACACCAGAGATTGTTGCATATCTTTGGACATTAATTGAGTTTAAAAAAAATATGGTTCTTATAGGGCCTACAGCTGGTGGAAAAACAACACTTTTAAATGTAATTTCTTCTTTTATCCCAGAAGCACAAAGAGTTGTATCAATTGAAGACACAAGAGAAATTAATCTTTTACTTGAAAATTGGATTCCACAAATAACAAGACCTGGTTTTGGACCACCTGATAGTACAGGAAAAAAATATGGTGAAATAACAATGAATGATCTTTTAAAAGAATCATTCAGACAAAGACCTGATTATTTAATCATTGGTGAAGTTAGAGGAGAAGAAATGTCTTTAATGTTTCAGGGTATGGCTTCTGGTCACTCTTCTTTATCTACAGTTCACTCAAAGAGTACAGAAAGTTTAATTACAAGAATAACAACACCACCAATCTCTTTAGATCCTTCACTTTTAACAAGTCTTGATATTGTTGTTGTAACTGGTTTTGCAGGTATTGGTGAAAATAAAAGAGAAATAAAAGAAATTGATGAGATTAAAGGATTTAATAAAAAAGATAATAAAATAGAATATAATGTTATTTATAAATCAATAGATAAATTTAAAGAAAAAAGCGTAACCTCTCAAAGTGATCTTTTTACAAAAGAACTTCCAATTGTTTATAATAGTGATGTTTTAAAAGAAATTTGTACTGAACATAACATATCAAAAGTAAGAATGTCTGAAATAATATTAAACAGAACTAAATTTATTTTAGAACTTGTTGAAAAAGTTCCAAAAGATTATGTTGAGTTTAATAAATTTTTAAGAGATTATAAACAAAAAGAAAATTTTAAAAATTAAAAAGGATCTTCAAAATTAAAAACATCAGTTTCTTTTTTAGAAGTTTTTTTCTTTGAAAACTTTTTTTTAGAAAACCCTCTTTTTCTTAAAATTATTAAAAAGATAATTAAAATAATAATTATAACTCCAATAGAAATATAATAAAACCAATCAGTTTCTGTTTCTTGATCATTGAAACCAGCTTCTAAAACTTTTAAAGATTTTGTTTTTAAAATAGATGTTTTTGAAATTGCTTGAGAATATTGAGCTTTTTGAGAATGTTCTTTAATATCGTTATACAAAGATTGAATATTATTTACTTCTTCTATCTCTTTCCAGTAAAATCTATATTCTGGATTTAAAATTGTTTGAATAACAGCCTCTAAGTTGCTATAGTTTGGAAAAGAAGAATCATATTTTTCATAAAGATCTTTTAAAATTACATAATTTTTTCTTAAAACTAAATTATCAACATGTATTTTTATTTTTTGATCTCCTAAAGAACCTTTAAGGTTATTTGATATTTTTAAATAAAAAGAACTTGTAGAAGATAATCTTTCAGAAATATAGTTTATTTGAGAAGTTATATTTTGAGGAGCTGATGCTATTGAGATAATACTTGAAGTGTCCTGAGAAGGTATTGATTCATCAGAAACAATTGCTGTTATTAATTGATCTGTTGATTGAAGATAATTTTGAGATATTTGTGAAAGTTCATTATATCCTTTAAAAGAATCTTCAAAAGAAACTAAAAGAGAAGAGGTGTCATCACAATCAGGAGAAAATAAAAAAGAATTTTGATTTATTATTAATTGATTTAGATTCTCTCTTAAAATAGTTAAAGAAGAAATTAAATTATCTAAATTGTTTGTAGTTATCGTTAATTTATCATTTACATCAAAAGAATATCCTTTGTTTGAAAGACCTTCAAGTTGTGCCTTTTTAGAATTGAGAACATTTATTAAAGAATCAAACCTATCTATTAATTGAGAAGATAAATAGTTATTTGGATCAGAATTTATGAGTTCTTTTAAAAGATATTCAGTTTTTATAAGCTTTATGTTAAATGAATCTGTTTTACTTATATAAAGTTCTGAATCTTTTATAGAAATTGGAATAAATAGAACAGGTTCTCCTAAAGAATTAATTATTGGTATTACAAAATAATCTTGATTTTCACAAGATATTTTTGGTTGTGTAAAAGTATCTATCATTTCATTTTCTGAAAGATATTTTTTTGAAATATCTTGAGCACCAAATAAAGATAAAGAGAATATTTGAGAAGATAGTAAAATTAAAAAGCCAATAATTAAAAATATTTTTTTCATATATAATCTTTTTTTAATCCTCTTTTTCTTTTTTTCCATAAAAAACTCTAAAGAAAATATAAACATATAAAAGTCCTATTAAAGAAAAGGCAATTGAAAGATATAATTGTGCAACTGTTGCAAAAATAATTGCATAAAACAATGCAAAAAATTGATTAAAGACAATCATTAAAGGCATATTTGAAATTGTATGATAAATATTATTTTTAACTTCTAAAGAATCAAGATTTGCATATATTCTTTGAATTTCTTCTTTTGAGGTTTTTTCAGAAACCTCTTTTTTTAAATCTTCCATAAAATCTATATAATTATAAACATCTGTATTCTGTATGTTTTTTAATCTTTGGTATTCTTCTTTCTCTGTTATAAAGTTTACAGCAGAAACTGTGCTTGCTTTACTTATGCTATATGAAGTGCCAAGCCAATTACTAATATCATCTCCAACAAAAAGATTTACAAGACCAACTTTCATTTTTTCAGAATAGCTTGCTTGATTTGGAAGAATTATTAAAAAAACTGTTAAAAACAAAGAAAGACATATTAAAAGAACTATTTTTGAATTTGCAAAATTTGCAAGAGTTGTAAGATTACCTCTATCTTTAAATTTATTATAAGTTAGAATAGATAAGATAAGATGAGATACTAGATAAAACATTGCAAATAATAAAAAGTTAGATGAGAATGTAAATAATAAAAAAGAGGCTAAAAAACCAACAGTTATACCTAAAAATATCTCTAAAAGATCAACATGTTTGTCTTTTCCGACAGACAAGGCTATACAAATTGCTGTGGTTATTGGAAAAAATAAAAGAAAAAACAAAAAGTCTAGAGTTAAAATGGTTGTGACTATTCTTGGAAGATCAAAGATGATTATTGAGTTAATTGAAATATTTGAAGAAGTATAAAAAAACATCCACATAATTATTGATGCAGATATTAAAGACATTTTTAAAAGTCCTCTTTTATTAAAAACTTCTTTATAATTCATCAATATTCACCAAATCTAAAGCACCTTCTTTTTCATCAATTATAAAGGTTGTTTCTGCTTGAGAGATAAAACTATCTTTAACATCTATTAAGACTGGATAGCTTGAAATAATTTCATTTTTTAAAAGCTCTCTTAAAGCAAATCTTCTTTGAAAAGTGGATAATGATTTTCCTATCCAGTATTCTGAAAAAGGCATACCATTATATTTTTTAATTTCTTCTAAAATGTTTTTTGCATCTTTGTTTCTTACAGGTCTATCTTCTACATGTTCAAAGATGATTACTTTTTCAGATTCATTTACAAAACCAGTTCCTGTTGATGCAAAAGGTTCTATTGCAAAAGGAAGGTTAATATCTTTTAGAAAAATATTTATGTTGTTTGAAACATTTGGAAAAGAAGGAGAGGCATGAGGCTTATATCTTTCAATAGCATGTCCTGTAAGATTTGAAACAGGAAGAAAACCTTTTTTTTTAATTTCAGTTTCTATTATTTTTCCAATATCTGATATTTTTAAAGATTTATAATCTTCTAATATTTTTTTTTTAACAGATAAGAGAGCATTTAAACTTGCATCTTTTAAATCTTGATGTTTTTTATTAAAAATAATTGTTTGAGCTGAATCTGCAATATTTCCATTTATTGAAACTCCAACATCTACTTTTAAAATATCATCTTCTTTTAAAAAAACAGAGTTTTCAAGATCATAGGTGTTGTGAGCAGCTTCATTATTTATTGAAAGATTAACAGGCCAGGCAGGAACAGCATCGTTATCTAAAATAAACTTATCTATCTCAAGACCTATTTTTGAAAGATCACAACCAACCTTTATTATTTTTTGTGCAAATTTTTGAGTTTTAAAATTTAGTTTTCCTGCTTTTTTTAAAATATCTAAGTCATATTCTTTTGTTTGATTTTCCATTCATTCTCATTTTTTTTTAGTTTTAGAATTTCTAAAAGATATAAATGCAACAGCTATTAAAGCAATAAAAATTCCTGAAAATAAAGGTAAGTCACTTACAGGTGTTTTATCTTCTGATCTTATGACTGTGAAATATTTATAATAGATGTCATTTGAAGGATTATCGTCAATATCTTTAAGTTTTGCTCTTATAAGGTATGGGTTTGCAGAAGGTTCAAAGTCAGTTGCATTTATTTGTACTGTTTTGGTTCCAGATCCTGATCCATTAGCTATAGAACTTCCACCAGCAGGAGAGTAAACATTATAATCAAAGTTTCTGGTTCCTCCTTCAACTATAAATTGAACATTAAAATTAGCACCAGATCTTACAGTATTTACCATTTCAATTCTTATTGATTGATCGTTATATGCATAAATATTACTTGTTACAAATAATAATAAAAAAATTGAAAAGAAACCTATTAAATATTTTATTTGAATTTTCAAGAAAAATCACCTTTTTTACTTATAAATATATTTATAAAAACTAATAAATATATAGTAGTTAAGTAATAAAAAGCTTTTTATTTTAAGAAAGAGAAAAAAATATGATTCTTTAATTTAATTTAGAATCATACTCTCCAGCATTTACTTTTTTAATAATTTCTTGAGCTGGAAGACCTTCAACATTAACACCCATCGCTCTACAAGAACCTAAAATTTCTTTAACAGCTGATTTTTTAGATTTTGAAACAAGTTGAGAATATTTTGCATTTGTAACTTTTAAAACTTGATCAAAAGTTAAGTTTCCTACAACTTCTTCTTTTACCTTTGAAGCTGCTTTTTTAATATTTAGTTCTTTTTTTATTAAGGCTCCTGTTTGTGGAGAACCTAACTCTATTGAAAACTTTTTTTTAGTATCAATATGTATCTTTATAGGTATTTCCATACCTTCTAAATGTTTTGTTTGATTATTAATTTCATTTACAATTTCCATGGTGTTAACACCTAATGGACCTAAAGCAGGACCTATTGGAGGACCAGCATTTGCTTTTCCAGCTTCAATTAAAACTTTTATTGTTGGCATATTTCTATCACTCTTTTATAATATTTTTAATTTAATAATTTTATATTTTCTGCTTTTATGGTTATTGGTATTTTTACACTTGCATCAAAAAGTTCAATAACAACTTCTTCTTTTGCAAGATTTGTTCTTATAACTTTTGCTCTAAAACCTTTAAAAGAACCTAGAATAATTTCTACTGTTTGACCTGGTTTTATAGAACTCATCAATGGTCTTGATTCTAAGACACCTGCAATCTCACCTATATTTATATTTCCTTCAACAATCTTTCCACCTTTTATGTGTGGAACATTATGAACTAAAATTTCAACAGTTTTTTTAGAATCAGCTTCAACTAAAAGATATCCTTTTAAGTCTGCCATTTCAACTATTGAAAAAACTTCAAGTTCTTCTTGTTTTGCTTTATTTGATAAAAGGTCTATAATTACTTTTTCTTGACCAACAGTTGTTCTTATTGTAAAAATCATGTTCAATCACTTTTAAAATATACTTGCAATTAATTTTACAAGATATCCTATAATACCTATAACTAAAATACCTAAAGCTATTATTTTTGCCATAAACCAAAATTCTTTTTTAGTTGGTTTTTGAGAAATATTTAATATTCTTCTTGATGATGCAAAAAACTCTTTTAATTTACCCATAAATTTATCACTTCTTTAAACACTATCTATATCTAGTTCCATTGCTTTTGAATCAAGAGATTCATAACCTTCTTCTAAATAAGGAATATTTGCACCTGCTATAACAACCATAACTTTTACTTTTTTATTTGCAAGATTATCGTCAATCATTGCACCCCAAATTATATGAGCATCTCCGTTTATCTTTGAAGCAACAGTATCAACTATAAGTTCAGATTCTTTAATTGTTAAATCAGAACCACCAATAACATTTACAAGAGCTTTTGTTGAACTAGATACATCAATATCTAAAAGAGGAGAAGTTAAAGCATTTTCAACTGCTTCCATTGCTCTTGCATCATTTCCTTTTTCAAGATTTGATTCTCCAACACCAATCATTGCCATTCCTCCTTTTGAAAGAATGGTTTTTAAATCTGCAAAATCAAGATTTATTATTCCTGCTCTTGTTATAAGTTCTGTTATTCCTTTTACAGCTTCTGTTAAGATTTTATCAACTTCTTGAAAAGCTACATTTAATGGAAGATCAGGAGCTATTTCTAAAATTTTATCATTTGGAATTATTATTAAAGTATCAACTTCTTTTTTTAATTTATCAAGACCTGATAAAGCATTTTCTATTCTTTTTCTTCCTTCAACAGCAAATGGTAAAGTTGCAACACCAATTGTTAAAGAACCTTGTTCTCTTGCAAGTCTTGCAACAACAGGAGCAGCTCCTGTTCCTGTTCCGCCTCCAAGACCACAAGTTACAAAAACTAAATCTTTTCCTTTAATTATATCTATTAATTCTTCTTTTGATTCTTCTGCTGCAGATTCTCCAACATCTGGATTTGATCCTGCACCTAAACCTTTAGTTGTTTTTTTACCTATTAATATTTTTTTATCAGAATTTACTTTTATTAAAGCTTGAGCATCTGTATTTAAAGCAACTGTAAATGCACCTTCAACACCAACATTTGTTATTCTTTCGATTGTATTATTTCCACTTCCTCCAACACCAATTACACATATTTTTGGAAGAGAAGAGCTTAAAAATTCTTCAAGTTCTGCATTGTTTAAATCTTTATTCAAAATATCCACCTCTAAGAAAAATAAATCCTATTAATAAAATAAGTATATATTAATTATATATTATAGTGAGGAAACCTTTAAATATAATACTGTTATACTAATATATAATTAAAATACTGCTTTTTAAAAGGTTTTTTTCATGATTGATAAAGAAATACAAAAAATTGCAAAAGATATTAAAGAAATAAAGATACAAGGTGCAAGTAACATTGAACTTGAATCAATAAAAGGAATATTAGAGCTTTTAAAAAAAACAGATAAAAAAGAAAAAGAACTAATTACAGAAATAAAAGAAAACATAAATCTATTGGTTATTCAAAGACCAAATGAACCAAAACTTAGAAATTCAATGAATTATATTTATCAAAAAGTTAAAAGTTTTTCAGAAGATAAAGAAAAAATAATAGAAGAAGTTATAAAATATAAAGAAAAAACAAAAAATGGAAATGAAACCATTTCTGAAATGGCCTCTCAACTAATAACAAATGGGATGAAGGTTTTAACACATTGTCATTCTACCTTAGTTGAAAATGCTTTTAAAAAAGCACATGATAAAGGAATTGATTTTGAAGTGTTTTGTACTGAAACAAGACCTAGGTATCAAGGAAGAATAACTGCAAGAAATTTATCTGAATATGGCATTAAAACAACACTTATAACAGAATCAACTGTGACTCATTTTTTAAAACAAACGGATTATTTTTTTACAGGAGCAGATGTGGTTTTTCAAGATGGATCTATTATGAATAAATTAGGAACTAATCTTATAAGTCTTGCTTCTAAAGAATATAAAACACCACATATTGTTTTAACTTCTACACATTGTGTTGAAACAGATGATTTTTTAAGCATTGTTCAAAATATTGAAGAAAGAGATATTAATGAAGTTTGGGAAGAAAAAGAAAGACCAGAAAAATTAAATATTAAAAATCCTGCTTTTGATGTTGTTCCAAATGAATTAATTGATAAATTCATTACAGAAGAAGGTGTTTTTTCACCAGAGACATTATCTTTTTGGGTAAATCAATTAAAGAAAAAGATTTAAGTAAAATATCTTTGACTTATTATTTTTTTTAATCTTTTTATTTGTTCTTCTCCTTTGTAAGCAGAGTTAAACATTAAAGAGAATAATTGTTTATTTGGTTCATCATTTTTTTTCCGTTTATAAAAATTATAAACATCTAAAAAGTTATCAAAAAATTTAAGATTTTCTTTTAAATTAGATTTATTTGTGTGTGCAGATAATTCTTTTAAAATTTCTATCATTGTTGAAGATATTTTTGAATCTAAATATTTAAGTTTTAAAGAAACTAATTTTTGTTTATAAAGTTTAGAAAAAGAAATAAAATTATCTAATTCTTTTTTATCTAAAAAAATTAATTGAGAAGAATTTTTATATTCTGCATCTTTTAATATTTTTTCAACAGATAATAATTTTTGTCTAATTGATTTTAAATTAGAAACATTTGTAGTTGAATAAAATGTTTTAGGTAAATTACTTGTGTTTATTAAAAGTTTTATAGAAGTTTTTTTAAGATTTAAAATTATTTTATTTTCTTTTATGACTAGATTAGTGGGTGTTTTATTTTTTAAGAGCCTAGGTTTTAAAGATTTTTTCATAATAATTATATATTTTATACAAAGTCTTTTAATCCTTTTTGTTTTTTTCCAGTTAATAACTCATCTTTAGAAACATCAAATACTTCTAAGATAGGTATAATTGCAGGAAAAAGTTGATGATTAAGATAATAATCTACATCATACTCTTGAGAAAGAGATTCATCATAAAGCCTTGCTTTTTCAGAAATGTTTTTAGAAGGATAATTGATTATTACATATTCAACCAAATCTTTTTCTTTAATATTTTTACCTTCTTTTTTTGCAAAAGATAAAGCAGATATTGCAGGATTAATTGTTTTATAGTTTGATAATTTTTTATGAATAAAAGATTGAAGAACTAGTTTTTCAAGAGGGATTTTTCTGTTTTCAAGAGAAATAATTTTTTCTCTTACATAATCAATTGCTTTTTTTATATCTTTTTGTTTTAAAAGAATCATAAAAAGTTCTTTTTGAACTTCTTTTACAAGAGAACACCAATCTCTTCTTACAAATTCAAAACCTTTTATTTTTAAAGAATCATCTTCTGCTAATAGAGCATATTTTTTTTTAGCACCTTTCTTTTTATCTCTTGACATTACAAAAAGACCTGTTTTAAAAAAACCTTCTGTTTCAAGAGACATTGATTCTGGTAAAGATTTATTTATTTTTTCTAAATCTTTCTTAAATTTTGAAAAATCATCAAATTTTATAAAACAAGAGTCAGTATCACTATAAATTACAAGATAACCTAAAGAAGAAAAATTATTTATTGTTTCTTGTATTTTTGTTCTTACTAAATGATACATGATTTCAAGACAAGGTCTACAATACCATCTTGCTCCTGAAAACCCCATATACCCATAAGTTGAAGCAAGCAATATTTTTAGAGCATATTGTTTTGCATATAAATTTTTATATTCTTGAGATTCTTTTTTTGCTTTATTCATTTGTTCTTTTATAGAAATTCTTAAATTTAAAAAATTATTTAATAATTCAGGAACAAAACCTTTTTTATCTTTTGAAATTTTATAACCAATTACTTCTTGAGATTCTTTTGAAGGAATATTTATAGTATCGAAACTTATATTATATGCCATAAGTATAGATATATGATAACTTCTAAAATCAACAATAGCAATATTTTCATGAATTCCAACCACAGGGTCTTTTACAAAAGCACCTGTAAAACTATATTCATATCTTCTTGAAATTGTTTCTTTATCTGGTTTTTCTTCAATAATTAGGTTTTGTCTAAAATAATTAAGAATAAATAATTTTTCAATCATTTGTCCTGCAGAAATTCTTAAAACATCATAAATTGGTGTTGAAATTAATTTTGAAACTTCATTTATTATTGAAAGATAATTAATTGATAAATAATAAGTTGAAACAACATCATCTATATTGTATTCTATAATTTTTGAATATTCTTTTTTTTCATATAGTTCTCTAAAATCTGAAACTTTTAAAATAATTTTTTTGTTTCCAGTTATTTTTTGATAAACTGTGTTTAAATCTAATTTAGAAAAATTAAATATTTGTAGATAATTTAAAAGTCTCATTAGAATATATGTATCTATGTGGATTATATTATTTAAAGAAACTGAGACATTTCCTTTTTTATGAAAAGTTAATTTTTTTGAAAAAACAATTTCTTTAGATTTAATTGTTTTATATCTTTTATAAATATAATCAAAATCGAACCTATCTCCGTTATATGTAAATATTAAATCAGGATCTTTTTCTTCTAAATATTTAAAAAAAGATTCTATCATTAAAGATTCATCTGTAAAAAAGGATATGTTTGTATTTTCAAACTCTTTTTTATTAAAATTAGTTTCATTATAAGAGAGTTCTTTTAAGAAAAAAACTTTTTTTAAATAATTTTCATCCATTAAACAAATAGATATTATGGGAGAACTTTTTGGTTCTGGAAAAGAAAGATCTTTTAAAGGTAAAACTTCAATATCAAAAGTTAAATGAGATAAAGTTTCTGGCAAAACATCTTCTATAATTTCAAAAGAAAGAATTTTGTTATCTTTATAGGTAAAATTTATTTTTTTAAAACAAGAAAGATCATGATCTATAAAAAATCTTTGTAAAAAAGGAATATCATATTCTTTTAATGAATAATTAACAGATAAATTAATTTCTTTTTTTGATAAATGTTCTTTTGAAGAAATTAATGATTCTATATTTTCAAATTCTAATTTATAGACATTTTCTAGATTATCTTTTTTTACCTTTGTAATTTGAAAAATACCTTTAAGATTTTTTTCAAGTAATTCTAAATCTTTATCTATAAGAGAATTATCTGAAACTAAATAAAAATAAGGAAAAAAATCATAAGAAAAATCTTTTTTTTTATCATTTTCTTTTATTGTTAAAAATAAACCAGAATCATAAAAAGCAGTAATAAAAATACCTGTACTTTTAGATACTTTTTCTAAAGTCATAAATTATCTTTTATATTTTTATAAAAAAAATAAAAATTAGATTAAAGATGATAAAAATCCCATTATTATTAATATAATTATCATCATTATAAAGTTTGGAAAGAAACCTTCAAACTCATACATCTTTTTAACAAAATTATATAACATTGTAAGATAATAAACAACTATTAAAATCATAAAAATTACAGAAAGGAATATACCAATACCACCCCAAATACCAATTGCAGGTAAAAGTCCTGTTTCAAGAAGAAAATTTGGATTATTTAAAAGCATTGTTAAAATTGGAAAGATATTTGGCATAAAAATCATAAATATTAATAACATTATTAATATTGCAAAGATAGATACAACTCTAAAAGAAACTAGACCAGATAATATTTTTTTGTATTCTCCGCCTTTTAAGTTACTTTTACCTTTTATTAAATATAATAGAAGATATAGAACAAAACCTAAAATTATCCAAGTAACTACAAAATTAGTAATTAACTTAATTGTGAAATATTCTAAAATATTTGGCATTTTTAAGAATAAAAAAATTAAAGATTCTAAGAAAATAGCTACAAACAAAACTATACCAGCAGTGGTAACATCTATTTTTTCATAAAAATGAGAAACTAAGCTTTTTGGATTTAAACTTAAGATTTCTTTTTCATTTTCAATTAAATTTTTCTTTCTTAATCTTACCATTTATAGTCACCATAAAATAAATATTTTACTATATGTATATGATACATATATATATTTATATATTTATCTTTTATGTTAGTTTTCTAAATTAAAAGGTATTTTAATAATTTCTATTGTTATTTTTAATATAAAATGTGATAGTTATGGGAAAAGATCAAGATTATTTAAATCAAGCTATTTATGATGCTGAAGATACTTCTTTAGATACTATTGAAAAACCAAAAAAGATTAAATATGATAAAAAAAATCTAAGATACCAAGAAAATATTGTAGATAAATTGTTTAAAAAGAAAAAAAAAGTTAAAAAACAAGAAAATATTAAAAAAGAAAAAGAATTAAAAAATCTTAAAAAAACAAATAATAAACCATTTGATATTTTAAAAAAAAAGAAAAAAATAACTTTTTTTAATAAACTTTAAAATAAACAACAATGAAAATCAGAGTAAT